>NZ_JANJER010000039.1:0-630 GCF_044878485.1 Dermacoccus sp. BD5 | reverse complement strand
GGAAAAGCTATCGGGCTCTTGCAACACTGGCACGCGCACGAGCCCGATACGCCCCCGACGACGCCACCCGAGCGTTCATCGCAGCCGAGAACGACCTCATCCGAGACCTGAGCGCGCTGGCGGGGTTTAGTCAGCGCCGTGCGCTGCAGGTCGCTGGTGTCTCGCGTGGCACGTGGCACGCCCGCCATCACCATGGCCGTGACGTTGCTGCGGCGGTATCGCCTGTGCCGCAGCGTGAGCGGGAGCAGCCAGCGAGGTTGAGCGCGTCGGTGTGCGCGCGGGTCGCGGGTTTCATCAGTGCGGGGCGCACGAGCGGTTTGGGTGTCGCGGGCGCGTTCGCGAAGGCGTGGGACGAGGGCTTCATGGAAGCGAGTCTGCGTTCGTGGTGGCGTATCGCCGCGCGCATGCGCCGCGAGCAGGCCACAGTCGAGCAGGCCACAGTCGAGCAGTCGGGCGCGGCGGGTGAGCGGGCGGTGGCGCGGGTGAAACCGCAGGTGTTGGCCACTGGCGCGAACCAGGTGTGGGCGTGGGACATCACCGACCTGCCCACCGCGTTTCGGGGTGTGGCGTTCAAGGCGTACGCGATCATCGACATCTTCAGCCGCAAGGTGATCGTCGCGAGTGTGCACC
>NZ_JANJER010000037.1:0-981 GCF_044878485.1 Dermacoccus sp. BD5 | reverse complement strand
GGCTCTTCACGAACGAGGGTGTAGTCGGTTGAGCGCGTCAGTGGCCGGGTAGGGGTCGAGGTCTCCCGGATGATGGAAGTTCTTCACGCTCGCCATCCCGAAAGACCTCGACGTGCTCCACCCTACTTTCGCGACCCCTGACCTGACCACGTTCTGCCGCCTCGACGAGCTCGGCCTCGTCGCCGTCGGCCAGCTGATCGAGCCGGATCGGGCCACGATCGAATGCCGCGTCGTCGAGGACGACCCGTGGTGTCGGAAGTGCGGTGTCGAGGGCGTGCCGCGGGACACGGTCACGCGTCGACTGGCGCACGCGCCGTTCGGGCACCGGCCGACGACCCTGCTGGTGCGGGTGCGCCGGTACCGGTGCGGACACTGCCGGCGCACGTGGCGGCAGGACATGACGCGGGCAGCGGCGCCGCGTGCGAAGATCTCCCGCGGCGGCCTGGAGTGGGCGCTGCGGGGCATCGTCATCGACCACCTCACCGTCACCCGCGTCGCCGCAGGTCTCGGGGTGTCCTGGAGTGCCGCGAACGCCGCCGTCCTCGCGGAAGGCAAGCGGCGCCTGATCGACGACCCCGCCCGGTTCGACGGGGTCACCACGATCGGTGTCGACGAGCACGTCTGGCGACACATGAGGCTGGGCGACAAGTACGTCACCGTGATCATCGACCTCACGCCCGCGAGGAACAAGACCGGGCCGGCGAGGCTGCTGGACATGGTCGAGGGCCGCTCCAAGGCGGTGTTCAAGCAGTGGCTCGCCGCCCGCCCTGCGGACTGGGCGAAGCGGATCGAGGTGGTCGCGATGGACGGCTTCGCCGGGTTCAAGACCGCTGCCGCCGAGGAACTCCCCGACGCCGTCCCCGTCATGGACCCGTTCCACGTGGTCCGCCTCGCCGGCGACGCGCTGGATGTTTGCCGGCGTCGGGTCCAGCAAGACACCACCGGTCACCGCGGGCTCAAGGGCGACCCGCTCTACAAAGC
>NZ_JANJER010000036.1:0-1087 GCF_044878485.1 Dermacoccus sp. BD5 | reverse complement strand
CACGTCGTGCGTGAGTAGATCAGCTCGGCCTTGTACAAGCCGTTCACCGTCTCAGCCAAGGCGTTATCGTACGAATCGCCCACTGTCCCAACGGAAGGCGCAACGCCGTGCTCGGCCAACGTGTCGGTGTACGCCAGCGAAACGTACTGGACTCCGCGGTCGCTGTGGTGCACGAGCCGCCCGCCCTGACGCGCCGCCGGGGTCGTGGTGATCGCCTGCTGCAACGCGATCAGCGGCAATGCCTGCGTCGTCAGCGATGACGCGACCGACCAGCCCACGATCTTGCGCGTGCACGCATCGGTGATGAACGCCGTGTACGCGAACCCACCGACGGTGCGCACGTACGTGATGTCCGCAACCCACAGCTCGTTCGGCGCCATCGCGTGGAAGTCACGCTCGACCAGGTCCGGGCGGTGATCGGGCAGCTTCGACGCGACGGTCGTGAACGGGCGACGCCCGCGCCGAACACCGTGCAGCCCAGCGACTTTCATGAGCCGGGCGGTCTGATCGCGTCCGATCATCCAGCCTTCGCGGCGCATCGCGTGCCACATCTTGCGCTGGCCGTACACGCCGTAATTCTGCTGGTGAACGCGCCGGATCTCGTCGATGAGTACCTCGTCACGGATTGCCCGGGCGCAGCGCGGGCGGGCTTTCGCTGCCCGGTAGCCGCGCGACGTGATGAACCCACACTCCATCGCGCCCAGCACGCGACAGATGGACTCGACCCCGAACTGACCCTTGTGTTCGTCGATGAACCGGATCATTTCGTCGTGGGGCGGTCGAGTTCCGCTGCGAAAAAAGCCGATGCTTTCTTCAAGATCTCGTTCGCGCGCCGTGTCTCTGCAAGTTCGCGGCGAAGGCGCCGGTTCTCTTCCTCCAGGGACTCACGTGGCGCTGCCGCGCCCACCATGGCTGGTTGTTCGCCAGCACGGGGCATCCAGTTACGGATGGTCGCCGGCGCGATGCCGAGCGAGGCTCCGACGGCGTCCATCGCGACGCGCTGTGAGCATGCTTCGGCGGCGCGCTTGTCGAGCACCATCCTGACGGCGTGCTCACGCAACTGCTGGTCGTACTTCTTGGGCATGGT
>NZ_JANJER010000035.1:0-1350 GCF_044878485.1 Dermacoccus sp. BD5 | reverse complement strand
TGAAGCGCCCTGAGTTTGTTGGAGACTCCTGACCTTGGAAACGAGGATGGGGTTATGCCGAAGGAACTGGCGAATGGGAAGCCGACGACGCGTCGCTACTCGGTCGAGGAGAAGGCCGCCGCGGTGCGGATGGTGAGGACGCTGCGCGCGGAGCTGGGCGTCACGCAGGGGACGGTGCAGCGGGTCGCGACGCAGCTCGGTTACGGGGTCGAGTCCGTGCGGATGTGGGTCAAGCAGGCCGACGTCGACGACGGTGTCGTCCCCGGTGTGAGCTCGGCGGAGGAGCAGCGGGTGAAAGAGCTCGAGCAAGAGAATCGGGAGCTGCGCCGGGCCAACGAGGTGCTGAAACGGGCGGCGTCTTTCTTCGGGGCGGAGCTCGACCGCCACTACCGGAAGTAGTCGCGTTCATCGACGCGAACAAGGACGACGTCGTGGACGGTCGCCGGCTCGGAGTCGAGCTCATCTGCAGACTGTTGCAGGTGGCTCCGAGCAGCTACTACGCCGCCAAGACCCGTGCGCCCTCTGCCCGTGCGCTGCGGGACGAGGAACTGATCCCGCAGCTGGTCGAGATCTGGGAGGCCAACTACCGCGTCTACGGGGTCCGCAAGCTCTGGAAGGCTGCCCGGCGTGGGGGCATCATGATCGGCCGCGACCAGACCGCGAGGCTGATGCGCGTCGCAGGGATCGAAGGTGCGAGGCGGTCGAAGCGGGTGAAGACCACGCGGCCGGACCCGGCGTCGTCGCGGCACCCGGACCTGGTCAAGCGGGAGTTCACCGCGACGGCACCGAACCGGCTCTGGGTGACCGATCTGACATTCGTGCCCACCTGGGCTGGCGTCGCCTACGTCTGCTTCATCATCGACGCGTTCTCCCGGATGATCGTGGGGTGGCGGGTCGCGTCACATATGCGCACCGAGATGGTCCTCGACGCGATCGAGATGGCGCGCTGGTCCCGAGGCGCCCACCATGAGGATCTGCGGTGTCACAGCGACGCGGGCTCTCAATTCACATCGATTCGCTACGGCGAACGCCTCGCAGAGATCGGTGCGACACCCTCGATCGGGACCGTCGGCGATTCGTATGACAACGCCCTGGCCGAGACGGTGAACGGCTACTACAAGGCCGAGTTGGTTCGCGGGCCCACCCGCTCGGGACCGTGGAAGACGGTCGAGGATCTCGAGCTCGCGACGCTCGGCTGGGTGCACTGGCACAACACGCAGCGCCTCCACGGATACCTCGGAGACGTCCCACCCGCCGAGTTCGAGAACGCGTTCTATGCTGTCCCCAACGACAGCAATCTGCTGATCGGAATCAAATAGCGCGAGTCTCCATCAGACCCAGGGCGCTTCA
>NZ_JANJER010000034.1:0-2140 GCF_044878485.1 Dermacoccus sp. BD5 | reverse complement strand
CCTAGTGTCACGCGTCTGAACTTGTTTGACGAGTTGGGTGGGGCGATTGTAGTTCAGCGGTTACTGTATCGTTCAGTGCATGCTGACTCTTGCTTCCCGCTTAGACGCCATGCAGCGTCTGGGCCGGGCGATGGCCGACCCCACGCGTTCACGGATCCTTCTGTCGCTTCTGGCGTGCCCCGCGCATCCGGCAGAGCTCGCCAACGCGCTAGACCTGACGCGCTCGAATGTGTCGAACCACCTGGGTTGCCTGCGGGACTGCGGGATCGTGGTCGCCACCCATGAGGGCCGCCAGGCCCTTTACGAGATCGCTGACCCCCACCTCGCACGTGCGCTCACCGAGCTGGTCGAGGTCAAGCTGGCCGTCGACGCGGACGCCCCCTGCCTCGACGTCGCCTGCGAGGTGCCTGGTTGCCACGACGGCAGGTCCGGCGCATGACGGCCGCGGCGCTGCTCCAAGCGATCGGGCTCTTCATCGCGACCAACATCGACGACATCATCGTGCTCTCGCTCTTCTTCGCCCGAGGTGCCGGACGCCCCGGGACGACCGCGAAGATCTTGGCCGGGCAATACCTTGGCTTCGTCGGGATCCTCGCCGCCGCACTCGTGGTGACCTTGGGGGCGGGGTGGGCGCTGCCAGAGGAGGCGATTCCCTACTTTGGGCTCATCCCCCTCGCGCTGGGTCTCTGGGCTGCGTGGGAGGTCTACCGCGGCGAGGGCGACGACGATGATGCCGCCGTGTCAGGTAAGAGCGTTGCCGTGGCGACCGTCGCCGGCGTCACCTTCGCCAACGGTGGGGACAACATCGGCGTTTACGTCCCGGTCTTCCTCAACATCAGTACTCCCGCTGTCATCACCTTCTGCATCGTTTTCCTCGTGCTCGTGGCAGTGCTGGTGGCCACCGCCAAGTTCGTCGCCACGCGTCGACCCATCGCCGAGGTCCTCGAACGGCGGGAGCACATCCTCTTCCCCATCGTCCTGATCGGACTGGGCGTCGCAATCCTCGTCGGCGGCGGCGCGTTCGGTCTCTGATGTCACGCGCCTGAACTGGTTTGACGGGTGGCGTGGGGCAGGATTTCCTCGGCGGTCTTGGTCCAGATGAATGGGTGGCAGCGCTCGTTCCAGCCGTCGATGAAGGTGCTGATCGCTGTGACGAGTTGCTTGACGCTGTCGAAGGAGCCGCGGCGGATGGCCTGTCGGGTGATGATCCCGAAGAAAACCTCGACGAGGTTGAGCCAGGACCCGCTGGTCGGGGTGAAGTGCAACGTGATCCGCGGGTGCTTGGCCAGCCACTGCTTGATGTCCTCGTGCTTGTGGGTGTGGTAGTTGTCCAGGACCACGTGCAGCTCCCGGCGCGGGTAAGCCCTGGCGACCTTCTTGAGGAAGTCGAGGAACTCGGCCTTACCGTGCCGGTCGTAGCACTGGTCGGTCACCGCACCGGTGGCTACCTCGATAGCGGCGAACAGCGTGGTGGTGCCATTGCGCTTGTAGTCGTGGGTCGCCTTCTCCGGCAAGCCTGGTCGCAGCGGCAGGATCGGCGCGGTCCGGTTCAAGGCCTGGATCTGGGACTTCTCATCCACGCACAGCACGACCGCCTTCTCCGGTGGGTTCAGGTACAGCCCGACCACGTCGCGGACCTTGGCCTCCAGCTCCGGGTCTGTGGAGAACTTGAACGTCTCCCGCCGCCATGGCTTGACCCCGTACTTGCGCCAGGCACGGGCGACGGTGGCATCCCCGATCCCCAAGTGCCTGCCCAGCAACCGCGAGGACCAATGCGTCACCCCGAGTTTGGCCGGTGGCGGCTCGAGCGTGGTGGCGATGATCACGGCATCATCGATGCGTTTCGGTCGGCCCGAACGCTCCTCGTCCTCGAGGCCAGCGAGCCCGTCGACGGCGAACCGGTCACGCCACTTGATCACAGTCGGACGCGAGACCCCGACATGCCGCGCCACTGCCGAGGTGCCCGTCCCCGCCGCGACGGCCAGCACGATCCGCGCACGCTGCGCACGTCCCGCCGGCAACGTCCGCGACCGTGTCCACGAGGTCAGGGTCGCACGGTCCTCTTCGCTGATCTCCAGCACAGGTGACGGCATATGCCATCATCCCATACTGTCAACGAATTAATGACGCGCGACACTAG
>NZ_JANJER010000033.1:0-5182 GCF_044878485.1 Dermacoccus sp. BD5 | reverse complement strand
TAAGTTATCGGTTCATTAGTACCGGTCAGCTACAACCATTACTGGTCTTCCACATCCGGCCTATCAACCCCATCGTCTCTAGGGAACCTCTCACACACAAGGTGTATGGAAACCTCATCTCGAAGCGTGCTTCCCGCTTAGATGCTTTCAGCGGTTATCACTTCCGAACGTAGCCAATCAGCGGTGCTCCTGGCGGAACAACTGACACACCAGAGGTTCGTCCATCCCGGTCCTCTCGTACTAGGGACAGGTCTTCTCAAGTTTCCTACGCGCACAGCGGATAGGGACCGAACTGTCTCACGACGTTCTAAACCCAGCTCGCGTACCGCTTTAATGGGCGAACAGCCCAACCCTTGGGACCTACTCCAGCCCCAGGATGCGACGAGCCGACATCGAGGTGCCAAACCATGCCGTCGATATGAGCTCTTGGGCAAGATCAGCCTGTTATCCCCGGGGTACCTTTTATCCGTTGAGCGACGGCGCTTCCACAAGCCACCGTCGGGTCACTAGTCCCCACTTTCGTGCCTGCTCGACATGTCTGTCTCACAGTCAAGCTCCCTTGTGCACTTACACTCAAAACCTGATTGCCAACCAGGCTGAGGGAACCTTTGGGCGCCTCCGTTACCCTTTAGGAGGCAACCGCCCCAGTTAAACTACCCATCAGGCACTGTCCCTGATCCGGATCACGGACCGAAGTTAGGAGCCCAATACGACCAGAGTGGTATTTCAACAATGACTCCACACACACTGGCGTGCATGCTTCACAGTCTCCCACCTATCCTACACAAGCCGTACCGAACACCAATACCAAACTGTAGTAAAGGTCCCGGGGTCTTTCCGTCCTGCTGCGCGTAACGAGCATCTTTACTCGTACTGCAATTTCGCCGAGTTCGTGGTTGAGACAGTGGAGAAGTCGTTACGCCATTCGTGCAGGTCGGAACTTACCCGACAAGGAATTTCGCTACCTTAGGATGGTTATAGTTACCACCGCCGTTTACTGGGGCTTAAATTCTCAGCTTCACCACCGAAGTGATTAACCAGTCCTCTTAACCTTCCAGCACCGGGCAGGCGTCAGTCCGTATACATCGAATTACTTCTTCGCACGGACCTGTGTTTTTAGTAAACAGTCGCTTCTCCCTGGTCTCTGCGACCCTCACCCCTAGCCCGTACGGGCTTCAAGGCTTGGGCCCCCCTTCTCCCGAAGTTACGGGGGCATTTTGCCGAATTCCTTAACCACGATTCACTCGATCGCCTTAGTATTCTCTACCTAACCACCTGAGTCGGTTTGGGGTACGGGCGGCTCGAACCTCGCTAGAAGTTTTTCTCGACAGCATAGGATCACCCTGCTTCCCACATACGTGGTCACCATCACATCTCAGCCACATCACTGACGGATTTACCTACCAGTGGGCTTACATGCTTGGACGGGGACTACCATCGCCCCGCGGAGGCTACCTTCCTGCGTCACTCCATCGCTTACCTACTACACGATCGGGTCACACGCTCCCCACACCAGATGATCCCGAAGGACCGGTTGGCATGGTTCGGGTGTTTAGCATCCCATGGTTCAGTATGGGCGGTTCTTCGCCGGTTCCGGAATATCAACCGGATGTCCATCGACTACGCCTGTCGGCCTCGCCTTAGGTCCCGACTTACCCAGGGCAGATTAGCTTGACCCTGGAACCCTTGGTTATTCGGCGGACGGGTTTCTCACCCGTCATTCGCTACTCATGCCTGCATTCTCACTCGTGTAGCATCCACGACTCGATCACTCGGCCGCTTCACTCGCCACACGACGCTCCCCTACCCAACAACACCCCCGTTAAGGGTCAGTGTGTCATTGCCACAGCTTCGGTGATGTGCTTGAGCCCCGCTACATTGTCGGCGCGGAATCACTTGACCAGTGAGCTATTACGCACTCTTTAAAGGGTGGCTGCTTCTAAGCCAACCTCCTGGTTGTCACAGCAACTCCACATCCTTTCCCACTTAGCACACGCTTAGGGACCTTAGCTGATGATCTGGGCTGTTTCCCTCTCGACTACGAAGCTTATCCCCCGCAGTCTCACTGCCACGCTCTCACTTACCGGCATTCGGAGTTTGGTTGACGTCAGTAACCCGGTGGGGCCCATCAGCCATCCAGTAGCTCTACCTCCGGCAAGAAACACGCGACGCTGCACCTAAATGCATTTCGGGGAGAACCAGCTATCACGGAGTTTGATTGGCCTTTCACCCCTACCCACAGCTCATCCCCTCAGTTTTCAACCTAAGTGGGTTCGGTCCTCCACGCCGTCTTACCGGCGCTTCAACCTGGCCATGGGTAGATCACTCCGCTTCGGGTCTAGACCCAGCGACTCAAACGCCCTATTCGGACTCGCTTTCGCTACGGCTACCCCACACGGGTTAACCTCGCCACTGAGCACTAACTCGCAGGCTCATTCTTCAAAAGGCACGCCGTCACCCCACACGGAGGCTCCGACGGATTGTAAGCACACGGTTTCAGGATCTATTTCACTCCCCTCCCGGGGTTCTTTTCACCTTTCCCTCACGGTACTAGTCCGCTATCGGTCACCAGGGAATATTTAGGCTTAGCAGGTGGTCCTGCCAGATTCACACGAGATTTCACGGGCCCCGTGCTACTTGGGAAACAGCACAACACAGCCACACACGTTTCGTCTACGGGAGTCGCACCCTCTACGCTCAACCATTCAAGATTGTTCAACTACGCACATGGTTTCTTACTGCGCACCCTCATGTCAGTGAGGATCAGCACTGTCCCACAACCCCACAACCGCAACCCCTGACAGGTCTCACACGATCATGGTTTAGCCTCATCCGCTTTCGCTCGCCACTACTCACGGAATCACTCTTGTTTTCTCTTCCTGTGGGTACTGAGATGTTTCACTTCCCCACGTTCCCTCCCAACACCCTATGTGTTCAGGTGCAGGTGCCATGACATGATTCATGGCGGGTTTCCCCATTCGGAAATCCCCGGATCACAGCCTGTTTATCGACTCCCCGAGGCATATCGCAGATTACAACGTCCTTCATCGGTTCCTGGTGCCAAGGCATCCACCGTGTGCCCTTAAAAACTTAAGATCACAGATACTAGATGCTCGCGTCCACTGTGTAATTCTCAAACAACACGCCACACACAACCCCACACACCCAAACCCCATCCAACAAGATGAAGAGTCTGCACTTGGTGTGTGATCTTGTGTTGACCACAACCCCAGAACACGATCCGTGTCCTGAGAACCCAACAACGCGCCGAACACAACCCCAACACACTCACCACCACCACGCTTTCCCCAACCAACCCCACATCCTCACCCCATCAAGGGATCAAGACGTGTATGACTGGTTCGTACTCGCTGATGCCGGCAACCATGCAGGCTGCACCATGATCATCGTTCCACCCATGAGCACCCCCCACACACGGACGGTGTGGCAAGGGCTTGATGCTCCTTAGAAAGGAGGTGATCCAGCCGCACCTTCCGGTACGGCTACCTTGTTACGACTTAGTCCCAATCGCCAGTCCCACCTTCGACGGCTCCCCCCACAAGGGTTAGGCCACCGGCTTCGGGTGTTACCGACTTTCGTGACTTGACGGGCGGTGTGTACAAGGCCCGGGAACGTATTCACCGCAGCGTTGCTGATCTGCGATTACTAGCGACTCCGACTTCATGGGGTCGAGTTGCAGACCCCAATCCGAACTGAGACCGGTTTTTTGGGATTAGCTCCACCTCACGGTTTCGCAACCCTCTGTACCGGCCATTGTAGCATGCGTGAAGCCCAAGACATAAGGGGCATGATGATTTGACGTCATCCCCACCTTCCTCCGAGTTGACCCCGGCAGTCTCCCATGAGTCCCCACCCGAAGTGCTGGCAACATGGAACGAGGGTTGCGCTCGTTGCGGGACTTAACCCAACATCTCACGACACGAGCTGACGACAACCATGCACCACCTGTACACCAGTCCGAAGACGCACACATCTCTGCATGATTCCGGTGTATGTCAAGCCTTGGTAAGGTTCTTCGCGTTGCATCGAATTAATCCGCATGCTCCGCCGCTTGTGCGGGCCCCCGTCAATTCCTTTGAGTTTTAGCCTTGCGGCCGTACTCCCCAGGCGGGGCGCTTAATGCGTTAGCTGCGGCACGGAACTCGTGGAATGAGTCCCACACCTAGCGCCCAACGTTTACGGCATGGACTACCAGGGTATCTAATCCTGTTCGCTCCCCATGCTTTCGCTTCTCAGCGTCAGTAATGGCCCAGAGACCTGCCTTCGCCATCGGTGTTCCTCCTGATATCTGCGCATTTCACCGCTACACCAGGAATTCCAGTCTCCCCTACCACACTCTAGTCTGCCCGTACCCACTGCAGAACCGGAGTTAAGCCCCGGTCTTTCACAGCAGACGCGACAAACCGCCTACAAGCTCTTTACGCCCAATAATTCCGGACAACGCTCGCACCCTACGTATTACCGCGGCTGCTGGCACGTAGTTAGCCGGTGCTTCTTCTCCAGGTACCGTCACGTTAGCTTCGTCCCTGGTGAAAGAGGTTTACAACCCGAAGGCCGTCATCCCTCACGCGGCGTCGCTGCATCAGGCTTTCGCCCATTGTGCAATATTCCCCACTGCTGCCTCCCGTAGGAGTCTGGGCCGTGTCTCAGTCCCAGTGTGGCCGGTCGCCCTCTCAGGCCGGCTACCCGTCGTCGCCTTGGTAGGCCATTACCCCACCAACAAGCTGATAGGCCGCGAGTCCATCCCCCACCACAAAAACTTTCCACCAACACTCCATGCGGAGATCGGTCGTATCCAGTATTAGACCCAGTTTCCCAGGCTTATCCCAGAGTGAGGGGCAGGTTACTCACGTGTTACTCACCCGTTCGCCACTAATCCACACCAGCAAGCTGGTGCTTCATCGTTCGACTTGCATGTGTTAAGCACGCCGCCAGCGTTCGTCCTGAGCCAGGATCAAACTCTCCGTAGAAAAAATTTGTTACCCCGGCCGAGAAAAAAACGGTGACAAACAACAACCCCAAAGGGTCATCGTAGTTCTGTACAATCATTAATCACTCAGCCACAACACGCGACACTCCATAAGTGCCACAAAAATGTTTGGCGATGATCACATCGGCACGCTGTTGAGTTCTCAAAACACCATCGCACACCACACGAAGC
>NZ_JANJER010000032.1:0-5361 GCF_044878485.1 Dermacoccus sp. BD5 | reverse complement strand
CACCGCGGCGGCCTTCTCCTCGACCGAGTAGCGACGCGTCGTCGGCTTCCCATTCGCCAGTTCCTTCGGCATAACCCCATCCTCGTTTCCAAGGTCAGGAGTCTCCAACAAACTCAGGGCGCTTCACTGTCAACCTGATTGGAGTCACGTGGGGTTGAGTTGGGTGATTTCGGGTGTTGTGGCGGCGATGGGGCGCCGGCCTCGGTAGCGTTCGGGGTTCGCGGCGTACTGCGCATCCAGGACGGCTTGGCGTTCGGTGTGGACATCGACCCAGGTGCCGGTGTGGACCTGTTCGGGCGTGAACCCGGCCAGTGAGCTGTGGTGATGACGCGTGTTGTAATCGTGCACGACGTGCTCGGCCCACTCGCGCGCGTGTTCAACACTGGTGAACTGGCTCGGGTAGTCGGGACGGTACTTCTCGGTCTTGAAGTAGGACTCGATGTGCGGGTTGTCGTTGGACACGCGCGGACGATTCCGGCTCGCGCTGATCCCAGCATGACGGTAGAAGTCGGCCAGCAGTACCGACTTCATCGCCGGCCCACCATCGGAATGCACGATCCGCGGGTGAACACCCTCACGTTCTATCGCGGCCTGGAACAACGCGACCGCGAGTTCGTCGGACTCATCTGTCTCGACGCTGCTGGCGATGATCGTGCGGCTGAACGCGTCGATGATCGTGTACTGCTGATACCAGACCCCCGTGTATGGCCCGGGAAGTTTCGTGATGTCCCAGCACCACACCTCGTTCGGTGCGCACGCCTCCCACTGCGGCATCGCGACCGTGCGCCGCGTACGGCGTCGACGCACCGGCCGTGGCCCGCGCAAGCCACGCGCGCACCGCATCCACGTCGACAAAGACGCCACCGGCCGCCCCGCATCGAACGCGTCGTAGAACGACTGCTCCACGCTGCGCTGCTCGTGCCAACCGTCACGGATCGCGGACACGATCTGGGCGCGCTCCTCAGAGCTGAGCGCGCACGGCTGATACCGCTCGGTGTGCGCAAGCGGGTCCGCGACGCGAGCGCGTGGATGGTGACGGTAGTGCCACGTCGAGGTCGCCACACCGATGATCTTCAACGCTTCACGCTGGGAATAGCCGGCCGCGACATGCTCGGCGACCAGGGTGTTCTCCGCTTCGAGGAACGCCGCATGGCGGGCGGCACCGGCCTCGTTCAGGACTCGGGCGTGGGCTCCTGCGGCGCGTTCAACTCGTGCAAGAGCCCGATAGCTTTTCCCAGCGCCTCGTTCGATGCCTCCAGCCGCGCAACCTGCTCAGCATGCGTCCGCGCCTCCCGCGCGCGGGCTGCGCGTTCGGCAGCGAGTTCTTGTTCCACACGCGCCAAACGCGCGCCGTCAGCAACCGTCATGTGTGAAGTATCGCGGGGCACGAGGTCTCGTTCGAGGTCTCCGAAGTAGAACGCTTTGCGCCACGTCATGATCTGATGACGCGACACACCCTGCTCGAGCAACCACGCCGCTTTCGTGCCATGCGGCAACGCCACATACTGCTGCACCAACGCGGTCTTCTCTTCCGCAGTCCATCTGCGCATACCCACCTCCTGAGTGACTCCACACCCAGGCTGACAGTCAGGGCACCTCCGCGATTTTCGTCCACCTCTGCGAATCTCGGTCACATTCGCGCGACGTCACCGACGCAGCGAGCGGCCGAAAGTCACAACGCCATCGACAGGTGCTGGAACGGCCCTTCGTCGCTGAAACCGGCCTTGCGGTAGAGCGCGTCGCCGCTCTCGGTGGAGAACAGCGATACCCAGCCGGCCTCCTGCTCGCGACACCACTGCAGGGCGGCGTCGAGCAGTGCCGTGCCGCAGCCGCGGCCGCGGAACTCGGCCTCGGTGCACATGTCGCCGACGTACGCCGAGCGGCCCGAGCCGTCGGGGCCGGGCAGGTGCTGTTCGACGGTCGCCGTCACGCACGACGCGAGCGGCGAGCCGGGGCCCGCGCCCTCGACGCGGTCGATGACGAAGCACGCGTACCCGTCGGAGGCGAGCAGCTGACGCGCGACGCGGGCGCACCGTTCGCGCCACGCGTCGTCGAGTTCGATGTCGAAGGGCCACCCGTCGATCATGAGCAGCGCCTTGAGGCGCACGATCTCGGGGACGTCATCCTGGGTGGCGCGGCGAATGTTCACGATCCGCACCCTAGCGCGGCACGCCCCGGAGCGGGTCATCCTCGCCCGCACGCCAGTCCCCGGTTACCGATACCGCGCGTACCTACGTTCAGGTAACCTCGGCTTCAGCCGCGTGTCACGCCGCCTCGAACGGCGCTCGCACACCCCGACGCACCGTCACTCACGGAAAGGGCCGAGATGACTTCGACCACCAACCAGGCCTCCCTCGCCGACAAGGGCCAGCCCATCGCACTGCGCCTTCTCGCCAAGGCCGGCGGGCACGATCTGCTCAAGAACCCGGCGATCCGCTCCACGGTCGAGCGTGCCCTCTACCAGGGCAGCAAGTCCGGTTTCAAGGCTCAGACGGCGGCCGGGCGCGCCTTCACGAAGAAGGCCGGCTCGGGCGACGCGGCACGCAGCGCCCCGACGAAGCCGCGCCGCGAGTTCGACCTGACGCCCACCGAGGATCAGGAGACGATCGCCGCCGTCGCCGCCGAACTGGCCGACGAACTGCTGCGTCCCGCCGCGGCGAAGGCCGACGCGGAGCGCGCCCTGCCCGACGAGATCCGTGCGCAGGCCACCGAGATGGGCCTGACGCTCGTCGGCGTCCCGGCCGAGCTCGGCGGCATCGCCGAGGAGCGCAGCGCCGTGATGACGGCCCTCGTTCTCGAGCAGCTCGCCCGCGGCGACATGGGCCTCGCCGTTGCGATCATGGCACCGGCCGCCGTCGCGACAGCCATCGCGAGCTACGGCACGTCCGCGCAGCAGGAGACCTACCTGCCCGCCTTCACCGACGAGAAGAAGCCCGCCGTCGCCGCACTCGCGCTCGCCGAAGCGGGCCCCCTCGCCGACCCGCGCACCCCCGCGACGACGGCCACCCGGGACGGCGCCGACCTCGTCATCACCGGCGAGAAGGCGCTCGTGCCGTGCGCTGATTCCGCCGAACTGTTCGTCATCAGCGTCATGCTCGACGGCGCCGCGCGCCTCGTCATCGTCGAAGCCGGCACGGAGGGCCTGACGACGAGCGACGAGCCTGCGATGGGCGTGCGCGCCGCGCACACCGGGCGCCTGCACCTCGACGGGGTGCGCGTGCCCGCCGAGAACCTGCTCGGCAAGGCTGACGACACCCTCGACGCCATCCGCCGCTCGCGCCTCGCGTGGGCCGCCCTCGCGTGCGGCACCGGCCGCGCCGTGCTCGATCAGGTCAGGCAGTACGTCGTCGAGCGCAAGGCGTTCGGTGAGCCGATCGGTCACCGTCAGGCCGTCGCGTTCACCGTGTCGAACATCGCGATCGAACTCGATGGGCTGCGCCTCGTCACCCTGCGCGCCGCGGCGCGTCTCGACGCCGGAGACGACGCCAGTGCCGCCGAGACCATCGCTCACGCCCGTGCGCTCGTCGGGATGCACGCCACGCAGATCGGCTCCGACGCCGTGCAACTGCTCGGCGGACACGGCTTCGTCAAAGAGTTCGACAACGAGCGCTGGTACCGCGACCTGCGCGGCGCCGGCGTCCTCGAAGGTGGCGTCAGCGTCTGAGCTCGCCGCTGCGCTGCGCCACCAGCCCTCCTCTTTCCGCGTCTTTTCAGCAAAGGACCCAGTGATGATCGACCTCGAGATCCCGAAGAAGTTCGTCCCCCTCGTCAAGCAGGCCGGTTCGATGGCCGACGAGGTCTTCCGCCCCGTCAGCCGCAAGTACGACCTCGCCGAGCACACCTACCCCGCCGAGCTCGACCTCGTCTCCGCCCTCATCGACGGCATGACCGACTCGGGTGCGAGCAACGGCGCGGGCGCCGCCGGTTCCACGCGCGCCAAGGACGGCACCGACCAGGCCCCAGCCAGCACTGACGCCGACGAGGCGACGGGCGTGACGAAGCCCGCGTCCGGCAAGAAGGCCGGCAAGGGCAACAAGAACGGCGCCAACATGAGCTCGGCGCTGTCGATCATGCAGACGTGCCGTGGTGACGTCGGGCTGACGCTGTCGATCCCGCGTCAGGGCCTCGGCAACGCCGCCATCGCCGCCGTCGCGAACGACGAGCAGAAGGAGCGCTACGGCAACCGCTGGGCTGCGATGGCGATCACCGAGCCCGACACCGGTTCGGATTCGGGCAACATCCGTACGACCGCGACGAAGGACGGCGACGAGTACGTCCTCAACGGCGAGAAGATCTTCGTCACCTCCGGTGAGCGCGCGGAACTCGTCGTCGTATGGGCGACGCTCGACCGTTCGCTCGGCAAGAAGGCGATCAAGTCGTTCGTCGTCGAGCGCTCCAACCCTGGCCTCAAGCTCGTGCGTCTCGAGCACAAGCTCGGTATCCGCGCCTCCGACACGGCGGCGTTCGTCCTCGAGGACTGCCGTGTGCCCGCGAACGATCTGCTCGGTGACCCCGAGATCCGCACCGAGGGCGGCTTCGGTGGCGCGATGCAGACGTTCGACAACACGCGCCCCCTCGTCGCGGCGATGGCCGTCGGTCTGACGCGCGCCTGCCTCGACTTCACCCGCACCGCCCTCGAGAAGGCCGGCCATGGCCAGGACTGGGACGCACCCGTCGCCGCCCAGACGTACGCCTCGGCGCGCCTCGTGCAGATGGAGGCCGACTACGAGTCGGCGCTGCTGCTGACGCTGCGTGCTGCGTGGATGGCCGACAACGGCAAGCCCAACTCGATGGAGGCGTCGATGGCAAAGGCGAAGGCGGGCCGCACGTGCGTCAACGTCGCGTTGCAGTGCGTCGAACTCGTCGGCGTCGACGGCTACGCCGAGAGCGAGCTGCTCGAGAAGTGGGCGCGTGACGCGAAGATCCTCGACATCTTCGAAGGCACGCAGCAGATCCAGTTGCTCGTCGTCGCTCGTCGCCTGCTGGGTCTGACGAGTGGGCAGCTGAAGTAATCTCGCTTCCCTTGTCGATTATCGCCCGTAAACGCGTCGTCCATGACGCGTTTGCGGGCGATGATCGTTCGGCGGGGCGCACTGCGTGAGGGGCGGCGGCCTTCTCACGAGAAGCATCGCTCGTGAAGTTGAATCGTGAAGTGACCCCCGGTGTCACAGCCATACGAGACATGGGTCACATTGTGGTGTGACCACCTAATGCAGCCTCTTCACGAACGCCGAGTGTCAATCGTCATCGAAGGTGAACCAGAATCACCCGACCTGGACCACGATGACGATTTCGTTCATCCAACCTGAACCGCCGAGCCGATTTTGGTCATCCAAAGTGAACCAACCCCTTGTTCTTCGC
>NZ_JANJER010000031.1:0-9424 GCF_044878485.1 Dermacoccus sp. BD5 | reverse complement strand
TGTCAATCGTCATCGAAGGTGAACCAGAATCACCCGACCTGGACCACGATGACGATTTCGTTCATCCAACCTGAACCGCCGAGCCGATTTTGGTCATCCAAAGTGAACCAACCCCTTGTTCTTCGCCATCCAACCTGAACCACATGCGCTACAGTTCGTACATGAGTTCGAGCGCGTGGGCTGTTGAGCGTCCTGGGTGCGGCGTGCCGGTCATGGTCAACGACGACGGCACGCTGATGACGCTTGATCTGTCCGAGGCCGCAACGTGGCGCTTCGAAGACCACCCCGGCATCCGTAAGCCGGTCGCTTACAAGGGACAGAGGAACTGGGTGGGTTCCTGGTGGTTCTCGAAGTCTGGTGAGTACGTGCCGTTCGAGTCCTGGGTGGAACGTGACTGGATCATGTTGTTCGACCGCGACGCGAACGTCCGCGCCGTTCGCGCTCAGCCGTTCACGCTCGACCTGCCGAGCGGACGCCATACCCCCGACTTCTTCCTTCGTCGCCGCGATGGGAGCGTCGAGATTATCGACGTGCGCCCTGATGACCGTATCGGTGACGTGGACGCGTTGAAGTTCGCTCAGACCGCCGATGCGTGCTCCCTCGTTGGCTGGTCGTATCAGCGCGTCGGTGAGGTTGAGCCGGTTGCTCGCGCGAACTGTCGGTGGTTATCGGCGTATCGGCATCCGTGGTGCGGCGTGTCGAGGGTGACGTCCTTGGCCTCGATCACACAGGCGCTCGCGGGTGAGCGTGTGCGTCTTGACGAGGTGAGTGCCCGTTTGGGTGCGCCTCTGTTGGCGGTTCTGCCGCTGGTGTTTCATCACGTGTGGCGTGGCGATCTGCGCATGGATGAGTCTGTGCCGTTTTCGCTGCGTTCACCGGTATGGGAGGGATCGGCCGCATGAGCGTCGCAGATGTTGTTCGGACCGGTGACGTGGTGCGCGTCCAGAACGTCGAGTATCGGGTGGACTCTGTCCGCAATGGCCAGGTCGTGCTTGCTGGGCCGCATCGTGCGGTGCGGGAGATGTCTGCGGCTGAGCTGGCCGCTGCGAGCGGTTTCACTGTCGTGGACCGGCGCCCCGCCGCTCCCCTACGCGATCTTGATGTCTTCGACGGGTTGCCTGAGAAGCAACGCGATGAGGCGGTGTTCTGGGAGCGTCACGTGAAGGACGTCCTGGAAGGGCGCCCGTGGGATGGTGAGGGCCCGAACTATGACCTGCTGTTGACGTCGATGCGTCAGCGGGAGGAGACGAAGGCTCGGGAGTTGACGGAGGCTGGCCACCGCGTGTCGCGTAGTCGTCTGGTGCGTCTGCGGCAGCGTTACCAGACGCGAGGCATCCTGGGCCTCGCGGATGGTCGTTCCGTGCGCGAAGCATCGGCGGGGTCACGTGTCGACCCGCGCGTGCGTGAGGTCCTGGCGCGTGTTCTGGGCGATGCGTCGTTGGAGTCAACGGGGACGATTGACCGTCTGCACCATGACCTGACTGTGGCAGTGCGTGAGGAGCTTGGCCCGGACGCTGCTGTGCCGTCCGTGACGACGTTGCGGCGGATGGTCGCACAGATGCGTGAGGGGCGGCACGCTCTCGGGTCCGCGCGGACGCGGCGTACGTTGTCGCAGCAGCCGCAGCGCGAGTTCGGACGCGTCGCGCCAGTCATGCCAGGCGAACTCGTGCAGATCGACTCCACGCCCCTCGATGTTGCGGTGGTATTCGACCAGGACGTTGTCGGCCGTGTTGAGCTGACGGCGATGGTTGATGTGGCGACACGCACGATCATGGCCGTCGCGGTGCGCCCCTCGACCAAGGCCGCCGATCTGGGAGCTTTGCTGGCGCACGCGGTCACTCCCGAACCGATGAGGCCCGGCTGGCCGGAGGCGTTGCGACTGTCCGCGTCGGTGCTGCCGTACCGGGAGTTGACTGAGGTAGACGAGCGGTTGAAGTCGGCGGCAGCGCGGCCGATCATCCGCCCGCAGACGATCGTGATGGACCACGGCAAGCAGTACACGTCACGGGCGTTCGAGCATGCGTGCAGGCACTTCGGGATCAACGTGCAACCCGCGCACCCTGACACGCCCACAGACAAGCCGCACGTGGAGCGCACGTTGCAATCCGTCTCCACGCTGTTCGCCCAGTACCTGCCCGGTTACCTGGGGCGCTCAGTGGAGCGGCGCGGCCAGAAGGCCGAACAGCAGGCGGTGCTTTCCCTGCCAGAGTTGCAGGACGTCCTCGAACAGTGGGTCATCGCCGCGTGGCAGGTGCGCCCCCACGAAGGGCTACGCGACCCGTTGAACGCGGAGGCAGTCCTGTCCCCCAACGAAATGTACAAGGCGATGCTCGACGTCGCCGGGTATGTCCCGCTACCCGTCTCGGGTGAGGCGTTCATCGAGATGCTGCCCAGTGAGCGCCGCAAGATCGGCGCTGAAGGCATCCGTCTCGGGCACCGCCTGTACGACAGCCCCGAGCTGAACGAGTTCCGCCATACCCCCGACCGTCGCCACAAGCGCGGGCTGTGGGAAGTGCGCCACGACCCGTACGACCTCTCACGCGTCTTCGTGCGCGTGCCGACCGAAGACGGGCGGAGCCGCTTCGTGACGGCCATGTGGCGGCACCTCAACGGCCAACCTGCCCCCTTCGGTGGTGACGTGTGGCGCGCCTCGGTACAGGTCGTCCTCGAACGTGGCGAGCGGGCCGATGATGCTGCGGCCATCGAAGCCGTCGCCCGAGACATCGTCAGCGGTCAGCGCGAAAGGTCGGCACCCACTAAGGCAGCACGAGCGAAGGCCCGCCGTGCCCGCGTCAAGAACGAAGCCGCTTTGTCTGACGCGCGCCGCGACAGGACGCAGCCCAGCACTACTGCAACCGCTACCCCGCCCGCCGCGATCGAAGCAACCCCGACGCCGGAAACGCCCGTTGGTGAAGCAACACCAGATGACGCTACGGCAGCACCCTCGAATGTGGTGCCACTGCGGGTCTACGACGCGAAGAAGGAGTCTGAGTCATGGTGGTGAACCCCTCGGGTGTTGATGTCACTCGCTTGCCTGTCACTACGCTTGCAGGATGGCGGCAATACGTCGACCTAGACGCGCCGACGTTCGACCTCCTCCCCCGGAAGGAATACGACGCGCTACCAGATGCGGAGCGCGCGGCGTACGACGAGCAGCGCAGCCACTACCACTCACGGATGGTCGTGGCCGAAACCTCCACCGTGCGGCAGGTGACACACCAGGCGCGTCTGCTGCTGCACGTCAACAAGCAGGAGACCGGCGCGCGCCGCGGCCTGATCGTCAGTGGCCAAGCAGCGACGGGCAAGACGACGTCCCTCATGGAGCTGGGCAAGACCCATGAGGCGTCCGTACGGCGACGCTACCCGGATGACACCTCGCGCGTGCCTGTCGTCTACCTGTCGGCGCCACCAAAGGGAAGCGCGAAGAAGCTTGCGACCGAGTTCGCGAACTTCCTCGGCCACCCCGCCAGTGGCCGCGAGAACGTGGTCGACATTGCTGCCCGGGTGTGCAGACTGCTCATCGAGGCCCGCACTGATCTTGTCCTCGTGGATGAGATTCATAACCTGAACCTCGCGACCAGCGCAGGTGAGGAGATGTCGGACCACCTCAAATACTTCGCTGACCACATTCCCGCGACCTTCGTCTATGCCGGGATCGACGTCGAAACGCTGCTGTTCAACGGTGTTCGCGGCCGACAGATCGCTGGCCGGTACACGACGCTTCGCACGTCGCCGTTTCCACGCAACGACGAGTGGGCGGGGTTGGTCGCAACGTTCGACGCGGCGCTGCGCCTGTACAACCACGAGCCTGGTTCTCTGACGCCGATGAGCGACTACCTGCACGAGCGCACTGGCGGCTCTATCAGTAGCCTGTCGCACCTCTTGCGGGCAGCCGCGATTCTCGCCACCTTGCCGGGCAGTACGGAGGCGGTCACTCGGGACCTTCTTGACGACGTCGTCCTCGATTACGCCGCCGAAACCGTCGCGTCCCCACGAGGTAAGCGGCATGCCATTTGACCCGACCGTCCTGCGCCCGGCCCAGCTCACGTTCCCGGTCGGCCCGTACTCCGATGAGGACTATTGGGGGTATCTGAACCGTCTGGCCCGGGCGAACCAATATGAGCAGGGCGTGCCCTTGCATCAGGTCATCCGCAGCAGCGGGATGCCGCTCCTCGATGGCCTGGCGGCACTGACTGGCCGTACCCCTTTGTCTGTGGCGTTGGCGATCCCGACGATCCCTCACACTTTCACCGACCGGCGCTTGCAGGGGCGGCCGAGCCGCTTGCGCCGGTTCGCGTGCCGCCGATGCGCGGTCCGGCGTACCGGCGGCAACGTGTACGTCTACGCGCACCAGTGGGACGTGATCTGCCGGCGCCACCAACGGTGGCTGCCGGGAGCCAAGCAGTTCCAGATAGCGGGTCTACCGCATCTGGCAGCGGCGAGCCGCCGCCACCGCCTTCTCACGACGGAGTACGGCCATGCCGCCACGTACGACGCATGGCAGGCCGCGCAAGGCGTACTCGCGGCCTACTCACGCAGCGGCATGCCCAGGCCGCTGGCAGCACGAGAGGCATACGCGGTCCTGATGGGCCAACAGGCAAACCGTGAGCACGACGGCGACGCTTTCAACGTCGCCACCTACCCGGTCGCCATCCAAATCGCGGCCGCTCTCCTCGACCCCTCACGAACGGACGCGGACGGGCCGGGGAGCGCGCAAACGATGACGGCCCGCCTCCGCGAATGGGTTCCGCTGCTCGGGTCACGCCATGACATGGTGTGGCGCGACCCTCTGCGGGTGATACTGCGGCGCTACCGGTTGCCCCCCGAAGCTGATGTGTATGTAACGTGATTACCGGGCAACCGCGTCACTACACCATCGCTGACGGCTCCCACGCACAGCGCCCCCTGTCGGTGCGAGCTGCCACACTACGTCCTGTCCGAGCAGACAGCGGCCCCCAGACCCGACCGCGCGGTCAAGACCCAACGAATGAGAGAGTCATGGACGACCTGACTGACCTTGAGACGCTCCCTGTCGAGCAACTCATCGAGATGATCCGTGAGAAGACGGGGGCCGGTGTCGCGCTGTCTTTCCCGGGCAAGATGCTCGCGCGCCAGATCGGCCGCCGGGTTCGCCCGCGAACCATGCGGACGGTAAAGAACCTCAGCGCCGGTGACGATCAAGGACGTGCGAACAACCTGATCATCGAGGGCGACAATCTTCAGGCGCTCGCTTCGCTGTACCGCGAGCGCGGCCAGATCGACATGATTCTCACGGACCCGCCTTACAACACGGGCGGTGACTTCCGGTACAACGACAGGTGGGACACCGACCCGAACGATCCTGCCATGGGCGACCTGGTGGGCAGCGACGACCCTGCGCGGCACACCAAGTGGATGAAGTTCATGTACCCGCGTTTGCAGATGATGCGCTCGATGCTCAAGCCGTCGGGCGTGCTGGCCATCTGCATCGACAGCCGCGAGCTATTCCACCTCGGGCAGATGCTCGACGAGCTGTTCGGCGAGCAGAACCGTCTCGCCATCATCAACTGGCAGAAGAGCTACTCCCCCCGTTCGGACAACAGGCACGTCTCCACGGCCACGGAGTACGTGCTGGTGTATGCGAAGGACGAAGCTACCGCGAAGACGGGCCTGGAGCCGCGTACATCCGGCATGGATGCGCGGTACAAGAATCGAGATGGAGACCCTCGCCTCTGGAAGCCAGGCGACTTTTCTGGCCCCAAGGCCGCGACTCACCAGGGGATGGTTTACGGCATCCAGTCCCCGTTGACGGGAGACGTGCACTATCCCCCGTCCGGCAGGTGCTGGGTGTGGCCGCAGAGACAGACACAGCCGATCTTGGAGCGCTGGGGCGTTCAGTACGAGCTGCGCGACATCGGTGACGCTGATCAGCGGGCGGCCATCATCGGCGTACCAGTCACGTCTGTACGTCCCGTCAAGGCGCTGATGCTCAAGGGCCAGCCGGAGGATTCGAAACGAGTGGCGGCCGAGAAGATGAGGACGGAGCCGTGGCCCGAGATCTTCTTCGGCGTGAAGGGAACTGGGCGTCCGCAGCTGAAGCGGTACCTCGAAGACGTGAAACAGGGCCGTGTTCCGATGACCTACTGGGCGGACGAAGACATCGAGAATCCTGCCGTCTTAGGGTCGGTTTCCTGGGACCATGAGGAGTCGGGTCACAGCCAAACGGGCGTAAATGAACTCAGTGCCGTGGTCGGCAAGGGACACGGCTTCGAAACTGTCAAGCCCCTCACCCTCATGACCAAGCTAATCCAGATCTGGTGCCCTCCGACAGGCATCGTCCTCGATCCGTTTGCCGGGTCGGGGACCACTGGCCAGGCCGTCTTGACACTCAACCAAGACACGGACAGCGACCGCCGCTTCATCATGGTCGAGCAGGGCCGCCCCGAGAACGGTGACTCATACGCAAAAACGCTGACCGCCGACCGCATGATCCGCGTCGTCTCCGGCGACTGGGTGAACGGCAAAGGCAAGCCGCTGGGCAGCGGGTTCACCTTCAAGACCTTGACGAAGCAGGTCGACGCGCCAACCCTGCTTCTCATGGAGCGCGACGAGATGATCGACACCGTCATCGCCTCGCACTCCAGCACCAGCTCCCGGCGGGCCTCTGCGCTCGTGCCACTCCTGGACGGCGACGAGCCGTTCGAGTACCTCGTGGCCAAGAACGCCGCTGGCGAGGGCATCTTTCTCGTATGGTCAGGCGCAGGGTCGAATCCCGACCTGACCGAGGAGGTCTACGAAGCGATCACCGAGGAGGCCGAGAAGGCGGGGTTGGCAGAGACGTACCACGTCTACAGCCGCCGCAACCTCTTCGCGACCGACGACGTGGTCTGGTACCAAATCCCCGACCGCATCCTGTCCGACTTCGGCCTGGACATCCGCACCGAGTCCTACACCGAGGAGGACTGAGCCGTGACCATCGAGCTCTTCCAGTTCCAGCAGACGGCGGCCTCGCAGGTCGCGGACCGCTTTGTCGACTACAACTCCGACCCCGTACGCATCGGGCGCAAGAACAATGCCCGGGACGTGCCGTTCTACCAGGCGCTCTCGGCGATCACCGGTGCGGGTAAGACCGCTATCCTCGCGCAGGCAGTCGCGGAGATCAGTGCCATGCTTGAGATCCCTCCGGTCATCCTTTGGCTCTCCAAGGGCAAGGTCGTCGTCCAGCAGAGCTACGCCAACCTCGCCGAGGGCGGCAAATACAACCACCTCCTGCCGGACACGACCGTGCGTCTGCTCAGCGAGTACGACCCGGCCGACGTCGAGAACTCTCGCGAGGCGCTGCTCTACTTCGCCACGGTCGGCACGTTCAACCAGAAGGATCGGGAGAAGAGCAATCTCAAGATCTTTGCCGCCGACACCGACAACATCGAGTCGACCCGGTGGGAGGCGCTGAAGGTCCGCAAGACGGCAGAGGGCGACCAGCGTCCTCTGCTGGTCGTGTACGACGAGGCTCAGAACTTAAGCGACCAGCAGACGACCCTGCTGCTGGAACAGCAGCCGGACGTCTTCCTGCTAGCCAGCGCGACCCTGCGGTTCCCGGCGCAGTTCTACTCCGAGGTCATCACCCCACTGCGAGACATTGGCGGCTACGCCGACGAGGACCTCATCACGCGCGTCCCGACCGCCGAGGTCCAAGGCTCGGGCCTCGTGAAGGGCATCATCGCGCTCGACGGCCTAAACGCCCCAATGGAGGAGACCGTCACCGAGATGCTCGCCGACATGGCGGAGGCGGAGAAGGCGGCCATCGCAGAGGGGCTTTCCTTCGTCCCAAAGGCGATCTACGTCTGCAACACGAACATCGTGGCGGGTGACTCGACGGCTTCGGACAATCCGGCGCAGGTCTTCGACCAGCGCCAGGCGCCGCCTATCCTCATCTGGCGCTACCTTGTGGAGCACTGCGGGGTGCCCGCTGATGAGGTGGCGGTGTACGCCGACCTGAAGACGCACAAGGACTTCCCGCTTCCGGCGGAATTCGTGCTGTTCAACGGTGGCGACAAGGACTACGGCACCTTTATCGAGGGCGATTACCGCCACATCATCTTCAACAAGACGCTCCAGGAGGGATGGGATGATCCCTGCGTCTACTTCGCCTACGTGGACAAGTCCATGGACTCGACCATCCAGATTTCCCAAGTAATTGGTCGGGTGCTCCGTCAGCCGGGTGCGACGCATTACGGCGCCGACCGGCTGAACACCGCGCACTTCTACGTCCGCGTAGACCGTAACGACGCGTTCGCCGCCGTGGTGGACGACGTGCGCCAGGGGCTGGGCGGCGACAACCCGCAGGTGCACATCATTGCCACACCGCCGGGCAAGGAGGAGCCGAAGAACCTCGCAGTCAAGGGGCACCGTGCGGTGCCCAAGGCGGCCATCGACCACGCCGAGTGCGTGGAGCCGGTCGAGAAGGTCATCGCCAAGGTCATGGACTACTCCCAGGACCAGGTCAACACCAAGGGCGCGGGCCGTCGCCGCACGGTGGAGCAAGTAATCGGTCAGAGCGAGTCCAAGGATTCCGACTGGGTCGATTTCGAGCAAACGAATCGGGTCAACGCACGGTGGGTCTTCCGGCGCGAGGTGTCGCGCCGCTACAAGCCTGCGCTTATGGTCATGGACACCGACGCTAAGAAGTTCGACGCCAAGGTCGGTGTGGGAAGCAACGCTTACACGGCATTGGCCGACGATGCGGCCAAGGCAGTCGACGAGTACCTGCGCACAGCAGTCGTTAAGCAGCAGAAGCCCAAGCCCTACGTCGTCAGCGACATGCTCGTGCGGGCAAGCGGACTAGAAGCGTTCAAGAACGCGCTCCACGAGGGTTACGACGGGCTCAACGACTTGGAGCTCCGCTTCGCTCGTGCCGTGGATGAGACAGGTTTGACGTGGACGCGGAACCGATCTCAGACCGGCTACCGGATCCCATTGGTCACACTTGGCTCTACCGTCTGGTTTTTCCCTGACTTCCTCGTGTGGTCTGACGACGTCGTCTACTGCGTTGACACGAAGAACCAGGCGCTGGTCGAGGGTGACGCGCGACGCAAGCTCCTGACGATCAAGCCGCATGAGAGGGTATCGACGACTATTGAGGTGCGCTTCGTTACCGAAGGCAGATATCGGCGAGACGGGACGTTGGACAGTCGAGATGGATTCTCGGTCTGGGGTCTTGGTAGCGGCAGGGCGCTAAGAGTTGACCCCCATGACGACCTTGACTCTGTAGCTAGGGGATTTCTGCCCAGGCCTTGATCTGGAGCTGGTACCTAGCTGTCCTCAACTTAATCCGTGCTGATTTGGTTCACTTTGGATGGTGCCTGGCGGCCGCCGGGCTGTCATCCAAAGTGAACCAGGCCCCTTATTCCGCGAGTCAGTGGTTCACCTTGGATGGCGAATGACA
>NZ_JANJER010000030.1:0-16514 GCF_044878485.1 Dermacoccus sp. BD5 | reverse complement strand
GCCGGCAACGTCCGCGACCGTGTCCACGAGGTCAGGGTCGCACGGTCCTCTTCGCTGATCTCCAGCACAGGTGACGGCATATGCCATCATCCCATACTGTCAACGAATTAATGACGCGCGACACTAGAACCCACCAGCACAAGCACTCCGGTCCCGTTCCCACCGCGCGGCTGGGTTGTGGCCGGTAAGAGTTGGCGGCAAGCGCTGACATGACTCTCCTCGATCTCACTGACGCGATCTGGCCAGCCTAACCACGCACCCAGCGACGATTCGGTAGCTCAAACGAAGGGTTCCGCATACCTCAGACAGTCCACCCGCCTCGAACGCTACGATCTGTTGAAGCGATGAGCGGCTGCACTGGGGCCACCCTCCTAGAGTGAGCAGGTGGCCGCCGCGCGGCGCCCCGGAAAGGTTCCCCCATGGCTGCCCCGCGTCCTCGCCCCGACGAGCCCTCCTCAGCTCTCACGTGGGTGGTCATCGTCATCACACTCGGTATTGCTTTGGCCCTCGTGGCCATCTTCGGTGGACCCAAGGACGTACGGCTCAAGGCTGACATGGGCACGTACTCGCTCATGAATTGCGGGCCAAACGAAGGGAAGACCTCTCCCGCGGAAATCGTCGCCAACACCGACAGCCATGCGGCCAGCATCGTCAACGTCACGGTAGGGGGCGGGTCGACAAAAGTCCGGGTCGCCGACTTCGCCGCCATCGACGCAGGACGAGCCCATGGCAGGTTCGAGCCAGAAGCTGCCATGAGCGTCGGTGCCGCACGGCTACCAGCTGTCAGCCACCCCCGCGAGATCCTGCCTGGCCACCAAGCACTCGTGGAGGTTCTCCTGACCTCGAGCGTGCCTTCAGCGCACGCCAACGGGTACGACATCACCATCAAGGATGGGCCGTACACGCATGTCGTGCACGGTGAGACCTCTGCCGGCCTCACCTGCACCGGGCAGCAGCCCCACTGACTTTCCTGACGCATCGGGCCAGGTGATCAAAACGTGCACCGCGGCCGGGGCGGCGGTTGCGGAGGAATGACGCGCCACCTGGCCCAGGTGAGGTCATGCCTGCGCGGGGTTGTTGAACGATGATCAGCGGCCCGGTGAGGGTGGGGTCCTCATCAACCGGACGACGTCAGCCATCTCGGTGGGACAGGCCGCGTCGCTGGAACAAAGCGCCCGATACACATGCCTACCCTCGGCTGTGAGGACATCGACGATCACGCCGTCCTCACCGACGGCCTCACCGCACATGGCGCACCGGGCGGTGTCCGTGCTGTCCGGGCTGCCCGCCTCGGACGCTGGACGCAGCCACACGTTCCTCACCATGACGTGATCATGCCTCGCATACTGCCGGAGCGCCGGATGATTGCCCGTCGCCGGTGTCCACGAAATCAGCCCCCGTTCGACGAGGCAGGCGGCCCAGCGGCGAGATTCGGGCAAAGCAAGAACTTGAAAGCGCAATGACCTCTAGGATCGGCGGTGACGTGCCGACGGCCGTCACCCCTCCCACCTCGAAGGAAACGCCCAGATGAACCGTGCCCTCGCCCTGGCCGGCGCGACGACGCTCGCCGCCGCCACCGCCTTCACCGCCACGCCCGCCCTGGCCGCGGCGACCGTCACGACGCGCGTCGCGAACCTTGCCGTGACACCGACGACGGTCACGAAGGGCTCGAGCATCACGCTCAAGGGCCAGGCGCAGAAGCTGGCGAAGACCTGGACGGCGACTCCGGGTGCGTCTGTCGTCGTGTTCTTCGACGCTGACGGTTCTGCCCCGAACACCGCGCAGCGCACGCTGAAGGCCGATGCGCGCGGCAACTTCGCGACGTCGATGGCCCCGCAGGCGAGCGGATACTGGAGCGTTCAGCTCAAGGCGACGTCGACGAACAAGGCCTCGACATCGACGCGTGTCTACGTCAAGGTGACGGCCCCCGCGCCATCGCGCGGCAGCGCCATCGTCATGCCGAAGGGCAGCGTCAACTGCCCCAGTTGGGCGCCGATCAAGGGCAATGCGTCGAGCCACATCTTCCACAGGCCCGGCCAGCGCTTCTACGCGAAGACGCACCCCGAGATGTGCTTCTCGACGCCGGCTGCCGCGATCAAGGCGGGGTATCGCGCGTCGAAGATCTGATCGCAGCCCATGATGGCGGGTACTCACAGGTAGGCGCGCGGCTGCCCGCCTACCTGTGAGTGACCCGCCACCCTGAGTCTCGGCCCGGCCCTCGCGCCACGCGGGGGAGGCCGTCACGAGACAATGGGTCGATGGGAGAGCGGGAACAGCACGAGGCGGGCCTGAGCACGGCCGAGGTGGAGGAACTGACGCGTCGCGGGGAGGTCAACCACGCCCCTGACGACGGTATGCGCTCGACGTGGCAGATCGTGCGAGCGAACCTGTTCACACGCATCAACGCGATCTTCGCGATCCTCGTGGCCCTCGTCGTCGCGACGGGCTCGCTGCGCAACGCGCTGTTCGGGCTCGCCATCGTCATCAACAGCATCGTCGGCATCGCGCAGGAGCTGCGCGCCCGTCACACGCTGAAGCAGCTCAGCATCGTCAACACGGCCGAGGTGACGGTACGGCGCGACGGCGAGGCGAAGAAGATCCCGACGACGGACATCGTCACCGGCGACATCGTCGAGCTGTCGTCCGGTTCGCAGATCGCCGTCGACGGTGTCGTCGTGCGCGCCGATCACCTCGACGTCGACGAGTCACTGCTGACGGGTGAATCAGACCCGATCGACAAGCGCAGCGACGACGAACTGCGCTCCGGCAGCTTCGTCGTCGCGGGCTCGGGGCTGATGCGCGCCACCGCCGTCGGTGGAGATTCGTACGCCGCCAAGCTCACGGCCGACGCCGGCGAATTCACGCTCGTGCGCTCCGAACTGCGCAGCGGCATCGACAGCATCCTCAAGGTCATCACCTACCTGCTCATCCCCGCCGGCCTCATCACGATCGTCAACCAGCTGCTGCTCGCGCGCGACGACTGGAAGCAGGCCGTCCTCGGCATGGTGGCCGCACTGACCCCGATGGTGCCCGAGGGCCTCGTGCTGCTGACGTCCGTCGCGTTCGCCGTCGGCGTCATCCGCCTCGGGCGCCGTCAGTGCCTCGTCAACGAGCTGCCAGCGATCGAGGGCCTCGCGCGCGTCGATGTCGTCTGCGCCGACAAGACGGGCACCCTCACCGAACCCGGCATGACACTCGATCGTGTCGAACCGCTCGGTGACACCGACGAGGGCGGTGCAAAGGAGGCACTCGCAGCCCTCGCGCACGCCGACGAGCACCCGAACGCGACGATGCTCGCCGTCAAGGACGCGTTCGGCGATGCGCCGGGCTGGGGCGTCGAGGCGCGGGCGCCGTTCAGTTCCGCGACGAAGTGGTCGGGCGTCTCGTTCGCCGGGCACGGCAACTGGGTCATGGGCGCCGCCGACATCCTGCTCGACCCCGACAGCGCCGACGGTGAGCGCGCAACCGAGGTCGGCGCGAGCGGCGCTCGCGTTCTGCTGCTCGCCGAGGCGGAGACGCGCGTCGACGCCGACGACGCGCCCGGCGAGCTGACGCCGCGCGCCCTCGTCGTGCTCGCGCAGAAGGTGCGCCCCGACGCCGCGAAGACACTCGAGTACTTCCACGACCAGGGCGTCGAGGTGAAGGTCATCTCCGGCGACAACGCGCGCAGCGTCGGCGCCGTCGCCGAGTCCCTCGGCCTCGGCGAGGCCGACCAGGCGCTCGACGCGCGCAAGCTGCCCACGGACACAGCCGAACTCGCCGACGCGCTCGACAAGGGCGTCGTGTTCGGCCGCGTCAAGCCCGACGGCAAGCGCGCGATGGTGCGGGCGCTGCACAGCCGCGACCGCATCGTCGCGATGACCGGTGACGGCGTCAACGACGTCCTCGCCCTCAAGGATGCGGACGTCGGCGTCGCCATGGGCTCCGGCAGCGACGCGACACGCGCCGTCGCCCAGATCGTCCTGCTCGACAACAAGTTCGCGACGCTGCCGCACGTCGTCGCCGAGGGCCGCCGCGTCATCGGCAACATCGAACGCGTCGCTCACCTGTTCCTCACGAAGACGATCTACGCGGTGACGCTCGCCCTCGTCATCGGCCTGCTCGGGCTCGGCGCGCACCTGTTCCACACGCCCTCGCTCGCGTACCCGTTCGAGCCGATCCACCTGACGATCGCCGCCTGGTTCACGATCGGCGTCCCTTCGTTCGTGCTGTCACTGCTGCCCAACAGCGAACGAGCGCGCAGCGGATTCGTGCCGCGCGTCATGCGGTTCGCGATTCCGTCGGGGCTCGTCATCGCCGCCGTCACGCTCGCGTGCTACCTGCTCGTGCGCCACGGCCAGGGCGGCGGTGCGGACGCCGTCACCGACGGAGGGTTCGGCGCCGGGCACACCCAGATCGCGACGGCGACGCTCACGACACTCATCGCGTGCAGCTGGTGGGTGCTCGTCATCGTCGCGCGTCCGCTCGACCGCCTGCGCGTCGCGCTCGTGACGGCGTGCTTCCTCGCCTACGTCCCGATGTTCCTGCTGCCGTTCACGCGTCGCTGGTTCTCGCTCGACCCGACGAACCTGTCGAGGATGGCGATCGCGGGCGTCTGCGCGCTCGTCGGCATCGCCGCGCTCGAGGGTGTGCATCGAGTGGTGGCGCGACGTCAGGCCCAGGCGCCCGCGGTGCACGGCTGAACGTGATGACCTTGCCCGAGATCGCGTCGTTCCCAACGCGATCTCGGGCAAGGTCACCGCGAGCCGTACGACATCACGCGCCGAGATCGTCCAGCCGAGCGATCCAGGGGTGGTTCGGTTCGGTGAGCGTCAGGGCATCCCGCAGCCATTCTCGTGTCGAACGCTCGAGCAGTGGCGCCGTGACGGTGAAGTCGCGCTCGTCCTTGTCGCGTAACCCGCGCGATTTCAAGAGCAGTTGTAGTTCCGGCCGGAGGTACCGCACGCCGTCTCGCTCCCACAGGGCTCGCGTCATCGGGAGGCGAAGGCGGGAATCGCGTTTGTAGACCCACTCTTGCTCGCTCCCCGGGCTGAGCAGGATGTCGTACTCCCAGGCGCTCGCGGCATCCGGCCTCGCCCAGATCTGCCCGCACCCGCGCGGGAGGACGTCGTCAGGCGCGCCATCCGCGTCGACGTCGGGAAGCAGTGGGGTCAATGAACCCGCCGCGGCGGCCCAGGCGTGCAGGCGTCCTGCGAGATGACGTCGAAGCAGGGGCAGGTCATTACGCAGTACGGACGGATCGATGTCGTCGTGTTCGCGTGATGCACCCGTGAAGGCCTCGATGGCCCAGCCCCCGGCGATCCACCACAAGCCGGGGTAGCTCGCGAAGAAGTGCTTGACGTCACTCGGGGTCAGCGGCGCCCACCTGCCGTAGAGAGCCAGGAAATCCTCGTCGGTGAGGTGATTCACGGTCATGCCAGCGAGACTAGGCGGAACACCGCTGCGGCGTGGAAAGCTGACGAGTATGGATTCCGTAGCCACGCCGTCGCGCTCGGACGCCCACTGGTTGCTGCCCATCAACCCCGCAGCGCACGCCGAGCACCAGCCCGACGACTGGCGCACCCGCTCGGACGCCACGGCGGTGTGGGCTGCCATCGGGCGCTCGCAGCCACTCGAACGCTGGTGCCTGCGCAGTGGCTACCGCACGATGCGGGCGGGCGACGTCATCTGGGCCTATCTCGCCGTGCGCCAGGAGGTGTGCGCTTTCGGTCGCGTGCGCGCGGTCGTCGAGGCTGACGGCGCCTGGTTCGTCGACGTCACCTGGGACGAGCACGCGACCCGGGCGCTGAACCGCAGCCCCGTCGCGCGAGGCCGTTTCGGCCAGGTGCCGATGTCGACCTGCCGCGCGCGGGCGACGGCCGTCGAGGTGCTCTGCTGTGCGATGGAGGACCTGCTCTGACGCACCGTCCGGCGCGTCGACTTCGGCGCTCGTCAGGGGTCCCGCGTACTGTGGAACGGCAGACAAGAACACCGGGGGCAAACGGGAGGAACACGTGAGCATGGCCGCTGACGGCAACGGAACGACGAACGATGGACGAGGCGACGACGGCACCGCGAAGGCGCTGTCGAAGGCTGCGGTGGCGCGCCGCACCGTGCTGAGCGGCGCGGGCGTGTGGGCGCTCGCCGCATGCAGCACGTCGTCGAAGTCGGACGGCTCCGGCAAGGGCGTCAAGGCCGGCAGCTCGGCCAAGGCGTCGGCGTCGTCGGCGAGCCCGCAGGGCAAGACGATCGGCGACGGGTCGATGAGCGACACCGGCCCGCAGCCGGGGCTCTACAAGCCCAAGAAGCTCAAGAAGGGCGACGTGCCGCCGCAGTTCGTCGTCGTGTCGTGGGACGGCGCCGCCGAGCTCGTCGACAACCCGTTGCTGTCGCGTTTCCGCAAGGTTTCACGTGAAACCGGCGCGCACATGACGCTGTTCCTCTCCGGCATCTACTTCCTGCCCGAGAGCAAGAAGACGTTGTACCACGCGCCGCACCACAAGCCCGGGGCGACCGACATCAACTTCCTGCCCGATGACTGCGTCCACGCGACGATCAAGGGCATCGGTGAGTCGTGGACTGAGGGCCACGAGATCGGTACCCACTTCAACGGCCACTTCTGCGGCCCGACGGGTGGCTCGACGTGGTCGCCGAGCGACTGGGGCAGCGAGATCGATCAGGCCCGCTCGTTCGTCGCGAACTGGCGCACCAACACCGGGTTCCACGACCTTCCGCCGCTGCCCTTCGACTACGACAAGGAACTCATCGGTGGACGAACGCCCTGCCTCGAGGGCGGCGACAACCTGCGCACCGAGGCCGAGAAGCTCGGGTGGCGCTACGACACGAGCAAGAGCACCCTGCAGATGTGGCCGAAGAAGGACAAGGGGCTGTGGGACATGAGCCTGCAGTCCATCCCGCTGGCCGGCACGCGCTTCCAGGTGCTGTCGATGGACTACAACATCATGTTCAACCAGTCGAAGGTGACGAAGGGCAACCCGGCCATGCACGCGACGTGGCGCAAGCAGGCCGTCGACTCCTACATGGCCGGGTTCAACCGTTCGTACGAGGGCAACCGTGCTCCGCTCGTCATCGGCAACCACTTCGAGGGCTGGAACGGCGGCATCTACATGGACGCCGTCGAGGAGGTCATGCGCAAGGTCGCCGCGCACAAGGACGCCAAGATGGTGTCCTTCCGTGAGCTGTGCGACTGGATGGACGCGCAGGACCCGAAGGTCGTCAAGAAGCTGCAGGCCCTCGCTCCCGGCGAGACGCCGCCCGGTGGCTGGGACGAGTACCTCGAACTCACCTGAGCCACTGCCCGGCGCCCCGGCTGGGTACATGCGAAACGGCCCGAACCTCTCGAGGTTCGGGCCGTTTCGATGCCGGGTGTCGGCGAGGGCCGCCATGAAGGCTGGCCGCTCGCCGGGTCCGTCAGCGGGTGCGACGGCGAACGACGAGCGTGCCGCCCGCTGCGACGAGAAGCGCGCCGCCCGCGAACGCCGCGGTGTTGTTCGTCGAGCTGCCCTCGTGCGTCATGTCGGTCTGCACCTTCGGGCCCACGGTGGTCGAACCCGTCGTCGTGCCGCCGGAGGTTCCCGGCTTGGACGGCGTGGGCACGGGCTGCGCCGACGCGCCGATCTTCACGACCTTCGTCGACGTTACGGTCTTCTCGCCCCCGTCACCGCAGTAGTAGCCCGTGGCCTTGACGGTGTACGTGCCCGCCTTGGCGTAGGTGTGGCTCAGGTCGTCGAGGTTGAGGTAGACCGGGTCGGCGCCCACGTCGGTACAGGTCGCGCCCCCGGTACCGTTGCCGCCGGTGCTCTTGCCGTCACCGAAGTCGATCTGGTAGCCGGTGAGATCCTTGTTCGGGTACGGCGTGCCCCCATTGGCGGAGACGTAGTGCTGCACTCCCTGCGCGACGAAATCGTAGGTCAGCGTGCGGCCGGAACTGGACACGAAGAGGTCGCTGTTCATGAACGGCTTGATGCCACCCCTGCCAGGGGGCGCCGGCGTCGCATCGACCTTCACGTCGACGGTCTTCGTGACGTGGGAGTTGTTGGCGTCACCGCAGTACCGGAAGTCGAGCTTCACCTTGTATGTGCCGGGCTTGGCGTAGCGGTACTGGTAATGAGACGAGAAGTTGAGTGGCGAGACGCCCTTCGAGGTGCACTGCAGGACGCCGGAATCACCGCCGGTACGGCCTTTGCCGTCACCGAAGTCGACACTCATGGACATGGGACCAGGGGTACGAGTCGTCGTGTGATCCGGCCCGTTGGCATGGTGCTGCGTGCCCTTGAGGTTGAAGTCGAATGCGACGGTGGTGCCGTCGGTCGTGTAGGTGATGCTTGGAGTCGCCGACACGCCGGGCCCGGCCGTGGGGGCTGCGTAGGCGGGGGCGCTGAACAGTGCGGCTCCGGCGAACGTCGTCAAGCATGTGGTGCGGACAGAACGGTTCATGGCATTTTCCTGTTCTCGAGTCGGTGCGTGTTGGGTACACCTCCTTCTTCAGTATTGCCGTGTGTGACGTGGAACACGAGAGCTCGAGCCGAAAACTTCGACAGCCGATGGTGGGCGCATCGGCGTCCGGCCTCCCGCTGTTCGGTCGTCGACCGCAACGGCCACCGCCACGCCGCCCGGCCGGGATGCGGGGCGAACGTGGGGGACAATGGGTGCGCACCCTCGTCGGGAGGGGGTCGTGACGGGTGGGGAGGACCATGAAACGCGACGGACGCTCGAGCGAGACACGCGCGAGCACCGACCCCTCGCGCGCCCTGGCCCCGGTCCGCGAATCCGGCGCGGGTGGGGCCGCTGAGCCGGTCGTCATGATGGGCGGCCTCGGCCGCCATCTCGGGCTGGCGTGGCTCGAGAACGTCTTCTTCTTCGCCGTCATGATCTGCTCGTTCGTCTTCGCCGTGCTGCTGCTACGCGAGGCGACGTGGTCGTGGTCGCTGCTCCTGTTGCTCGTCGGGTTCTGGGCCGTCATGGCCTACCTGGCGCTGCCACGGTTGCACCGCGTCCTCACGACGATCTACGTACCCGACTACTTCATCGGCTGCAGCCGTACGACGGACGGGCGCCTCGGCGACCCCCTCAACCTCGCATTCATCGGCGACGAACAGCAGATCCACGAGACGATGACGCGCGCCGGGTGGGTCAAGGCCGACCCGGTGACGCTCGGGTCGAGCGTCCGCATCGTCGTGTCGTCGCTGCTGCGCCGAAGCTACGCCGAGGCACCCGTCAGCCCGCTCGTGCTGTTCCGGCGAACCCAGGCGTTCGCGTACCAGCAGGAGGTCGACGGCAACCCGTCACAGCGTCACCACGTACGGTTCTGGCCGACGCCCGAGGGGTGGTTGTTGCCCGGTGGACGGCGCATCGAATGGTTGGCGTCGGGCACGTTCGACTCCGGCGTCGGCCTGTCGTTCTTCACGCTGCAGGTCACGCACCGTATCGCTCGCGACATCGACACCGAACGCGACCACGTGCTGCGCACGGTGACGGACGCCGATGCGGCCGTCAGCGTCGAGATGCTCCACGACTTCACGACCGGCTATCACAGCCGCAACGGCGGCGGCGACGCAGTGATGACGGACGGCGACCTGCCCGTCGTCGACCTCACCGCCGTTGCCGTCGCCCCAGGCGCGACGGCGTACGGCGTCAGCGAGGACGGGCAGGTGCTCGGCACGGTGGGGCGGCGCCCGCCCTCGATCGTCGCGGCGTGCGTGCTCGCGGTCGCCTCGGCCCTCGTGTCGATGGCGGCGCTCGTCTGGGGTGGCGACGGCGTTCTGGGGCCGAACGGGCGGGACGTCCTTGGCGACGTTCCGGCGGAGTTGCCGGCGAACGTCGCCCTGTGGATCGGGGTATTGACCTATGTGCCGATCCTGTGGCTCGCGTACCGCACGTTCTTCGGCGGGGTGTGGGCGCGACTCATCATGATCGCTCTCGTCACCCTGTCGCAGGCGAGCCAGATGTGGCAGTACCTCCAGGGCACGCGGCCGACGTTCGGCGCGTTGCTGTCCCTCTCCGTCGACCTGCTCGTCGTCTATGCGCTGACGAGCCTGTCGGCGCGGGATTGGGTCGAGCAGGGCCTCGTCGAGGGTGAGGGCGCCGCGGCCTGACGGTGTGGTGTTTCACGTGAAACGCGCTCGTTCTCGTCGCTGACAGACTCGCTCGCCCGGTCAGTCAGCGAGGATCTGCTCGATGCCCTCACGGTACGACCCGCGACCTCGGAGGCGATCTCGACGAGCTGCGCGTACGTCTCGCGGTCGGGGTCGATCGGCAGGCGCCAGGTCTGGCCGATCGCGTCGGGCGTGTTGCCGAGCAGCGCCATGGCGCGGGAGGCGTCCGGGGTCCAGATGAGCGAGCGCTTCGTCGTGGCGCTCAACGGGACAACCGGGCGTTTGCCCGCCCCGATACGGTCGAACACCATCTGATCGTCAGACTCTTCGTCTTGCCCGGGCCGTAGAACTCCGGCGCACGAGCGAGTTCGTCGGCGATGGGGCCACCGGCGCCCAGAATGGTCTGCATGGGTTCGTCCTTCGTAGGAGGTCCGTCAGGGGGAATCAACACCGTCGGGCGCCGGTTGTTTCCGACGGGTCGACGGCCGCGCCGACCGCAACGAAGGGTGAATCGCCATGACCAAGGTGCTGTTCGTCGTCACCGCAGCCACCGGCTGGACGCTGAAGGACGGTTCGGTGCACCCGACCGGCTACTGGGCGGAGGAGCTGGCCGAGCCGCACCGCCTGTTCCGCGAGGCCGGGTGGGGCACCACGATCGCGACGCCCGGCGGCGTCGCGCCGACGCTCGATGAGCTGAGCCTCGGCGTCGCGGGCGGAATGCCAAAGCGCCGCAAGGAGATTCGGGCCTACCTCGACTCCATCAAGCAAGAGCTCGACCACCCTCTCGCGCTCGACACCGTTGACGAGAGCGACTACGACCTCGTGTTCTACCCCGGCGGCCACGGCCCGATGGAGGATCTCGCCGTCGACCCCGTCTCAGGGACGCTGCTCGTGCGGCGCCTCGACTCCGGCCAGCCGCTGGCGCTGCTGTGCCACGCCCCGGCCGCCATCCTCGCCGCCACGCGCGACGACGGTTCCAACGCATTCGTCGGTCGCACGATGACGGGCCTGTCGAACGTCGAGGAGCGGTTCAACCCGTTCGCGTGGAAGGCGAAGTGGCTGCTGCAGGACGCCCTCGTCGACGCAGGCGTCGACTGCGACAAGGGCATGTTGCCGATGCGTCCCCACGTCGTCGTCGATGGCAACCTCTATTCGGGTCAGAACCCGCAGTCGGCCGGCGCCCTCGCCGAGCGGATTCTCGCCGACCTCTCCTGACGCACACGGCTGCCCCGGCGCGACGGGCGTCGCGCCGGGGCAGCAGTGTGCTTCGCTCAGGGGTGAATGTGACCAAGGGTCTCCGATGTGGCCATGTATCGCGAAGGTGGACGCAGATCGCGAAGGTGGACGAAATTCGCAGAGGTGGACGTAGATCGCCGTTGGCTACGGGGCGGGTGAGCAAGGTCACGGGAACGAGGGTTTCGTCTTTGAATAGTCCATGTGGAATAGTCATCGCGTGACCACAACAGACCCCCTGGACGTGGCGCCGCTGGCGGTCGCCGTCCTCAGTCTTCTCGCGGAGCGCGACATGCATCCGTACGAGATGATCCAGACCCTCCGCGCGCGCCGGGAGGATCAGTGGGTGAAGCTGCGGCCCGCGTCGCTCTACCACAAGGTCGACGGGCTCGTGGCGCGCGGCCTCGCGGAGGTCGTGGGCACCGAGCAGGACGGCAACCGCCCGCCCCGCACGACGTACCGCCTCACAGACGCGGGGCGCGAGCTCCTCGTCGCGTGGATCAGCTCCGCCATCACCGTCGTCGAGAACCCCTACTTCTCATTCTCCCTCGCCCTCGGCGAGCTCGAGGCCCTCGGCCCGGAACGCGCGGCGCGCCTGCTCACCGAGCGCGTCACCGTCCTCGACGAGCACATCGCCCAGATGCGCGACAGCCTCGAGCAGGGGCGCAACCAGGGCGCGGAACGCATCTGGATGCTCGCCCACGAGCACCGCCTCGCCACTTTGACGACCGAGCGCGACTACATCGCCTCCGTCGTCCACGACATCAAATCGAAGGAACTCACATGGCCGACCAGCCACTGACCGACGACGCGTCCGCGACGTCGGGCGCGCCTGCGGCTCCCGCCGCAGGCGCCGCCCACTCTGACGCGGGCGCGTCCGTCGCCACGGGCGCCCCGCCGCAGCAGTCCGCATCGGCGCGCCGAACTGCGGCAGATGCGGGCGCGAAGACGACGGGCGCCGCGCCCGACATCAACCCGTGGGCTGCGCTGAGCGCCCTGCTCATCGGGTTCTTCATGATCCTCGTCGACTCGACCATCGTCTCCGTGGCGACCGAGACGATGGTCGACAAGCTCGACACGAGCCTCAACAACGTCCTGTGGGTGACGAGCGGGTACCTGCTCGCCTACGCCGTGCCGCTGCTCATCACCGGACGCCTCGGTGACCGTTTCGGCCCGAAGAACCTCTACCTCATCGGTCTGGCCGTGTTCACGTTGTCGTCGGCCGCGTGCGGCTTCGCCCCGAACGTCGGCGTGCTCATCGCCGCGCGCGTCGTCCAGGGTCTCGGTGCGGCGATCATGACGCCGCAGACGATGGCGATCATCACGCGCATCTTCCCCGCGGACGGCCGCGGCAAGGCCATGGGCGTGTGGGGTTCGACGGCGGGTGTCGCGACGCTCGTCGGCCCGATCCTCGGTGGCGTCCTCGTCGACCACGCCGGGTGGGAGTGGATCTTCTTCGTTAACGTGCCCGTCGGCCTCATCGGTCTCGCGATGGCGTGGAAGCTCGTGCCGTCGCTGCCGAGTCACGCGCACAAGTTCGACCTCGTCGGGGTCGCGCTGTCGGCCGTCGCACTGTTCTGCGTCGTGTTCGGCATCCAAGAAGGCGCGCAGTACGACTGGGGCACGATCACGGGCATCGTCTCGGTGCCGCTGCTCATCATTCTCGGCCTTGTGTTCTTCGTCCTGTTCATCCTGTGGGAACGGCGATACAAGGGTGAGCAGCTCGTGCCGCTGCACCTGTTCGCGAACCGCAACTTCTCCCTCGCCAACATCGCGATCACGTCCGTCGGGTTCGCGATCACGGCCATGTCGTTCCCGATCATGATCTACGCGCAGGCCGTTCTCGGTTACTCGCCGACGAAGGCCGCGCTGCTGCTCGCGCCCATGGCCGTCATCTCCGGTCTGCTCGCCCCTGTCGTCGGTGGTCTCGTCGACCGCAAGCACCCCGCGATCCTCGCGGGCTTCGGGCTCGTCTGCTTCTCCGTCGCCCTGTTCTGGTACGGCCGGATGCTCGGCGCCGACACGTCAATCTGGTGGCTGCTCGCCATCGCCTGCCTGCTCGGTGTGGCCAACGGGTTCATGTGGGCGCCGCTCTCGGTGACGGCGACGCGCACCCTCGAACCGCGCTTCGCCGGCGCAGGTTCGGGCATCTACAACACGACACGTCAGATCGGCGCCGTCATCGGTTCCGCCGCCGTCGCCTCCCTCATGGATTCGCGCCTTCGCCACCACCTGGGTGAGCAGGCTGCTGGTGGCGCGCATCAGGCGGGCGGCGGTCACATGCCGACGCAGGTCGCCGAGCAGTTCGCCCGCGCCATGGGCGAGACGCTGTACCTGCCGGCCGCGGTGCTCATCGTCGGCATCATCGCCGCGGTGATGTTCACCAACCCGCACCGCAGGACGGGCCGCCACGCGGCGGACGCTCACTGAGCGCCCGAAGCCGAGGGCTCCGCTGAACATTGCCCGCGAACGCGTCATCATTGACGCGTCCGCGGGCAATGTTCGTCCGGGTTCGATGGGGTGGTCGCTCGATCCGTGCCAAAGGTCCCTGGCCCGGGGCGCGTCGCGGCCCTAGCGTCAAGGTGAGGCCCGGCGTCGGGCTCATCGCAACACTCACGAGAGGTGCCTCGGATGGCTGACAACACGACCAAGCCCATCGTCGTCGGAGTCGACGGATCGCCGTCGTCGCTGAGCGCCCTCGAATGGGCCGCGCAGCACGCCGAGCTGACGAAGCAGCCGCTCGAGGCCCTCGCGACGTGGCAGTGGCCCACCAACTACGGCTACGCCGTGGCGTTCGAAGCCAACTTCGACCCGGCGCAGGAGAGCATGCAGATGCTCGACGAGATCGTCGCGAAGGTGCAGGCCGACCACCCGAGCATCGAGGTGCGACCGCACGTCATCGAGGGCGACACGCGCAATGTGCTCGTCAAGCGCTCCAAGGAGGCGGCGCTGCTCGTGCTCGGCAGCCGCGGCCACGGCGAGCTGACGGGCATGCTTCTCGGCTCCGTCAGCGGCTACTGCGTCACGCACGCCGACTGCCCCGTCCTCGTCACGCGCCACTGACGCGGCGCGGCCCGGCGCGTGACCGGGCCGGCGACCTGACGCGTGTGACGCATCGAGGACGCGTCGACTTCGATAGTGGCTGCACCCCGGCGGACGGTGGCGCGCGGCGCCGTCACGGGAGTAGGTTCGTGCCATGAGTGACACGAGCAGCGAGAACTACACCCCCGAGGTCGACCAGCAGGACGGCGGCCCCGGCGCCCAGACCGGCGGCGACGGCGGCGAGAACAATGATGTCGCGAGCGGCGGTCGCAGCGACGAGGGCAGCACCGACGAAGGCCAGCACGCCGACGCCGGCGAGAGCTGACGGCGGCCGCCGCTGAGCGCGGTGGTTTGCCGCGAGCGTCGGCAGGCACGATACGACGCACGCGCGCACGCCCCACCTGAACACGACGCATGCGCCCCGGCGCGTCGAACCTGCGTGGCCGCGAGCCCCGCACGGTGACGACGCGACCGGGGCTCATGCGCCGTGCCCGCTCTGAGACCATGGGGCAGACCCCGATCCGAGGAGCCTCATGCCGTCCACCGCAGCCCCCGCGCCGCCGCGCGTCAGGTTGCTCCTCGCACGCTTCTCGCACACGGGTCTCGTGTTCGCCGCGCTGTTCTACATCATCGCGAACACGCCGTCACTCCTGCCGCGCCCCTGGTGGATGCAGGGTCTCGTCGCGGCGCTGAGCGGGGTGTGCGGGTACGTTCTCGGCCTCGCGCTGGGGCGTCTCGCCCGCGCGACGGCGCGCTGGTTGGGCCTGCATGTCACGATGAACCCGCGTCGACGCGTGCTGCTCGGCCGCATCGGCATCGCGTTCGCGGCCCTGATCGTCATCAGCTTCCCGCAGTCGACGATCGACTGGCAGCGGGAGGTCAGCCGCCAGGTCGACGTCGACGGGCCGGGGTGGTGGTATCCGACCGGTTCGACGCTCGTCGCGGTCGTCGTGTTCGTCCTGTTCATCCTCGTCTGGCGCGGCCTCGCCGGGCTCACCCGCTTCTTCCTCACGAAGGTCTCCTCACGCATCGTGCGGGAGGCAGCGGCCCGTCTCGCCGCAACGGTCATCACGGTCGCGACGGTCGTCGTGGCGATCGACGTCGTCGTCGAACCCGCCGTCCTCGCCGTCGTCGGGGGCAACGCAGACCGCGTCAACCAGCAGATGCCGCGCGGTGAGCACGCACCGACGTCGTCTTTGCGCAGTGGTGGCCCCGGCTCGCCACTGACGTGGAACAGCCTCGGCCAGGACGGCGCGAAGTTTGTCGCCGCGGGGCCGGACGCGAAGCAGATCGCCGACGTGACGAAGAAGCCAGCCAAGGAGCCGGTGCGAGTGTTCGTCGGCGCGAATCAGTCGTTGGAGAAGAACGCCGACCTCGCGGTGGCCGAGCTCGACCGCACCGACGCCTGGAAGCGCAAGGCGATGCTCGTCATCACGCCGACGAGCACCGGATACGTCAACCTGTGGGGCGCTGCCTCGTTCGAGTACCTGCTCGGCGGCGACACCGCTGCGGTCGGGATGGCGTACTCGAACCTGCCGTCGGCGTTCGGCCTGCTCACCGCGCCACGCGACCCCGGCAAGGCGTCGCAGATCGTCCTCGAGAAGGTGCGGCGCCGCGTCGACGCCATGCCCGCGGCCCAGCGCCCGAAGGTGTACTTCACCGGCGAATCGCTCGGCGCCTACGGCGCGGACGACTCGTTCGACTCGCCGCAGCAGATGTTGGAGCGCACCGACGGCGGCGTCCTCAGCGGCACGCCCGCCTTCTCGCCGAACCGAGCGCGGCTGACGCGTGAGCGCGCGCCCGGCTCGACGACCATTGACCCTGTCATCAACGGCGGGCGTCACATCCGTTTCGCGGGCGAACCGTCGCAGCTGGGCGCCGACGAGTACGACCGCCCTCTGGGCGCGTGGCAGAAACCGCGCGTCGTCTACCTGCAGCACCCGTCCGACCCCGTCGTGTGGTGGTCGCCGCGCCTGATGTTCAACTCACCCGAGTGGCTGCGTGAGACGCGCGACAACACGGCTCTTCACGAACGAGGGTGTAGCGCGGGTCTGAACCCTCCGGCTTCGAGCAGCGACCGAGCGATGTAGTGGGTGAGGTTGCGGAATCCGAGGGCGGAGCCGCGGAGGTGTTCGAGTCGCCCGT
>NZ_JANJER010000029.1:0-16816 GCF_044878485.1 Dermacoccus sp. BD5 | reverse complement strand
GCCCCCCCCCCCGGGGCCCCCCCCGCCCCCGCCCCCCCCCCCCCCCCCCCCCCCCCCCCCCCCCCCCCCCCCCCGGGGGGGGGGCGGGGGCGCCCGCCCCCCCCCCCCCCCCCCCCCCCCCCCCCCCCCCCCCCACAACCCCTTCGTCGGTGGGAGGGCTCGTCAGGCGGACGGGTGCGTCATGTCGGCGGGCACGACCCAGCGGTCGAAGTCCTCGCCCGTCACGTCGCCGGACGCGAGCGCCGCTTCGCGCAGCGTCGTGCCCTCCTTGTGCGCCTTCTTCGCGATGGCGGCGGCCTTGTCGTAGCCGATGTGACGGTTGAGCGCCGTCACGACCATGAGGTTCGAGGCGAGGTTGGCGTCGATGCGCTCCCGGTTCGGCTCGATGCCACGTGCGCAGTGCGTGGTGAACGAACGGCACGCATCCGAGATGAGGCGGATGCTCTCCAGCACGGCGTGCGCCATGACGGGCTTGAACACGTTGAGCTGGAAGTTGCCCTGCGAGCCGGCGAAACCGACCGTCGCGTCGTTGCCGAACACGCGGGTGGCGACCATCGTCATCGCCTCGCACTGCGTCGGGTTGACCTTGCCCGGCATGATCGAGCTGCCCGGCTCGTTCTCCGGGATGATGAGTTCGCCGATGCCGTTGCGCGGGCCTGAGGCAAGCCAGCGCACGTCGTTCGCGATCTTCATGAGCGCCCCGCCGAGCAGCTTGAGCGACGAGCTGACGGCGACGAGCTCGTCATGCGCCGACAGCGACGCGAACAGGTTGTCGGCCTGGTGGAAGCTCTCGCCCGTGATCTCGGAGATCTTCTGCGCGGCGAGCATCCCGAAGTCGGGGTGCGCGTTGAGCCCCGTCCCGACGGCGGTGCCGCCGATCGCGAGCGCCCGCGTCGCCTGCTCGGCCTGACGCACCTGCGACAGCGCGAAGTCGAGCTGCGCGACCCAGCCGCCGATCTCCTGACCGAGACGGATCGGCGTCGCGTCCTGTAGGTGGGTGCGCCCGACGCAGATGACGTCGTCGAACTCCTTCGCCTTGGCGTCGAGCACGTCACGCAGCTCGGTGACGGCCGGATAGAGGCGCTCGAGGAGGTCGAGGACGACGGCGATGTGCATCGCCGTCGGGAACGTGTCGTTCGACGACTGACCGCGGTTGACGTGATCGTTGGGGTGAACGGGCTTCTTCGAGCCGCGCTCTCCGCCGGCGAGTTCGATCGCGCGGTTGGAGATGACCTCGTTGGCGTTCATGTTCGACTGCGTGCCCGAGCCTGTCTGGAACACGACGAGCGGGAACTGATCGTTCAGCTTGCCGTCGATGACGTCGTCCGCGGCCTTCTCGATGAGCTCCGCGACATCCTTCGGGAGCTGCTCCAGATCGGCGTTCGCCTGCGCGGCGGCCTTCTTGAGGATGCCGAGTGCCCGCACCATGACGGGCCCCCACACGAACGTGTCGCGGCCGATGTCGAAGTTCTCGATGCTGCGCTGCGTCTGCGCGCCCCAGTAGGCGTTCTCGTCGACCTCGATCTGACCCATGCTGTCGGTTTCGATGCGCTTGACCATGCCTCCAGCTTAGGCACCCTCACCACGATCGCGAACGTCCGGAGGGGTGCGCCGCGAGGCCACCCTCGTCGTCAGCGCCCAGCCGTAACCCTCTGCGTCCAAGTGCACCCGGGTGCACTTGGACGCAGGGGGGCGGGGAGGTCACAACCAGTCGTTGTGGCGGAAGATCGCGTAGAGCCCGCCCGACAACGCAACGGTGATGACGACGCTCATGACGAGCCCCGAATGCGCCTGGAAACCGGGGTAGGGCACGTTCTGGCCGAACCAGCCCGTCACGGCCGTCGGCACCGAGATGATCGCGGCCCACGCGGCGAGTTTCTTCATGATCGTGTTGAGCCGCGCGTCCTGCAGCGACAGGTTCGTCTCGAAGACGGTGCTCACCATGTCGCGCAGCGACTCGGTCCACTCCGAGGCACGCAGCACGTGGTCGTACAGGTCGTCGTACCAGGCGTCGAGTGGCCCGCCCGTGCGCCCGCGGTGACGCATGAGCGCGTTGACGACCTCACGCATCGGCAGGACGACGCGGCGCAGCGCGACGAGATCCTTGCGGATCGCGTACGTCGTGCGGACGAACTCGCTGCCGGTGCGTCGTTCCGCGAACAACGTCTCCTCTAGGCCTTCGAGAGCGTCGTCGAGCGACTGGATTGTGTCGAAGTGGCCGTCGACGACGTAGTCGAGCAACCCGTGCACGAGCGCGCCGCTGCCCTGCGTCATGAGTGAGGCGGAATCATCCCAGCGCTTCACGACCTCACCCATGTCGAACGCTTCGCAATACGGCGAGCTGACCCTGATCGTGATGAGCGCCCGCGGCAGCACGATGCCGCTGATGCGCGTGACGCTGAGGTGGCTGCGCCCGTCAGCGTGCTCGGCGAGGGTGTCGGTCGCGAGCTGCGTGGCGTACACGGTGAAGAACAGATGGTCGGCGTGAGGCGTCACCTTGGCGCGCTCGTGCGGAGCGAGAGCATCCTCGACCACCGTCCCGCTCACGCCCAACCGCAGGACGAGCTGACGCAGTTGCTCCGGCGACGGGTCGAGCAGGTCGACCCAGACGAGGTTCTCCTCGTCGCGCATCGCGTCGGCGAGCGCACCCGCCTCGATGGAGCGCACCTTCGTCTCTTCCCTGCGCCACACCCGCGCGTCAGCGATATCGAGACCCTCGATCATGACGCCTCACCGGCGCGCGGGGGGTTCGAGCGAAGCGAAGCAGGACGAATCATGAGCGCATTGTGACGCATCGCCCCGACAAGACGCTGTGGATCGCGCCGACAGGACGCTGGGATCGTCGCGGCCCGGTTCACGGGGCGGAAGCACCCACGGACCATCGCGCTACTCGCTTCGTCGTTCGTCGCGGCCCGCTCACGGGTCGCAGGCCCTAGGCTGACGGCATGTCCTTCACGGAGTACTTCAGCCCTGACCGTTTCGACTCCCCCGCCACCGAGGACGACCTCACGCACGCCGAGGAGAAGCTCGGCGTCACCTTTCCCGACGACCTGCGCGCCTTCTGGCTGACGACGGCGACGTACAACGGCAACGTCCACATGGCCAACGGCACCGACGGGCCCTATCTGCGCGTGCTGCACCCGAGTTCGGTGACCAAGACCGGCGACATCGTCGTCTTCGGCCGCGGCGAGGACTGGGACTTCGGCGTCGTCCCCGGTCACCCGACGCGCTGGGTCGACGTCGAGCGCGACAGCGGCGAAGAGCTCAGCGAGCTCGGCGCCACGTTCGTCGGCTTCCTCGAGTCGCTGCGCAACGAGCACGCCGAGCAGGACGACCTGTTCGCCTGAGCCCGGTGATCAGGGCGCTATGACGCGCCCACGCTGACCAGGACAACCGGGCGTCAGGCGTGATGACGGCGCCGGGCGCGGCGCGTGGTGCGTCATCACGACGCATCGGCGAGGCGCTGCTCCGTCGTCATCGCGCCTCGAACCACTCGGCCCATGAGCGCCCACGGACCCGGAATGGCGGGCATCTCGACACCGGCGAACCTCCAGTGCCACCGCGCCGGCACACCCGTCAGAGCGTCTCGACGAGCCGGATGCGCTGCAACACCACCGGCGTCGCATCGTCGACGACGAGATCGGGGTCGCCGAGTTCGGCCCGTATCGCGTCGGAGGCCCAGAAGCGTTCGTGCGCCTCGCGCCATTCGTCGACGCTGCGGAACCCCTCCCCCTCGTCGACGGCGTGCTCGAGGTCGACCTCTCCCAGCGGGACGACGCGCACCTCGACTGTCTCGGTGACGCCGACGGGCATCCCCGCCGACGAGATGAGCACCTCGCGCTCACCGACCCGCGGCAGTTCATCGTGCGCTGAATACGCGGCTGCCAGGGATGATGTCGCCGTCTTGGCACCGCGAAGGATCGGCGCGAGCAGCGCGTCCCGTTGCGGGCCCGCGAACCCGTAGAGACCGGGTCGGGCACCGGGCCACTGCGCGTCGATCGCGACCTGACGAACCCTCTCCACGTAGCTCTCCCAGGAGAACTCGTCGCCCCACGGCAGGTTGGGGTTCGCCTCACGCATGCCGACGCGTCCGTCGAGCAGTTCGCGCAGGACGTCGACCTGCCCCGCGTGGCGGGCCACCTCCACGCTCAGATGGACGAGAACGCGGTGCAGGGTGACGTCGGGCTGCGGCCACCACGGCACGTGGCCGGCGGCGTCGAGGTCGAGGCTCGCGATCGTCTCGTCGGCGTGTGCGACGGCCCGGCGGTAGAGGCGCACGACGCTCTCCACGGTCTCGTCGGACGTCGCCCACAGGTCGGCGTTGGGCTCGGCGTTCTGCCCCATCCACGGCAGCTCCTCGCCGGGGCGGTCGAAGACGAGCCCGAGGTAGCCGTACTCCATCGCCGCGAGGTGCTTGACGATGCCGAGCAGGTTCGACCCCGTCGGCGTCATCGGCCAGCGCAGCTGCCACTCGTCGAGGCCCTCGAGCTTCCACAGGAGCGCCGAACGCAGCGAGTCGAGGTACGTCTTCAGCGTGGCCTTGTCATCCATTCGACCAGGGTAGGTGCCAGCGGTGACAATGGAGCCCATGCCCACCACTGCGCCGTCGACGACGTTTACCTCCGACCAGAGCCACGCCCTCATCCGCGCGGTGCTCGGCATCTTCGGGGTCAACGGCATCATGATGGGCGCGTGGGGCGGCTCGATGCCGGGGCTGCGCGAACGGGTGCACACCGACGCCTCCGGGATCGGCGTGCTGCTCCTGCTCTCCGGCGCCTCCGCGATCGTCGCGATGCAGGTCGGTGGCCGCATCGCCGACCGCAGCACTCCTCGCCTGCCGGCTCTCGTCAGCGGGGTGACGATGGCGCTCGGGTTGCTCGTCGTCGCCGTCGCGCCGAACTACGCGACGCTGCTCGTCGCCGCCATGCTCATCGGTTCGAGCAACGGCGTCATGGACGTCGCGATGAACGCGCTCGGCGTCGACGCCGAACAGGCGTCCAGACGGGCGGTCATGAGCCGCTTCCATGCGTTCTTCTCGCTCGGCGGCTTCGTCGGCGCGCTGTTCGTCATGGGGTTCGCACGGTGGCAGGGCGGGCACGACGCCGACCCGCGCTGGGCGCTCGTGGCCGCTGCCGCCGCCGCGAGCGTCGGCCTGGCGGCGCTGTTCGCGCTGACACCGCGCGCGCCGCACGTCGAGGAATCCGACGCGGACCCCGCCAACACCGCGCGGCCGAGCATTCCCGCGCAGGCGTGGCTGCTCGGCGTGATGGCGCTGTTCTTCGGTTTCACGGAGGGCACCGCGATCGACTGGGCCTCGATCCACGTCACGGACGTCGCGCACGTCGACCCGGGGGTCGGCGCGGCCGGTCTCGTCTGCGTGTCCGCGACGATGGTCGTCATCCGTCTGCTCGGCGACTCACTCGTGGCACGATTCGGGCGCGCCGCCGTCGTGCGCTTCGGCGCGCCCGTCGCGGTGGCCGGGTTCGGCGTCGTCATCACGACGTCGTCGCTGCCGCTCATCCTCGTCGGCTGGCTGCTCGTCGGGCTGGGCGTCGGCATGATCGCCCCGCAGATCTACGCCATCGCCGGCCACATCGGCGGGGGCCGCGTGCTCGCCATCGTCACCGCTTTCGGCTATACCGCGTTTCTCGCGGGGCCCGGCATCATCGGTTTCCTCAGCAACCACTTCGGCATCCAGCGCGCGATGATCCTGCCGTTCGTCGCGGGCCTGCTGTTGACGGCGCTGACGTTCACCGCGGCGTTGCGCGACCCGCAGGAGAGCTGACGCCTCGTCCCCGCCGGGTCAGTCGAGCGCCTGCCCCCGACGTTCGGGCAGCGCGAGCGCGGCGAGCGTCGCGACCGCGAAGGCCGCGGCGATGACACCGAACGTCCAGCCTTCGCCGTGATGGGTGAACACCCAGGGCACGACGAGCGGCGCCACGATCGAGGCGATGCGCCCGAACGCCGTCGCGCCGCCGGCGCCGCCCGCGCGCATGAGCGTCGGGTAGATCTCGGGCGTGATGGCGTACAGCGCACCCCACGCGCCGAGGTTGAAGAAGCTGAGTGCGCACCCGGCGGCCATGATCGTCGTCTCCGACGTGGCCTGACCGAACAGCAGCGCCGACGCCGTCGAACCTGCGAGGAAGAGCGCGAGCGTCGGTCGGCGTCCGATCTTCTCGACGCACACCGCAGCCACCGCGTATCCGGGCAACTGTGCGATCGTGATGACGAGGGTGAAACCGAACGACTTCGCCACCGGAAAGCCGTTCGCGACGAGGAATGTCGGGATCCACAAGAAGGCCCCGTAGTAGGCGAAGTTGACGCCGAACCACGTCGCCCACAGAGCGGCCGTCCGCGTTCGATACGGCGCGGAGAACGGGCTCGCCGGCTCTGACGTTCTGGTCGTCTCGACGTCAACGGTAGTTCCCTGCGCGCCCCCGTGGGTGTCGGCAGCGTCGTCGAGGTGCGCGCTGTCGCTTCGCTGCGCCGGACCCGCCGCGGCCTCGAACGAGCGCACGATGCGCTCGGCGTCGTCGTCGCGGCCGGCCCTTTCCAGGAAGCGCACCGACTCGGGCAACCCACGACGCACGTGGATCGCGTAGAGAGCGGGCACGAGCCCGAGCGCCATCGCCCAGCGCCACCCGTTGTCGTGCGGCACGATCGTGAATCCGATGACGGCCGCGAGCAGCCACCCGAGCGCCCAGAACGACTCGAGGGCGACGACCATCCGTCCTCGCAGGCGCTTCGGGGCGAACTCGCTCACCAGGGTCGAGGCCACCGGCAGTTCCGCGCCGAGGCCGAGCCCGACGACGAAGCGCAGGGCGCACAGGACGAGGAAGCTCGGCGCGAGCGCCGACAGACCCGTCGCGATGCCGTAGACGACGAGTGTGCCCGCGAACACGGTGCGGCGCCCGATGCGGTCGGCCAGGGCGCCGCCGACACCGGCGCCGATCGCCATGCCGACGAAGCCGATCGAGGCGAGCACCGACAGGTCGCCGGTCGTCAGCCCCCATTCCTTCTTGACCGCCACCATGAGAAAGCTGATGAGCCCGACGTCCATCGCGTCGAGCGCCCAGCCGACGCCCGAACCGACGAGCATCGAGCGATGACGCTTTGTGAACGGCAACCGATCGAGCCGCTCGGTTCGACTCGCGGAAGCCGAGAGTGGGGTGGGACGGACCGTCATGGCGCCGCTCTTTTCGTCACATGGGGAAGAAAGGAATGACGTTCACCCTAACGCCTTTGTGTCATGACGATGAATAAAACGTCACGCCGACTTTCGGCGGGTCACGAACGCGAGCAGCGTAACGGCTGCGACGCCGGCGAGGCAGCACAGCGTCGCGTAGGTCATGGCGCCGGCGACGAAGCGTGCGTCGATGCCGCCGCCCGCTCCGGCAAACCAGACGAGGACGTCGCACGTGCCCCGCGTGCGGGCGCGGTTCGCGCTCGAGGCGGCGTCGACGAGCATCGTCGTGTCGGCCAGCAACCCTGCGTGCCAACCCAACCCCAGCAGCACGAGCGCCGCGATCATCACATCCCCTTGGCCCCCACCCTCCCCGGTGAACTCCCCCCTGCTGGGTGGTTGGTGCTGGCGTCCCTGGACTCGAGGGTCGGGCTGTCGGCTGAGGACGTGGCGTTGAAAGCGCAGCTGTGCCCTGAGTCTGGTGAGGTGTCGGGGTGGACGCGACGGCAGGTGCTGCGTCATCTGGCGCACTTGCAGGCCCACGGGCTGGATCAAGTCTCGGCGAACGCCGAGTGGACGCGCCCCCAGACCCTCCCCACACTCGAGGGGACCTCTGTCGAGCATCAGGTGGTGCGTGAGCGGATCTCGTTGGAACGGCTCGTGTTTCGTGGGCGCGTCGGCGTGGGTGCTGGCGCGTCGTGCGTCGATCGCTGCGTGTCAGGAGCTTGCGCAGCGCTGGTGGGCGGGTCTGGACGCGGGTGAGCGTGCGCTCCGGGTGCAGCGGTTGAGTGGGGATTTCTCGAATCTGAGCGTGTGGCGGCAACAGCAGCGCAAGCGTGTGTGGGAGGAACGCAACCTACGCCGTGGTGTTGACCTGTCGCGGCGACATGCGGACTGGCTCGAGGCGCAGGATCGACGCGAGTTCGAGCGGCGCCGCGAGGAGCGTCGCGTGTGGTTCGCGAACCTGGCACAGCCCCTGCGTCAGGCGTACGCGACGAGTTGGGATGACCACCGCCGCCGCTACGGCTACTCCACGTCGAAGGATGGGAGGCTCTGAACCGGGCTGAGCCAACCTAGGCGGCCCGTTGTGGCCCATGATCGGGGGAACGCACCTTGCACGAGATGCACACCTACAGGGGATGGCGTGGCGAACAAGAACCCCGGCACGGCTCGCAGGCCAAGCGCGACGAGTTCTGACGACGTCGGTGTGGCCGGCTGCATCGTGCACACGGACCGCGGTCGCAATTCAGGAGCCGCAAGTTCGTGTAGGCGATCCATCGCCACGGCTTGGCCGCGTCGATGGATCGCGTCGGCGCTGCGGCTGACAACGCCGGATGGAATCGTCCTTCGCGCTGCTGCAGAAGAACGTCCTGGACCGTCAGGCCTGGCGAACTCGGGAAGAGCCTCTGATTGCGATCGTCACCTGGATCGAGCGGACGTATCACTGGCGCCGCCGGCAGGACTGGCTCGGACGATTGACGCCCATCGAGTTCGAAACCATCATGACCACAGCAGTCGAACTGGCTGCCCGACCACTGTCACCTGATCGTGCAGCGGTCCCCTTGCCCGATTGATGGTCAGTGAACAGCTCGTCGACACCCCCGAGCGCTTCTAGCTGCCTGGCTAGATTCTGCGACGTCGACGAGACGCGCGTACCCACCATTTGTCCCGGCATGTCTAGTCCCTGCTCGCAACATGAGCATTAAGGCCACCGAGGACCCTATTTGCACGCGGACCCCATGGCGTCGTTACTGTGCAAATAGGGTGTACCCCACCCCACGCAAGTAGGAACCCCCTCAGATGCACACTCTCGAACAAGGGGAATCTAGGGATGGCCCTATCGGCACACTCGGGCGCTCGGGCCGGCGGCTTCGCACCAATCGGTCAGCCGCAGTCCTCGGCTGTTGCAAAAACCTTGGCGGATTCAACCGGTCAACGCACCATTGATGGTGTTCAGGCTATCGGTGAAGGCGTCGTGGGATGAGGCCCAGCCGAGGACCTTGCGGGGCCGTTCGTTGATGCGCGTCGCGATGGTGTCGAGGTCGGTCTGGGTGAAGGAGCGTAGGTCGGCGTTCTTCGCGAGGTACTGACGCAGCAGGCGGTTCGCTGGGGGCACCTCCTGCTTGGAGCGAAGCGCGCGGGGGAGTTTCGTTCGTGCCGCGCTGCCATGGCGAACGGGCGTCACAGAAGAACACTTGCATGCCCAGGGCGTGCGTCACCTGGTCGTGGAAGGCCATTTCTCGGCCGCGATCCCACGTCAACGACCGACGAAACTGCGGCGGCACTTCGGCGAGATTCTCGATGAGAGCGTCCCTGACGGCGTCAGCCTTGTACCCGTCGGGCAGGGCGACGACGCGCACCAGGCGGGTGGAGCGTTCGACGAGGGTGGCCACGGCTGATGGGCGCTGGCCCATGATGAGGTCACCTTCCCAATGGCCGACTTCGGCCCGGTCTTCGACGCTGGTGGGCCGATCGTGGATGGAGGTCATGTTCCGCAACACGCCGCGGCGTTGGCGGGGTTTCGCGACGCGCGCGTGGCGCAGCGATCGCCCTGATCGCAGAAGGCTTCCCTGTCGTGGCGCGTGGATCTGGCCGGTGTACAGCGCGTGGTAGATCGACTCGTGCGACAACGAATCCTGCTGTTCGCGCCGTAGCCAGTGGGCGATCTGGGCGGGTGACCAACCCCGTTCCAGCTTCGCCGCGACCATGCTCGACAGCGCCGGGTCGCGGTGAAGACGTGAGGGTTTCGGGCGGCGCGCGTTGCGCCACGCGCCCGCATCGGCGGTGGCCGCGCGATAGGTGCCGGGTCCGCCGTGGCGGGCGACTTCGCGGCTGATACTCGTGTGATGCCGTCCCAGCCGAGCGGCGATGACACGGCACGACAAGCCGGCAGCGATGCCGCGGGAGATCTCTTCACGTTCACTCAGCGACAGGTGCCGCCGGTTCCGGGCGCGCGGCGGCGGCTTCACTCCGCCATGGCGGCGCAGCAGCGTCCGGACTGGGGTTTGGCTGACGCCGATCGTGCGGGCGATGAGCCTGATCGACTCACCCCTCGCCCACAACGCCCAAACGTTCTCCTGCTGCTCGTTCGACAACCCGGCCATGACACCCACGATCCCCTATCGGTGGTGGTGCGTTGACCGGTTGAACTCGCCACCGTTTGCGCACCACGTAGTCGAGGATCCGCCCTCATAAGTGGAGCCGTCGCCACGCCTAGGGTGGGCAATGCCACAAGGTGACCATAATGGTCACCTTGTGGCACAATCGACTCGTGTCACTCGCTTCCTCACCCGTCTCTCATCCGCGTTCATCGTTGAGTCGTGAACTCGCGATCGACGCTGCGGCCTCTGTCTTTGCGCAGCACGGTTTCACGCAGGCGCCGGTCCATGCCTTGGCTGCGTCTGCGGGTTACTCCAAGGCAGGGCTCCTCAAGCGGTTCGGTTCAAAGGCGGCCGTCGAGGACGCTGTTGTCGCGGCGGCGATTGACCACTCTGAGCGCGTCGCAGCTGCGGGCCAGGGTCTTCACGGTGCAGAGCGCGATGAAGCGGTTCTCGCTGAACTCATCGAAGTCTGCGCCACGCACCCTGGTTACGCCGCTCTGATGATCAGCGCATTTGCTTTGGCCAGGAAGGAGGCCGCCATGATCCGGCTGCAGCCAGCAGTTGACGCCCTCCTAGGGGCGCTCGATGCCAGCCCTAAGGGCGTGCGACGTGTCGAAATCACCGCTGCCATGAGTGGCGCGGTCGTGGCTGTTCTCGCGAACCTTGACAATCTCGCACGTGTGCGGGGCATCGCGTTGGCCGCTGCGCTGCGGGTGCTGGGCTGATGGGCACCCCAACGACGCCCCGCCACCACGATTCGTGGTCTGAACTCGTCGAGGTTGCTGGCTACGCCGATGGCGTGCCGCGCAACATCGACATCCCCCAGCAGACAGTCGATGAGATGTTCGAAGAGACCGCATCTCGTTTCGGCTCTCGCTTGGCTCTCGATTTTTTCGGCGCCACCACGTCCTACCGAGAGCTACAGACTCAGATCAACGCGGCAGCAACAACACTGCAGCAACGCGGGGTCCGCCCCGGAGACCGCGTTGCCATTGCACTGCCTTCGTGCCCTCAGGCCGTCATTGCGTTCTACGCAGTGCTCCGTGTCGGCGCAGTCGTCGTGGAACACAACCCCCTGTCCACTCGATCCGAATTCGAACGGTGCTTCCGCGACCACGAGGCGCGTGTCGCCATCGTGTGGAACAAGGTGGCTCAGACGATTGCCGACATCGATTCGCCCGCATCCCTCGACATCCTGACGGTAGACATGTCGCGCGCCCTGCCGCGCCTCAAGAGGCTCGCCTTGAGCCTTCCTCTCCCGCAGGCTCGCACGGCACGCGCAGCGATCACTGAGCCCGCCAACGTCGGCGTCTCTTTCGACGATGTCGTAAGCAGCTGCGCACGGCAGCAGCCGACCCACGCGTCGTTCCCTCGCCGCGATCCGGATGATCTGGCGCTGCTGCAGTACACCGGTGGCACAACGGGTGATCCAAAGGCTGCGATGCTCACCCACCGAAACCTCGTGGCGAATGTCGTGCAGAGCATGGCGTGGGTGCCGACCCTGCGCGCCGGCGAAGAAGTCTTCTACGGCACCCTGCCGCTCTTTCACGCCTACGGCATGACGCTGTGCCTACTCGACGCCATTCGTCTCGGGGCATGTCTCGTACTTTTCCCACGCTTCGACGAAGCGGCCGTGTGCGCTGCGATGAAGCGACGCCCCGCAACGTTCATACCTGGAGTGCCGCCGATCTATGAACGGCTGTTGAAACTTTCACAGGCGGGGAGAATCGACTTGGCGGGCGTGCGCTGGGCGATCTCGGGGGCTATGCCGCTCGATCCCGGCCTCGTGGATCGTTGGGAGTCAGCCACCGGCGGGATGCTCATCGAGGGCTACGGCATGACTGAGACGTCCCCCATTGCCCTGGCCAATCCGTTGTCGCAGGACAGGCGGCCGGGCTCTATCGGCATACCGTTTCCCTCCACCGCGGTGCGGATCGCCGACCTGGACGATCCGCAGTCGCCTGCGGCGCCCGGAGTGGCTGGTGAATTGCAGATCCAAGGCCCTCAGGTGTGTGTGGGGTATTGGGGTAAGCCCGATCTCACGGATGCCCTGTTCACGACGGACGGGTGGCTACGCACCGGAGACGTCGCCGTCCAGGACGACGACGGATTTGTCACCATTGTTGACCGCCTCAAGGAAGTCATCATCACCGCCGGATTCAACGTCTACCCCTCCGAAGTAGAAGATGTCCTGCGCGCTTTTGACGGCGTACGCGACGTTGCTGTGGTGGGCCGCAGGTTGGCCGGAGGCGATGAAGCTGTCACTGCAGCCATCGTGCTGGACGATGCGTCGAGTCTCGACGAAGAGGCCCTCACACGCCACGCGCGTCGCCACCTAGCCGGCTACAAGATTCCCCGGGAATACGTCATCGTGCCGGACATCCCCCTCAGCCCCCTAGGCAAAGTCATGCGCCGTTCAGTGCGAGACGCGCTACCACCCACCGCCTGAAACCAATCGCAGAAAAGAGCCATGTCAACCCAATCGCTCCCAGCTTCAGCGGAGGAACGCGCGCACTTCCGTCACGCAGTCGTTCTTGCCGGATTTGTTCTCATCGTGCAATGCCTTATCAGCATCTTCTACATCTGGTCTCTCGGAAACCCGACGCCACACAAGGTTCACATCATCGTCGCCAGCCGACATGAGGGAAACGCCGGGTACATCGCCAACCAGCTCAACGCCCAAACGGACCACCCGGTCCGCGCGACTATCACCACGAACCAGCAGTGGGCGCAGCAGCAGGTGAAAGACAACAAGGCAGCTGGCGTGTACGTCTTCAACCCCTTGGACAAGGTCAACGACCTCTACTATGCGACCGCCCAACCGTCGGGAAACCGTGACGTGGTCGAGCAGGTTGGCGCCAAGGTAGCGGCCAAGGCACACACCACGATCCGCGGCCACGATCTCGTCCCGACAGCGGCGCACGACAAACGCGGAATCGTCCCCTTCTACCTCGTCCTGGGCCTCATCATTGGTTCTTACCTCCTGCCCACCATGCTCGGCACGCTCACATCACCCCGAGCGTCCACGTGGGGTGGAGTCGGGTGGCGGCTCGGAGTGTTCGTGATCTTCTCAGCCATCGCAGGGATCCTCGGCGCCTGGCTGGCGAGAGATGTGCTGGATGCCCTCAACGGGCCGTTCTGGGGCTTGGCTGCCGTCGGTGCAGGGCTGTCTCTGAGCGTCAGCACCTTCGCCTACGGCCTGACGAGCCTGCTGGGGCCCGCCGCACTCGCGGTGAACCTCACGCTGTTCGTCATCCTCGGCAATCCCTCAGCCGGAGGAGCCTTTGGATACGACCTTCTGCCTGGTTTCATGCATGACATCGGGCCGTTCCTGCCGAACGGTGCCGCAACGGACGCCATGCGGGATGTGGCCTATTTCCACGGCACGGATCTGCTCAGGCCGACTCTGGTTCTCCTGGCCTGGTTCATCCTGGGTCTGTGGCTCGTCTACATGGTGAGCATCAACACTCTGACCGGTACGACACCTGATCAGGTCGCCGAGATGCAGCATGAGGATGGCTTCGGCCTGGTCGGTCAATTCGTGGAGCACCATGCACCACACCACTCGAACGATTCCGCTTGAGGGTGCTCCGGACTGGATTGCTCTGCGACCTGTCAGTGGGGTGCTTACGCAGTAGTAGCTCAAACGAAGGTTTGTGCACACCTCAGACAATCCACCCGCCTCGAACGCCACGATCTGTTGAGACGATGAGCGGCTGCACTGGGGCCACCTCTCCTAGAGTGAGCAGGTGGCCGCCGCGCGGTGCCCCGGAAAGGTTCCCCCATGGCTGCCACACGTCCTCGCCCCGACGAGCCCTCCTCAGCTCTCACGTGGGTGGCCATCGTCATCACACTCGGTATTGCTTTGGCCCTCGTGGCCATCTTCGGTGGACCCAAGGACGCATGTCGTGCACGGTGAGACCTCTGCCGGCCTCACCTGCACCGGCAGCAGCCCCACTGACTTTCCTGACGCATCGGGCCAGGTGATCAAAACGCGCACCGCGGCCGAGGCGGCGGCTGCGGAGGAATGACGCGCCACCTGGCCCAGGTGAGGTCATGCCTGCGAGGGGTTGTTGAACGATGATCAGCGGCCCGGTGAGGGTGGGGTCCTCATCAACCGGACGACGTCAGCGATCTCGGTGGGACAGGCTGCGTCGCTGGAACAAAGCGCCCGGTACACATGCCTACCCTCGGCTGTGAGGACATCGACGATCACGCCGTCCTCACCGGTGGCCTCACCGCACACGGCGCACCGGGCGGTGTCCGTGCTGTCCGGGCTGCCCGCCTCGGACACGGGACGCAGCCACACGTTCCTCACCATGACGTGATCATGCCTCGCATACTGACCGAGCGCCAGATGATTGCACTATTCCAGTCGATCTTTACGACAGCGGCCTTCGAGGCGGCCGGGCACCTCACCCCCTGCTTCCGCCCCCCTCCTCTCCTCACGCTGTGAGCATGCCGGTCGTAGCTCACACGAAGGTTTGTGCACCATCCACTCCGTGCCGTGGCGTGCATCTGGGGTGGGTGATATGCATGCACACTCGCCGCGAGTGGGGGTGTACCCCACCCCACGCAAGTAGGACCCCTCTCAGATGCGCACTTTTCAACACTGAGCATCTAGGGATGTCCCTACCTGCGTACTCGAGAGCTCAGGCCAGGCGGGTCCTCGTCGATCGACGGGCAGTCCTAGCGGTGTGGCAAAAACCTTCGTTTATGCCACGCCTGGCAGAAGAGAAGCCACCTCCGTGCCGGTGTCGTAGCCTCGTCATGTGAAAGGCGATCTTGTAACCATCGTTCCGGTGGGATCTGATCCTCGAGGAATGCTCGCGCTGCGTTACCAGTGGGTGGAACACGACGCCCGCGACCCGGAGTTCGAGCAAGTCTTCACCGACTGGTGGGAATCTGAGCGGCGCCATCGGTGCGCATTTCTCGCAATCAGGCCGGACGGTGAGCCTGTTGGCATGGCCAACGCATTGATCTACACGAGGATGCCGGCCCCCGGAGGCCCCTCAGCGCGGTGGCTGTATGCGGCCAACGTCTTCGTCACTCCAGCTCTGCGACGCCGCGGCATCGCAGCCGCTCTTATGGCAGAGATCATCGAATACGCCCGTCGTGAAGAGATGGTGCGCATCGTGCTTGCACCATCAGAGATGTCCAAGCCGCTGTATCGCTCGCTGGGCTTCCGCGTCGCTGACGACCTCATGCGCCTCGACTTGACCCCAGTCTGACCTGGCGGGGCGTAAACGGTGGGTTGGGCTACCGGGCCAGCACGATGGTGCAGAACCCTTCGTTTCGGCTACGCATCGTCTGCCAGGCTGTTGCCATGGACTTCGAGCAGCAGGTCAGTGACGCCTGGGCGTCAGCCGATCGAGAAAATCCGGCCCCCACGATCGAGTTCTTCGAACACCTCCTCGACACCGGGCCCACCGACGCGGCCCGCCTGTTCGAACTGGCCAGCGCCTATGACTGGGCGGCCCGCGAGGCTGACGCCATCCCCTTGTACGAGCGCGCTATCGCAGCCGGCCTCGACGCAAACCGCGACCGTCAAGCCCGCATCCAATACGGCAGCAGCCTACGCAACGTCGGCCGCCACACCGATGCGGTCGCCGTCCTCGAGGAGGCGCATCGGCGCTATCCCGACAGCGTCGCCGTCGACTGCTTCTTGACCCTCGCACTGGCTGGCGCAGACAGACCGGCCGCAGCCGCCATCACTGCGTTTCGAGCAGCTATTCACGATGGAGACAGCGACCTCGACGAGTACCGACAAGCCCTCACGCGGTACACGGCCGATCTGGCCTGACGCGAGGGCGCAGAACCCTTCGATTGAGCTACGTGTATACGGAGCGGAGTGCGGAGAGCCTGCGCCTTACACGGATACGCAAGGGGAGGAACTATTCCTTCAGCCCCGGGGAGCGCTGCCGTACGGTGAGGCAATGATCGATGTCGCCTCGCTGCGTCAAGCCGCCACGCAACGCGCAGCAGCCCGGCAAGCATTGCCGTTCGATGGAGTCATCACCAGCGACATCGTCCACGGCCTCCCCGTGCGCTTGTACACGCCACATGGCGTGGTCATGGACGTGACGATCTATTTCTCCCACGGGGGGTATGGCCTGTTTGGGGATCTGAATCTTCAAGACGCCTACTGCCGAGCCCTCGCAGCCACATCGGGGCGACGTGTCATCGCGGTCGACTATCGCCTCGCGCCAGAGAACACGTTCCACGAATCAGTCAATGACCTCGTGCGGTGCGTTAATGCTTGCTCAGGTCCTGGCTGTGCCGTCTTGTGTGGCGATTCCGCGGGAGGTGCGCTCAGCGTGGCAGCGGCAGCTCAAGTACCAGTTCGCGCGTTACTGCTGACGAACCCCAACCTTGACCTCACCTTGGAGTCCTTCGACCGTCACGTGAAGCGCCCTGAGTTTGTTGGAGACTCCTGACCTTGGAAACGAGGATGGGGTTATGCCGAAGGAACTGGCGAATGGGAAGCCGACGACGCGTCGCTACTCGGTCGAGGAGAAGGCCGCCGCGGTGC
>NZ_JANJER010000028.1:0-17591 GCF_044878485.1 Dermacoccus sp. BD5 | reverse complement strand
CGCCTACTACCAGGCGCGTCACCCCGAACGTTTCCGCGGCCACCGCGCGCCAGTGCCCGCCCCGAAAGCGTGGGCCGGAATCAACCATCCCGGCCCTGAGTGACTCACCACAGGTTGACATCCACCGGGATTCGCGAAGGGGGACAGGAATCGCAGAACGGTGGTCGTCGGGGGAGTAGGGACGCCGGGGCGGAGCGACGACGACCGGGATGCCGGGGCGCTGGGCATGACGGCGAACCAGGCGCGGGGGGTCAGCCGCGTCGCAGCACCTCTCCGAGGTCGTAGTCGGGGGCGCGTTCGACCTGCTTGAGAGTGCAGGAAGTCGGCTCGCGGTCGGGGCGCCAGCGCAGGAACGTCACGGCATGACGGAAGCGGTTGCCCTCCAACTGATCGAACGCGACCTCGACGACGCGTTCGGGGCGAAGGGGCACGAACGAGACGTCCTTCGAGCTGCTGAAGCGTGAGCGATCCGTCTCACCGTGCGCGGCGTTGCCGTCGGCGTCGCGCACGACGAGCGGGGCGAGTTCGTCGACGAGTTCGCGCCGTCGCGCCGCCGTGAACGCGCTGATGCCCCCGACGTTGTGCAACTCGCCGTCCGCGTCGGCGAGCGCGAGCAGCAGCGATCCGACGCCATCGCCGCTCTTGTGCACGCGATAACCGACGACGACGGCTTCGGCCGTGCGCTTGTGCTTGATCTTGAGCATCGTGCGCTTGCCCGGCTCGTAGACGTCGGAGCGACGCTTCGCGACGACGCCGTCGAGCCCAGCGCCCTCGAACGCCTCGAACCAGCGACGTGCCTCGTCGGCGTCGCGCGTCGTGCGCGTCAGGTAGACCGAATCGCTCGTCGGCCACTGCGCGAACAGCGCCTCCAAACGCGCGCGACGTTTCTCGAACCGCTCGCCCATGACGTCGTCGTCGCCCTCGGCGAGCAGATCGAACGCGACGAACTGCGCCGGCGTCTCGGCGGCCAACCTCTCGATGCGCGACGCGGCGGGGTGGATGCGTGCGCTGAGCGCGTCCCAACTGAGCCGCTCATGCCCGGGGGAGCCCTGACGCAGCACGATCTCACCGTCGAGGACGACACGCTCGGGCAGCGCGGACTTCAGCGCCTCGACGAGTTCCGGGAAGTAGCGCGTCAGCAACTTCGAGCCGCGTGAGTGCAACTCGACATCGTCGCCGTCCCGCGCGACGATGCAGCGGAAACCGTCCCACTTCGGTTCGTAGGTGAACTCGTCACCCTCCGGCACGCTCGTGACGGCCTTCGCAAGCATCGGTTGGACGGGCAGTGTGATGGGCAAGCTCATGCCACCCATTGTCGCCCCATCCATGTCGCCGCGGCCCGTGCTTCGGCGCTGCGCCGATCCGAGATGAGGCGTCGCTCATGACCAGCACGACCGGAACGCGCGCGGCGGCACACCCCCGGCCACGGGTGAGCGAGCGAGCGGTCGCCGAAACCGGAAGCGTCCCGACGGCGGGGAGGTCGGCGCGACGAACACCCTCGATCACCGATGAACGAACGGGGCGGTCGAGGCAGCTGGGGACGCCTGACGGGGGTAGGCCCCCGCGATGAAACAATGGGGGAGTGAAGCGTCTCAGTAGCCGCCAGTCCGTCGTGCTCGGTCTCGGAACGGGCGCGGCGCTCGCCGCGACGACGAGCGCGGCGTCCGTCGCCATCGCGGCGGTCTTCGCGCGCAAGCTCGTCACACCTGAGAAGGAAAAACCGAACGACGCGGACGTCCTGACCGTCCGTCACGGCCTCGACGGGGTGGCGACGAGCGCAGTCTTCGCGCCGAGTGTCGAATCCCTCGCGCCCGGCCGCTACGGGCTGTACTGGGACGACGAACGCGGCCACGCTCGCATCGGCGAGATCCTCGGTCACACCGACGCGGGCGGCGTCATCCGGGCCGTCGACGCCGTCACGCGTGGCGAGCTCCTCCCGGGCCCCGCCCGCTGGAGCGGCTGGTACGTCGACGGTTCGCCCCAGGACGCGTACGGCATCCGAACCGAAGAACTCGCGCTTCCCACCGTTCACGGCCGCGCGCCGGCGTGGGTGACGCGCGCCGGCGACGGCACCCGCTGGGCGGTTCTCGTCCACGGCCGCGGCGCCCGTCGCGGGGAGACGCTGCGCGCCGTCCCGGTGCTCACCGACCTCGGCATCTCGTGCATCATCCCGAGCTACCGCAACGATTCCGACGGACCCGGCAGCAGCGACGGCAAGTACGCTCTCGGACTCACCGAGTGGGAAGACGTCGATCTCGCCCTCGAGTTCGCGCTGCGGGAGGGCGCGCGCAGCATCGACCTGCTCGGCTGGTCGATGGGCGGCGCGATCGTCATGCAGGTGCTCGCGCGCAGCGGCCACGCGGGGGCGGTGCGTCGCGTCGTCCTCGACGGGCCGGTGCTCGACTGGGCCGACGTCATGGCTCACCATGCGCGCGCCAATCGGCTGCACCCGCGCCTCGCCGACCTCGCGGCACGTCTGTTGGGCGGCAACCGATCGAGCCGGCGGATGACGGGGCTCGCGCAGGCGATCGACGTCACGCTGACGAACTGGGTCGCGCGCGCCGGCGAGCTGACGAAGCCGATGCTCGTCATCCACTCCGTCGACGACGAGTTCGTGCCCTACGGACCGAGCGCGGAGCTCGCACGGCTGCGCCCTGACATCGTCACCTGGCAGCGCTGGGAGCAGGCCCGACATGTGCGCGAGTGGAACACCGACCCGGCCCGTTGGGAGCGATGCGTCCGCGAGTTCCTCGCTCGCTGAGGGCCGTTCGTACGCCTGATCGCTGCGGAACGAGCGGGTGGTGGTCGCTCTGTCGCCGACGAGCGTTGAATCGGCGTCCTTCGAAAGCGTTGCGCCCCAACGGATCACCGTGATCTCACCGAATCGCTTGTCCGTGCGGAAGCGAAGTACATGACAACGCCGGTCGGGTCTGCCACGATGACTGGTATGTCCAAGAAGGCCAAGAGCGAGTCGCCCGAGGCGCCCGAGAAGGCAGCGAAGAGCGCCTCCTCGTCGTCGAAGGCCGCCACCAAGAGCGACACGTCCAAGTCGGCGAAGGAGGCGGGTACGTCGTCGAAGACGTCCGCCAAGACCACGGCCGCCGGGGGAGCGTCCACGAAGACCACGACGTCTGACGCGCAGCCGAAGAAGAAGTCGGCTGACAAGGCGTCGAACAAGTCGTCCTCGAGCAAGAAGTCGGCTGACACGACGGCGAAGTCCGACGCGAAGAAGAAGTCCGAGGCGACGAAGAAGTCCGAGGCGAGCGCGGCCAAGACGGCGGCCACGTCGAAGACCGCCGAGACGAGGGCGTCGACAGCGAAGGGCGAGAAGAAGGCGAAGAAGTCGGCGTCCGACGCCACGTCCGAGGCGAGGAACGTCGGCACGTCGACGAGCACGGCCCGCCTTGCGCCCGCCAAGGTGGCTCGTCTCAAGCAGGCCGAGGAGGTCATCGCCAACGTCGGCCGTGACGAGGCGACGCGCAAGGGGACGAAGAAGTTCAAGGCCGTCAAGAGCGACTTCGCCTCGGCGCTGCGCGTCGGTGAGGGATTCGTCCTCGCCGACCTGGACGCGTCGTCCACGCCCGCGTTCGACGGCGGGCCCAAGAAGGCCGAGAAGGTCATGCGCAGGACGGGCGACGAGCTCGCTGACCTGCAGGAGCGGCTCTACGCGAGCGAGCGTCACCCCGGCGGGCGCAGCGTCCTGCTGCTCGTGCAGGGCATGGACACCTCCGGCAAGGGCGGCATCATGCGTCACGTCGTCGGCACGATGGACCCACAGGGCGTCGAGCTGACGGCCTTCAAGACGCCGACGAAGGAAGAGCAAGCGCATCCGTTCCTGTGGCGCATCCGCAATGCGCTGCCCAAGCCCGGTTATGTCGGGGTGTTCGACCGTAGCCAGTACGAGGACGTCCTCGTCGTGCGTGTCCACGACCTCGTCTCGCGACCGGTGTGGATGCGTCGCTACGGCCAGATCAACGCGTTCGAGGAGTCGGTCGTCGCGAATGGCACGACGATCATCAAGGTGATGCTCCACATCTCCGCCGACGAGCAGAAGGCGCGCCTTGCCGAGCGTCTCGAGGACCCGGAGAAGTTCTACAAGTTCAACCCGGGCGACCTCGTCGAACGCTCCTACTGGAGTGAGTACCAGGAGGCCTACCAGGCGCTGCTGGAGAAGACGTCGACGGACGTCGCGCCGTGGTTCGTCGTCCCGGCCGACAACAAGTGGTATGCGCGTCTTGCCGTGCAGCAGCTCGTCCTCGAGCACCTGCGCGCCCTCGCCCTCGAGTGGCCGGAGGCGACGTTCGACGTCCCCGAGCAGCGCGCTCGCCTCGACAAGCTCTGACGTCCACGCCGCGGGCCGGGTCCGTACGAGCACGGCCGGCGGCGCGCAGCCACGAGAAGACGAACATGACGAGGGGCTGACCGGTTCGATCGAACCGGTCAGCCCCTCGTCATGCGTTCGTCAGCTCTCTGTGCGCGGCGCCTGCAGCACCGCGAGGGTGCGCGGGGGCAGCTTGACGGTGTCGCCGCCGCTCAGTTCGACGCCTTCCTCGGCGTCCTCGGGCAGGCTGGAGATGGCGAAACTCCACTCCGAACCCTTCTTGACGACCTCGGGGATGACGAAGTGCGTCTCCTCGTGGCCGGGGTTGAACAGCAGCAGGAAGTGGTCGTCGACGACCGACTGGCCCTTCGCATCCTGCGCGTGGATCGCGTCACCGTTGAGGTAGACCATGATCGTGCCGGCTCCGGAGGCCCAGTCGCCGTCCTGCATCTCCTCACCGTTCGCGCCGAACCAGACGATGTCGCCCCAGTCGCTGCGCCCACCGTGCTCGGCGTCGCCGGCGAAGAAGCGTCGACGCTGGAACGCCGGGTGCGTGCGACGCAACGCGATGAGCTGCTGCGTGAACTCCAGCAACGAACGGCGACGGTCGTCGAGATCCCAGTCGATCCAGGAGATCTCGTTGTCCTGGCAGTACGTGTTGTTGTTGCCGCCCTGCGTGCGTCCCAGCTCGTCACCGTGCAGCAGCATCGGCACGCCCTGGCTCAGCATGAGCGTCGCGAGGTGGTTGCGAATCTGACGATCCCGCAGCGCGAGCACGCTCGCGTCATCGGTCTCGCCCTCGACGCCGCAGTTCCAGCTGCGGTTGTGCGATTCGCCGTCGTTGTTGCCCTCGCCGTTGGCGTCGTTGTGCTTCTCGTTGTAGCTGACGAGGTCGCGCATCGTGAAGCCGTCGTGCGCGGTGACGAAGTTGATCGACGCGATCGGTCGACGCCCCGAGTGCGCGTACAGGTCGCTCGAACCAGTGAGACGGGAGGCGAACTCGCCGAGCGAACCCGGCTCACCACGCCAGTAGTCGCGCACGGTGTCGCGGTACTTGCCGTTCCACTCCGTCCACAGCGGCGGGAAGTTGCCGACCTGGTAGCCGCCGTCACCGACGTCCCAGGGCTCGGCGATGAGCTTGACCTGGCTGATCACCGGATCCTGCTGGATGATGTCGAAGAAGGCGCTCAACCGGTCGACCTCGTGGAACTGACGCGCGAGCGTCGCAGCGAGGTCGAAGCGGAAACCGTCGACGTGCATCTCGTTGACCCAGTACCGCAGCGAATCCATGATGAGCTGCAGCACGTGCGGGCTGCGCATGAGCAGCGAGTTGCCCGTGCCCGTCGTGTCGAAGTAGTGCGCCTTGTTGTCGTCGACGAGGCGGTAGTAGTTCTCGTTGTCGAGGCCGCGGAAGCTCAGCGTCGGGCCGTTCTCGTTGCCCTCGGCGGTGTGGTTGTAGACGACGTCGAGGATGACCTCGATGCCCGCCTCGTGCAGCGCCTTGACCATCGCCTTGAACTCGGTGACCTGCTGACCGCGTTCACCACTCGCCGAGTACGCGTTGTGCGGCGCGAGGAAGCCGATCGTGTTGTAACCCCAGTAGTTCGTCAGGCCCTTCTCGACGAGCGTCGTGTCCTGCACGAACTGGTGCACCGGCATGAGCTCGATCGCCGTCACGCCGAGGTCGACGAGGTGCTGCACGATCGCGGGGTGACCGATCGCGGCGTACGTGCCACGGATCTCCTCCGGCACGTCCGGGTGCGTCATCGTCAGACCCTTGACGTGCGCCTCATAGATGACGCTCTGGTGGTACTCGTGCTGCGGCGGGTGGTCGTGACCCCAGTCGAAGTAGGGGTTGATGACGACGCTCAGCATCGTGTGAGCGAGCGAGTCGTCGTCGTTGCGCTTGTCCTGCTCGAGGAAGTAGTAGCTGAACAAAGACTCGTGGCCGTCGATCTGACCCTCGATCGCCTTAGCGTACGGGTCGAGCAACAGCTTGTTGACGTTGCAGCGCTGCCCGTTCTCGGGGTCGTACGGGCCCTCGACGCGGTAGCCGTACCGCTGACCGGGCTGCACGCTCGGCACGTAACCATGCCAGACGTGGCCGTCGACCTCCGTCAGCTCGATGCGCGTCTCGACCATGTCGTCGTCGACCAAGCAGAGGAAGACCTTCTCGGCCGCTTCCGAGAAGATTGCGAAGTTGACGCCGGTGCCGTCGAACGTGGCACCGAGGGGGTAGGGCTTGCCCGGCCAGATATCCATGGCGTCTACCTAACCATGAAGTAGGACACGCTCGTCGCACGCCGGCTCGGGCGTGGACACGGCTGCGGCGAGCCTCCCCGCCTTCCGCGACGAACGCCGCTAACGTGCTCGGGTGAGCGAGCAGGCGGAGCAGGATCAACCGTCGATGCTGCGCACCCGCGCCCGCCGCGTGGCGCGCCGCGTGCCCGGCCTCTACGCCGTGTGCCGCCTCGTGCTCGAGACGCTGCGTCAGTGCATGCGCTACCGCGTCACTGGCCTCGCCTCCGAGGCGGGTTTCTTCGCGTTGCTGTCCTTCCCGCCGCTCGTCTACGGGCTGCTCGGCGTCATGGGCTACGTCGGCGGCGCCCTCGGCGGACGTACCGTCGACGACATCGTCCGCTCGATCGAGCGCTACCTCGAGGGGATCCTGTCGGGGGAGGCGCTGCAGAACGTCGTCATGCCGACGCTGCACGACGCGCTCGAGGGCGGACGCCCCGACGTCGTCTCCATCGGCTTCCTGCTGTCGCTGTGGTCCGGTTCGCGGATGATCAACGTCATCGTCGACACCATCTCGATCATGTACGGCCAGGGCGGCGTGCGCGGCATCGTGCGCGCCCGTGCGCTGTCGGTGACGTTGTACTTCGTCTCGTTGCTGTTCATCGGCGCCGTGCTGCCACTCATCGTCATCGGCCCGGATCTGCTCGGACGCATGCTGCCGCCCGGTCTGCTGTTCCTGCTGACGCTGTACTGGCCCGTCGTCGGCGCCATCACGATCGTCGGGTTCGCGACCCTCTATTACATCGCGACACCTGTGCGCACGCCATGGGTGCGCGACCTGCCCGGCGCCGGATTCACCCTCATCGCCTGGGTCATCATCTCGCTGTTCCTGCGCAGTTGGTTGTCGGCGTCCGTCGGCGGCATCTCGATCTACGGCCCGCTCGCGGCAGCGATCATCGCGCTGATCTGGCTGTACTCGTTGTCGATCGCCGTGCTCATCGGTGCTGCGCTCAACAGTGCCGTCGCGCGGCTGTGGCCCGTCGCCGCCGCGCCCGTCGGAGTGCGTGCGCGGACGCGTGGGCTCATCGAGGAACAGGTGGCCAAGGTGCGTTCACGGGCGGGCGACGACGCCCCGTACGACCAGGAGAACGAGACGTCGGCCGGCGCCAGGCATGGGCGCCCGTACGGCGAGGGAGCTGCCGTGGTGGATCGTGGGGCGCGGCCCGACGACGGCGTGGTGGCGCAGGGCGAAGCCGCCGCCGAGTCTGCTCGCCCCGACGACATGGCGCAGCGTCGCAGCGCGTGACGCGGCATCCGCGCCGCCCACGTTGCGCGTGAACGTGAGCATCGGTTAGTGTTTCCTCTCGTTGCAGCGCGACAGCGCAGTAGCAGGCGGACATAGCTCAGTTGGTAGAGCGCAACCTTGCCAAGGTTGAGGTCGCCGGTTCGAGCCCGGTTGTCCGCTCTGTGTCTTCTTGGACACGCACGGTGTGAACCGTGTTCGGTGGAGTGGCCGAGAGGCGAGGCAACGGCCTGCAAAGCCGTCTACACGGGTTCAAATCCCGTCTCCACCTCGGGCGATTGGCGCAGCGGTAGCGCGCTTCCTTGACACGGAAGAGGTCACTGGTTCAAACCCAGTATCGCCCACCAGAACAGAACACAGCCACGATGCTCCCACGGCGCGGCCGTCGGGAGCATCGTGCTGTTCCGCTGCAGGCTGCCAGCTGCCGGCTGGGCGAGAGATCCCGGTCCGGTGTGCGGCGGACGCCGTGGGCGCGGGGCCCGGCGGCCATCGCCCGGAGACGCGTCATGGATGACGCGCTCTCGGGCAATGTCGAGCGGCGCAGGCGGGCGGCGGCCGTCGACCGACGTGCAGCGGGCCGGCCGGCTTTCCTTGGTGCGGCTCATGTGCGCATGATGGCGTCATGACGAATGAATCGAACTTCGACCTCGGCTCCATGGACGACTACGCGGATCAGGCCCAGGCCGCCGACGACGTCACGGGCGAGGCTTACGAGAACATGCTCGACCAGGGGTTCACGACGCCGGAGCGCGAGCCGAACGTCGAGCGCTGGGAGAACGAGCACGAGACCCTCGACGAGCGCCTCGAGGAGGAGGTGCCCGACGTCGACCCCGATTCGGCCTACGGCAACCCCGGCGGCGTTCCGTCACCTGACGACGAGTTCGACGACACGCGCGTCGGCCGCGTCGTCGCCCCCGACGAGGGCCTGGCGGAGGATCGCGAATCCGAACTCGTCGCCGAGGACGACGGTTTCGCGGGTGGCGCTTCGAGCGCCGAAGAGGCTGCGCTGCACTTCACGGACGGTCGCGACGCGGCGGGTTTCGACGACGGCATCGTCGACGAGCCCGGCGCCTGATCGAGCCGACGCAGAGTGCGAGGCCGCCGGAGCGTCGCGGTGCGCCGCCGTCAGCGGGATCCGAGCGTGAGGATGAGGTCGGCCACGCGCTGAGGGCGGTCGAGCATGACGAAATGGCCGGATCGCTCGACGACGGCCTTCCGCACGTCTGCATCTGCGGCGATTTCGCGCGCCTCGCGCAGCACGGCGCGCACCCAACGGGTTGGCCTGCGTCGCTGCAGGCGCCAGTTGGCGGCGACGACGAGCGTCGGCAACTGCGGCGTCAGCGGTGACGTCGTGCGCAGCGCATGCAGCTGACGAACGCAGGAGGAATATGCCGACAACTCATGACGACAGGTCTCGAGCACGGTGATCGACGCCATCTCGTCGCGCAGGCCAGGGATCGATCGCGCGAGTGAACGACGCGCGGGCACCGTCAGCGTGAGAATCGTGGGGCCGCAGACCCGCCAGGCAGCGCCGGCCGGGCGGCTTCGCGGGGCCGCTACCAGGAGTCGTGCGCGTCGGCCTGATCGAGGCGTCTCGGGCTCGGCGGAGCCGTCCGCGGCGAGTGACCCGTCGAGCAGGACGAGGGCCGCGAGCGACCAGCGGACCGGCCGTCGGGCCGTACACGGAGCGCCCGTCGGGCCAGCCTCGATCCGCCCGGATGCACCCCGGAGGCGCGCACACGGGCAGTCCGCCATCGACCCGGCGATGCCGATTTGGTGAACGCGCGATGAACCGGGTAACGTTCTCGTCGTTGCCGAGGGCGGAAAGCCCGAGGAAACAGGCGGACATAGCTCAGTTGGTAGAGCGCAACCTTGCCAAGGTTGAGGTCGCCGGTTCGAGCCCGGTTGTCCGCTCCATTCCCATATCTGGGGCGATTGGCGCAGCGGTAGCGCGCTTCCTTGACACGGAAGAGGTCACTGGTTCAAACCCAGTATCGCCCACCATTACATCAAGGCCTTCGGCGTGTCGCCGGAGGCCTTGATGCACATTCGGCCAAGACTGATCGAGACTCGCTCTCGCGGGGAACCGTCTCCCTCAGGCAGGGGCCGAACACGCAGCGTCCGTGACCGCCGCACGATCCAAGGGGAGCGCATGAGCGCCGAAGCCACGCACCGACCAGGAATCGCCCAGTGGACGACGTGGGCTCCGGTCCTCGGAGCCGTCGTCCTCGCCGCCACATGGGGACGAAGCCTGCCGGGCGTCGTCGCCGTCCTCGTCACCGCGGCGTTGTTCGGAGCTGTTCTCGCTGCCGTCCACCACGCCGAGGTCATCGCTGCGAAGGTGGGCGAGCCGCTCGGTTCGATCGTCCTCGCGGTCGCCGTCACCGTCATCGAGGTGGGGCTCATCGTCACCCTCATGGCCTCCGGCAAGGACGGCGTCGAGACGCTTGCGCGCGACACGGTGTTCGCGGCGCTCATGATCACGATCAACGGCATCGCCGGTCTGTGCATCTTCCTCGGCGCGGGGCGCCGCGGGTTGGCACGCTTCAACCCGGAAGGGTCGGCGGCCGCGCTGGCGGGCGTCGTCACCGTCGCGGGGCTGTGCCTCGTGCTGCCGACGTTCACCTCGGCCCGCAGCGGGCCGGAGTTCTCGCCGTCGCAGCTCGCGTTCGCCGCGATCAGCTCGATCGGTGTTTACGCGATGTTCGTCCTCACCCAGACGGTGCGTCACCGCGACTTCTTCGTGCCCGTCGACCGCGCCGGCAAGCCGCTCGACGACGAGGACGCCCACGGCCCGGCCCCGTCGACGCGCGCCGCGCTCGTCAGCCTGGGCCTGCTCGTCGTGGCGCTCGTCGCCGTCGTCGGTCTGGCGAAGGTGCTGTCGCCGTCGATCGAACAGGCCGTCGACGCCGCGGGCTTCCCGCAGAGCTTCGTCGGCGTCGTCATCGCCCTCGTCGTGCTGCTGCCGGAGACGCTCGCCGCCGCGAACTACGCGCGCGCTGGACGCGTCCAGAACAGCCTCAATCTCGCGTACGGCTCGGCGATGGCGAGCATCGGCCTGACGATCCCGACGCTCGCGGCGCTGTCGCCGTTCCTGTCGTCACCGCTCGAACTGGGCCTCGGCAGCATGCACATCGTGCTGCTCGTGCTCAGCCTCGTCGTCGGCATCCTGACGATCGTCCAGGGCCGCGCGACGCGGTTCTCCGGGTGGATCCTGCTCGTGCTGCTGTTCGCGTACGTTTTCCTCGCCGCGAATCCGTGACCCGCGTCGGGGCAGCGCGCGAGGGCGTGCGTCCTCGATAGGTCGCCACGTGGCCGGGCTCATCCGCTGCGGCGCATCCGCCTGCGCGTGACGCGGCCGGACTACTGTGGCCTCTCGTGATCGATGCTCTCGCCGCCAGCACGGATCGTGCGCTCTTTCGCGACGTCACGGCGTGGGACGTCGAGGCGGTGACGTCCGATCCCGACGATCTCGAGCACGGTTTCCAGGTCGTCGTGCAGACGTTCGAGGGCGAGCTGCTGGCCGCGCGCATGCGATCGGTGGTGCGGCACCCGACGCAGCCGTGGTGGGGGAGTGCGGCCCTGGCCGCGCCGCCGTCAAGGCCCGCGGAACGTGACGTCGAATGGCGATCGTCGCTGTCGCGCGACGCCTACTGCGACGGCGTCGAACGGATCCGCGAGCACATCGCGGCCGGCGACGTGTACCAGGTCAACCTCACTCGGACGCTGACGACGGACGCCGCGCTCGACCTCGACATCCTGTTCCGCGGCGTGCTCGCCCACAACCCGGCGCGTCACGCCGCGCGTATCGACATCGCGGGCCTGCCGCAGATCGTCAGCGCCTCGCCGGAGATGTACCTCGCGCGCGAGGGCGCCGTCATCAGTTCCGCGCCGATCAAGGGCACGTCGACGTGTCCGGAGACGATGCTCGCGAAGGACGTGACGGAGAACGTCATGATCACCGACCTCGTGCGCAACGACCTGCAACGTGTCTGTGTGCCCGGTTCGGTGCGCGTCGACCCGCTGCTCGAGATGCAACAGCACCCCGGCCTCGTCCACCTCGTCTCGACGGTGTGGGGCGAGGTCTGTGACGACGTGACGTGGGCGCGGCTGCTGAGTGCGACGGGGCCGCCCGGCTCGGTGTCGGGCACCCCGAAACGGCGGGCTCTCGACGTCATCGAATCACTCGAGGTGGGGGCGCGCGGGCCGTACTGCGGCGCCATCGGGTGGATCGACACCGATCGGGGCGCCGCGGAGCTGGCCGTCGGCATCCGTACGTTCTGGCAGAAACCCGCCGGGGGTGGGGCTGCGGCCGCGAACGGGCACGGGATATCGTCTCCGTCGACCCACTTCGGGGTGGGCGCCGGGATCACGTGGGATTCGGTGCCTGCGGCAGAATGGGATGAGACCGAACTGAAGGCACATCGCCTGCTCGCCATCGCGCGGGGCGCGGCACTGGAGGAGACACCATGAGCATCCGGATCTGGGTCGACGGTCGCCGCGTCGACGAGGGCGCGGCCATCTCACCGATCGATCACGGCATCACCGTCGGCGACGGCGTGTTCGAGACCGCCAAGATCGACGGCGGCCGCGTGTTCGCGTTGTCGCGTCATCATGATCGGATGGATCGCAGCCTCGCCGGCCTCGGCCTGCCGAAGCTCGATCGCGACCGCATCGACGAGGGCGTCAAGGCCGTGCTCGAGGGTGAGCACATCGACTTCGGGCGCCTGCGCTACACCGTGACCGGCGGCGTCGGCCCACTCGGTTCGGATCGCGGCGATGCCCCGCAGACGTACATCGTGACGGCGGGCGCCGTGCCGCGACCCGCGCCGTCGACGAAGGTCGCGACGGTGCGCTGGACGCGCAACGAGAACTCGGCCGTCGCCGGGTTGAAGACGACGTCGTACGCGGAGAACGTCGTCGCGCTCGCCGCGGCGAAGGAGGCCGGCGCGAGCGAGGCGATCTTCTCGAACACGCTCGGCAACCTGTGCGAGGGAACCGGGTCGAACATCTTCGTCGTGCTCGGTGAGCGCGTCGTCACGCCGCCGCTCGAGGACGGCCCTCTCGCCGGCATCACGCGCGCGCTGACGATCGAGTGGGCGCGCGAGGCCGGCGTCGAGATCGCCGAGGAACACCTGAGCTTCGACGTGCTCGACGAATGCGACGAGGCGTTCGTCACCTCCTCGACACGCGACGTGCAGGGCGTGCACGCCATCAACGACCGGGTGCTGTGCGACGAGGGCACCCCCGGGCCCATGACGTCGCGCATCGCGGCGATCTTCGCCGAGCGTCAGGGCGAGCTGCTCGGCTGACGGCGGGTTCCCGCCGGGTTTGCCTCGGCGCGGGGTTCCCTCGACACGCGACGGCGCGATGTCATGGCGGTTGACGTCGGTTCACGCCCGGCCGTGAAGTTTCCCGCGCACGGCGTTGGAATGGTCGGCTCAGGCGCCCCCCGTTAGGCTTGGCTGTCATGAGCTCGACGACCTCCGCCCGCGACGCTGATTCCCGCGATTCTCGAGAGCCCGGGCAGGGCGAGGAGCACGACTGGGAGTGGCGTCGACGCATCCGCGCCAACCCGAAGAGCGCGCGACTGTACCGCATCGGCGTCGGTGTGCTCGGCGCAATCGTCCTCATCGTGGGCATCGTGCTGCTGCCTTTTCCGGGGCCGGGCTGGCTCGTCATCTTCCTCGGCCTCGGCATCTGGGCGAGCGAGTTCGAGCGCGCGCAGCGGCTGCTCGGCTGGGTGCATGCAAAGGTGCAGGCGTGGTGGGACTGGCTCGAACGCAAGGGCTGGTGGGCGCAGGCGCTGGCCGGTCTCGCGACGTTCGCGCTCGTCGTCGCGATCTTCTGGGCGATGTTCGCGGTGTCCGGGGTGCCGGGATGGTTGCCGGACTTTGCCGAGAACTGGCTCGACGACGTGCCGGGGCTCAGCGGCTGACGCACCGGCCCGTTTGGTGTTCATCGACGCCGTGGGCTAGTGTTTCCCGCGCACCACACGGATGTATAGCTCAGTTGGTTAGAGCGTTCGCTTCACACGCGAGAGGTCAGGGGTTCGAGTCCCTTTACATCCACCATCAGGACGCGGAATCATCGGATTCCGCGTTTTTGCGTCCCGCGGACACCGCTGGGCCGCCGATGGAAGGAGCGCCCATGCCCGTCCTGCTCGCCGCCGTCACCGACTCGCCCCTCGACGTCGACGCCCACGTGCGCGCCGTCGACGACGCACGTCAGGGCGCGTGCGTGACGTTCGTCGGGACGGTACGCAACCACGACCCGGAGGCTGACGGCGAGGTCGTCGCGCTCGATTACACCGCGCACCCGAGCGCCGCGGCGACGTTGCGCGAAGTGGCGGAGGCCGTCGTCACGCAGCTGGATCCGTACGGTGAGACACGCGTGGCCGTCAGCCACCGCATCGGACGCGTCGCGGTGGGGGAGAGCGCCATCGTCGCCGCCGTCAGCTCGCCGCATCGTGCCCTGGCGTTCACGGTGTGCGGCGAACTGGTCGACCGCATCAAGCACGACGTCCCGCTGTGGAAGCAGCAACACCTGCGCGACGGCAGCGCGGTGTGGTCCGGGCTGCCGTCATGATCGACCTGCCGACACCCCGCGTGCGCCGTGCCCTGCGCGGCGAACTCTCCACCGCTGCAGGCGTTTCGGATGACGGTCCGCTCGTCGACTCGTTCGGGCGGGTGCATCGTGACCTGCGCATCTCGCTGACCGACAAGTGCAATCTGCGTTGCACCTACTGCATGCCTGCCGAGGGTGTGCCGCTCGCGCCGCGCGACACGTTGTTGGCGAGCGACGAGATCGTCACGGTGGCTCGCATCGCCGTCGAGGCCGGCATCGACGAGATCCGCCTCACGGGCGGCGAACCGCTGCTGCGCCCCGACATCGTCGACCTCGTCGAACGCCTGGCGGCACTCGAGGGGCCGGGCGGGCGCCCCGAGTTGTCGATGACGACGAACGCCGTTCGGCTCGCGCAGTTGGCGAAACCGTTGCGCGACGCGGGCCTGGCGAGACTCAACGTCAGCCTCGACACGCTCTCGCCCTCGCGTTTCGCGACCATGACCCGTCGGGATCGACTCGACGACGTCATGGCCGGCCTCGACGCGGCGCGCGCCGCCGGTTTCGCGCCGATCAAGATCAACACGGTGCTGCTGCGCCGCGTCAACGACGACGAGGCGCCCGCACTGCTCGACTGGGCCCTCGCTGAGGGGCACCAACTGCGTTTCATCGAACAGATGCCGCTCGACGGCGGGCACGTGTGGAACCGCGCCGAGATGGTGACGGCTGCCGAGACGCTCGCCCTGCTGCGTCGCACGCACTCGCTGGACGCGCTGCCCGGACGCGGCGCCGCCCCGGCCGAGCTGTACGAGGTCGACGGAGGCCCGGGCCGCGTCGGCATCATTGCGAGCGTGACGATGCCGTTCTGCGGCGCGTGCGACCGGCTGCGGCTCACCTCCGACGGCCAGCTGCGCTCGTGCCTGTTCGCGCGCGGCGAGACCGACGTGCGCTCGGTGCTGCGCAGCGCTGGCACGGACGCCGATGTCCGCGCCCGCATCCGAGCCTGCCTCGCCGGCAAGCAACCCGGCCACGGCATCGACGAACCCGGATTCCTCCAGCCGCCGCGGCCGATGAGCGCCATCGGCGGCTGAGCGATCGATGGCGCGCCTAGGTCGGGTAGTCGGGTCGGTGCACACGTGGGTGCCAGGCTCGCGCTGCGGGGCGCCGGCGCGTCGTCCCGCCTCCCCAGGCCTGCCGACTGAGTAGTTATGCACTGTTTTGGCATAACTACTCAGTCGGGGTATTCTGAAGGCATGTCCAAGGTCTTGACTTCCCTGCCCGTCGGCGAACGCGTCGGCATCGCCTTCTCCGGTGGCCTCGACACCTCCGTGGCCGTCGCCTGGATGCGCGACAAGGGCGCCGTCCCCTGCACCTACACCGCCGACCTCGGCCAGTACGACGAGGACGACATCGAAGGCATCCCGGGCCGTGCCGGCCAGTACGGCGCCGAACTGTCGCGTCTCGTCGACTGCAAGAAGGCGCTCGTCGAGGAGGGTCTCGCCGCCATTGCGTGCGGCGCGTTCCACATCCGCTCCGGCGGGCGCACGTACTTCAACACGACGCCGCTGGGTCGCGCCGTCACGGGCACGCTGCTCGTGCGCGCCATGCAGGCCGACGGCGTGTCGATCTGGGGCGACGGCTCGACGTTCAAGGGCAACGACATCGAGCGTTTCTACCGCTACGGTCTGCTCGCCAACCCGGGCCTGCGCATCTACAAGCCGTGGCTCGACGCCGACTTCGTCAGCGAACTGGGTGGGCGCCAGGAGATGTCCGAATGGCTGACGGCGCACGATCTGCCCTACCGCGACTCGGCCGAGAAGGCCTACTCGACGGACGCCAACATCCTCGGCGCGACGCACGAGGCGAAGACGCTCGAGCACCTCGACGAGTCGATGGAGATCGTCAAGCCGATCATGGGTGTCGCGTACTGGGACGACGCGGTGAAGATCGACACCGAGGACGTCGTCATCCGCTTCGAATCGGGTCTGCCCGTCGCGATCAACGGTGACGACTTCGGCGGCGACGTCGTCGCCCTGTTCCAGGAGGCCAACGCCGTCGGCGGACGCCACGGGCTCGGCATGAGCGACCAGATCGAGAACCGCATCATCGAGGCCAAGTCGCGCGGCATCTACGAGGCGCCCGGCATGGCGCTGCTGTTCATCGCCTACGAACGGCTGCTCAACGCCGTCCACAACGAGGACACCATCGCCGCGTACCACAACGACGGACGGCGCCTCGGGCGGCTGCTGTACGAAGGACGCTGGTTCGACCCGCAGTCGCTCATGATCCGCGAGGGTCTGCTGCGCTGGGTGGCGTCCGCCGTCACGGGTGAGGTGACGCTGCGCCTTCGTCGAGGCGAGGACTACTCGATCGTCGATACCCAGGGCGACAACTTCTCCTACCACCCCGACAAGCTGTCCATGGAGCGCACCGAGAACGCCGCATTCGGCCCCGTCGACCGCATCGGGCAGCTGACGATGCGCAACCTCGACATCGCCGACACGCGTGGCAAGCTCGAGTTCTACGCCGCACACGGCGGGCTGGGCAAGGCGCAGACCGACCTCGTCGGCCAGCTCGAGCCCGGTGGCGCGCAGCAGATCGCGTCGAACCCGAACGTCGACGCCGACGCTCTCGCACTCGACGAAGCGGCGATGGAGTTCGGCACCGACTGACCTGCCGAGACGTCGGCGCCGATCGACCAAGACATCGGCATCGGTCGAGGAAGGTTGCACGCTCGGCGCGATCGAGGAGGCCGCCCACTGGATGGTGGGCGGCCTCGTCGCGTCCGGACGGCAATGTGGTCGTCGGCTGGACACGGCGCCGTCGACGACCGTCACCCAGGTTGGTAATGGCGGCCGAACCTCGCGAGTGTGGACGCCGCTCGCCGAGGTGTAGAGGAATCGCGAATGTGGACGCAAATCGCAGATGAGTACGGGCCCCTGACCCACCTGCGATTTTCGTCCACATCGGCGATCTACGTCCACATTCGTAGGAGCTCCTCAGCAACGGCCGCCTCGCATCACCGCGGGCGACCAACGTGGCTCTTCACGAACGAGGGTGTAGCGCGGGTCTGAACCCTCCGGCTTCGAGCAGCGACCGAGCGATGTAGTGGGTGAGGTTGCGGAATCCGAGGGCGGAGCCGCGGAGGTGTTCGAGTCGCCCGTT
>NZ_JANJER010000027.1:0-20275 GCF_044878485.1 Dermacoccus sp. BD5 | reverse complement strand
CCCCCCCCCCCCCCCCCCCCCCCCCCCCCCCCCCCCCCCCCCCCCCCCCCCCCCCCCCCCCCCCCCCCCCCCCCCCCCCCGCGGCCCCCCCCCCGCCCCCCCCCCCCCCCCCCCCCCCCCCCCCCCCCCCCCGCCGCGAGTCGTTGGGCTCAGATGAGCCCGAGTGCGCGGACGGCGTCGCGCTCGCTCTCGAGCTCGGCGACGCTCGCGTCGATGCGGGCGCGGCTGAACTCGTCGATCGTGAGGTCGGGAACGATCCGCCAGGCGCGCTCGGTGACGGTGACGGGGAAGCTCGACACGAGCCCCTCGGGCACGCCGTAGGAGCCGTCCGACGGCACGGCCATGGAGACGATCCGGTCGGTGCCGAGAGCCCAGTCGCGGGCGTGATCGATCGTCGCGCTCGCGGCGCTCGCCGCTGACGACGCGCCTCGGGCGTCGATGATCGCGGCGCCGCGCTTCGCGACCGTCGGGATGAGGACGTCGTTGAGCCAGGCGTCATCGCCCACCTCGAGGCGCGCGGCACGGCCATGGATCGTCGCGTGCGTGACGTCCGGGTACTGCGTGGCGCTGTGGTTGCCCCAGATGATGACGTCGTGGATGTCGGTGACGCTCGCACCCGTCTTCGCGGCGAGCTGCGCGACGGCGCGGTTCTGGTCGAGGCGCGTCAGCGCGCTGAAGCGTTCGTTCGGGATGTCACGTGCCGCATGCATCGCGATGAGGCAGTTCGTGTTCGCCGGGTTGCCGGTGACGGTGACCTGCACGTCATCGGCGGCAGCGTCGTTGAGCGCCTCTCCCTGCGGGCCGAAGATGTGGCCGTTGACCTCGATCAGGTCGCCGCGCTCCATGCCCGGCCCGCGCGGCTTCGCGCCGACGAGCAGCGCGTGACTGACGCCGTCGAACATGCGGCGCGCGTCGGAGCCGGTCTCCGTGCCTGCGAGCATTGGGAACGCGCAGTCCTGCAGCTCCATGACGGTGCCCTCCAGCTTGCGGAGCGCTTCGTCGACCTCGAGCAGGCGCAGCTCGACGGGCTGGTCGGGGCCGAGCAGTTCACCCGCGGCGATGCGGAAGAGGAGGCTGTAACCGATGGCGCCAGCGGCTCCGCTGACGGCGACGCGAACGGCGGGCTTGGGCATGACGGCTCATTTCGTCGGCGGGTTCTCGGACGAGACCTCGGGTCACCACTGACGGTAGGCCGAGCCGGCCCGCCGCGTCAGGGCCGAACGTCCCTGCGGGCCCTCCCGAGGCCCCGGAGTGTGCGAGTGGCCCGGGAGGGGCGCACAGCAGCCTGTTCGTGCCGCGACATCAGGCGTGCCGCCACCCGCTGGGGATGGCGGCATGGCGACAGCGGCGGACGATCAGGCCGTGATGTCACCCAGGGTGCCGACGACGTGCGCCTCGCCCTCACCGATGTCGTAGTGCACGGCGACGACGGCGAGCCGGCCGGCGTCGATGCGATCACGGATCAGCTGACTGCGCTGGGGGAGGAGCTCGCTCGTCGCCCGGGCATGCTCGGCCTCGAACTGCTCGCCGGTCGTCAGCCCGTGCTTGCGCCCGTGCAGGATCGACGGCATGACGCGCTCGATGATCGTGTGGAGGTACCCCGGCGGCATGTCGCCGGTCTCCTCGGCGGCGAGCGTCGCGTTGATGGCGCCGCAGCTCTTGTGCGCGAGCACGACGACGAGCGGTGCGCGCAGCACCTCGGTGCCGAACTCGATCGAGCCGAGCACGCTGGGGTCAAGCACGTGGCCCGCGGTGCGCACGACGAACAGATCGCCGAGGCCCTGGTCGAAGATCATCTCGGCCGGCACGCGGGAGTCGCCGCACCCGAAGATGACGGCCTGGGGTGCCTGCCCGGCGACGAGCTCGCGCCGGCGCTCGCCGTCACTGTGCGGGCGCTGCGTCGTGCCGGAGACGAAGCGTCGGTTGCCCTCGACGAGGGTGTCCCAGGCCTGCTGCGGCGTGAGGGTGCTGCTCATGGTGGCTCCTTGGTGATGACGTCGGCGCCGTCAGCTCAGGCCGGGGCGGGTGGTGATGGTCATGGCGGTGGGCTTCGCCGTCGCGGCGAAGAAGTCGTTGCCCTTGTCGTCGACGACGATGAACGCGGGGAAGTTCTCGACCTCGATCTTCCACACGGCCTCCATGCCGAGCTCAGGGTATTCGAGCACCTCGACCTTCTTGATGCAGTCGAGGGCGAGACGCGCGGCCGGGCCGCCGATCGAGCCGAGGTAGAACCCGCCGTACTCCTGGCAGGCCTCCGCCACCTGGGCGCTGCGGTTGCCCTTGGCGAGCATCACCATCGAGCCGCCGGCGGCCTGGAACTGCTTGACGTACGAATCCATGCGCCCGGCCGTCGTCGGCCCGAACGAACCGGACGCCATGCCCTCCGGCGTCTTCGCGGGGCCTGCGTAGTAGACCGGGTGGTCCTTGAGGTACTGCGGCATCTCCTCGCCAGCGTCGAGGCGCTCCTTGATCTTCGCGTGCGCGATGTCGCGCGCGACGACGAGCGTCCCCGTCAGCGAAAGGCGAGTCTTGACGGGATGCTTGCTCAGCTCGGCGCGGATCTCGTCCATCGGGCGGCTCAGGTCGATGTCGACGGCGGCGCCCTTGCCGGTCGAGCCCGCGCCGGTTGCCTCGTCGCCGCTCTCGATGAGGTGCGCCTCGGTGACGTCGGGCAGGAACTGCGCCGGGTCGGTCTCGAGCTGCTCGATGAACACGCCCTCGGCCGTGATCTTGCCGAGCACCTGACGGTCGGCCGAGCAGCTGACGGCGATCGCGACGGGCAGCGACGCGCCGTGGCGCGGGAGGCGGACGACGCGCACGTCGTGACAGAAGTACTTGCCGCCGAACTGCGCGCCGATGCCGAAGTTGCGCGTCAGTTTGAGGATCTGCTCCTCGAGCTCCGGGTCGCGGAAGCCGTGGCCGGTGGCGGCGTCACCGGACGTCGGCAGCTCGTCGAGGTACTTGGCGCTCGCGTACTTCGCGGTCTTGAGCGCGAACTCGGCGCTCGTGCCACCGATGACGACGGCGAGGTGGTACGGCGGGCACGCGGCGGTGCCGAGGCTGCGCAGCTTCTCGTCGAGGAACTCGAGCATGCGCTTGGGGTTGAGGATCGCCTTCGTCTCCTGGTACAGGAACGACTTGTTGGCGCTGCCCCCGCCCTTGGCCATGAAGAGGAACTTGTAGGTGGTCTCGTGGCCCGGCTGGCTGTCGGCGTAGATCTCGATCTGCGCGGGCAGGTTCGAGCCGGTGTTCTTCTCGTCCCACATCGTCAGCGGTGCCATCTGGCTGTAGCGCAGATTGAGTTTCGTGTACGCGTCGTAGACGCCCTTCGCGAGCGACGCCTCGTCGGGCGCGGGGTGGTGTTCGTCACGCGCGACGAGCACCTGCGAACCCTTCTTGCCCATGACGATCGCCGTGCCCGTGTCCTGACACATGGGCAGGACGCCCGCCGCCGCGATGTTCGCGTTCTTGAGCAGGTCGAGCGCGACGAACTTGTCGTTGTTGCTCGCCTCGGGGTCGTCGAGGATCTTGCGCAGCTGCGCGAGGTGAGACGTACGCAGGTAGTGCGCGATGTCGTGCATCGCGGTGGCCGACAACGTCTCCAGGGCCGAGGGGTCGACCTCGAGGAAGGTACGCCCGCCGGGGCCCTCGAGCGTGCGCACCCCGTCGCTCGTCAGCTTGCGGTAGGTGGTCGTGTCCTCGCCGGTGGGCAGCAGGTCGGAGTACGCGAAATCAGCCATGGGTGGAGACTATCCGAGCGCGACGCGGCTGCAGCCCGACGAGCAGGCGGCGCCGCCGTCAGGGCAAGCGCGGGTGGGGTGTGAATGCGGACGAAAATCGCAGATGTGGACGCAGATCGCAGGCGGGGAGGGCGAACGTAGCACCCCTGATCGCGCGATCGTGTAACGGCTCAATAACCGTTTGGTCTCCCTGGCGGTGCAAGTATGGCGTCCATCACAGCGTGCGTGGATGATGAGTTGTCGATTAACAAGGATGGAGCGGTGTTCATGAACACATCCAAGTCACGCAGGCGAGTGGCTGCCGCAGCATCGATGGCGATGCTCGCGACGACCGCGCTCGCCGGGTGCGGTGGCGACAGCGGGGGCGGCACGCCCACGCTGACCTGGTACATCAACCCGGACGTCGGCAACTCCGACGCCTCCAAGGGTGGCCAGGCCACACTCGCCGCGAACTGCACGAAGGCCTCCGGCGGCAAGTACAAGATCAAGGTCGAGCTGCTGCCGAACTCGGCCTCCGACCAGCGCACGCAGCTGCTGCGTCGCCTCGCCGCGGGCGACAGCTCGATGGACCTCATGAGCACCGACCCGGCGTTCGTCACCGAGTTCGCTGCTGCGGGCTACCTCGCGCCCGTGCCGGAGTCGATGCAGAAGAACTTCACGGAGGACCGCGTCCAGAGCTCCATCGACGCCTCGATGTACAAGGGCAAGCTGACGTCCGTGCCGTTCTGGGCGAACACGCAGCTGCTCTGGTACAAGAAGTCGGTCGCGCAGAAGGCCGGTCTCGACATGAGCAAGCCGGTGACGTGGGATCAGGTCATCGACGCCGCGAAGAAGACGAAGACGAACGTCGGCGTCCAGGGCAAGCTCTACGAGGGCTACGCCGTGTGGATCAACGCGCTCGTCGCGGGCGGCGGCGGCAAGATCGTCGAGGACCCGAGTGCGACGTACGAGAACATCAAGCTCGGCCTCGACTCGGACGCCGGCAAGAAGGCCGCGTCGATCATCAACAAGGTCGCGACGTCGGGCGTCGGCGGCCCGGCGATCGGTTCGTCCGACGAGACGGCGTCGCTGACGCTGTTCCAGTCGCCGAGCGGCGGTTTCCTCGTCAACTGGCCCTACTCCTACGGTGCCATCCAGAAGGCCGCGCCGAAGGTGGCCGAGGACGTGGCGGCCGCGGTCTACCCGCGCACCGACGCCTCGCACGACGCCGCGCCTCCGTTCGGTGGTATCCAGCTCGCCGTCGGCAAGAACTCGAAGCACACCGACCTCGCCTACCAGGCGGCGGAGTGCATCACGAACGAGAAGAACACGACGGCGTACATGGTTGCCTCGGGCAACCCGAGCAGCCGCAAGGCCTCGTACGACTCGGCGGACGTCAAGAAGGCCTTCCCGAACGGGATCGCCGCCCAGATCCGCACCTCGCTGGACAAGGCCGTGCCGCGTCCGCTCTCGCCCTACTGGGGTGACATCTCCGGGGCTCTGCAGCAGAAGTTCTCGCCGCCGTCGAAGGTGACGCCGAACACTCCGGCCGAGGCCCAGAAGTTCATCCTCGACGTCCTGAAGGGGAAGGCCCTGCTGTGAGTACCGCTGCATCCATGGAGAAGAGTGCGGCCACCGGTGTCGCAACGGGGACGAAGCGCAAGAAGGCGCCGCTCTCCGATCGCGCACGCGCCGAGCGCAACCTCGGGTGGAAGCTCGCGGGGCCGGCGTTCGTCGTCATGTGTCTCGTGACGCTGTACCCGATCCTCAACGCGCTGTACCTGTCGTTCTTCAAGTACCGCCTCACCGACCCGGCGGGCAAGAAGTTCGTGTGGTTCCAGAACTACGCCTCCGCGCTCAAGGACTCGCTGTTCTGGAACGCCATGGGCACGACGCTCATCATCACGATCGTCACGGTCGTCGTCGAGCTGATCCTCGGCTTCGCGATCGCGATGCTCATGAACAAGATCGTCATGCCACGACGCACGCTGCGCACCGTCGTCCTGCTGCCGTACGCGATCATCACGGTCGTCTCCGCGTTCGCGTGGAAGTTCGGCTTCGACGTCAGCACCGGCTTCGTCAACCACTGGCTGCACACCCTGACGTTCGGCTCGTTCCCGCTCGACTACGACTGGTTCGGTCAGCGGGGCAGCTCGCTCTTCGTCATCTGCCTGTCGGAGATCTGGAAGACGACGCCGTTCATGTCACTGCTGCTGCTGACGGGCCTCGCACAGGTCGACTCCTCGATGGAGGAGGCCGCCAAGGTCGACGGCGCCACCTGGTGGCAGCGCCTCACGAAGGTGATCCTGCCGAACATGAAGGCCGCCATCATGGTCGCCCTGCTGTTCCGCACGCTCGACGCCTTCCGCATCTTCGACAACCCGTACGTCATGACCGGCGGCGCCAATGACACGACGAGCCTTTCGATGCTCGTCTCTCGTGAGGCGATCGACCGCGTGGAGATCGGCATGGGCTCCGCCCTCGCCGTCATCCTCTTCCTCTGCGTGCTCATCATCGCGGCGATCTTCGTCAAGGGCTTCAAGGTCGACCTCGCTGCCGGGAGGAACAACTGATGGAAACCAACGTCTCGAACAAGGCCAAGTGGGGGATGTTCGGTTTCGCCATCCCCGTCATGATCTGGACGCTGCTGCCGCTCGTGTGGATCTTCGCGCTGTCGCTCAAGAGCGACGCCGCCCTCACGGACACGACGGGCAAGGAGAACAGCTTCGGCAACTTCTTCCCGACGCACCCGAGCTGGGACAACTACGAGTTGATCCTCAAGGGCGGGGCGTCCGACCTGTTCATGCCGGCGCTGTGGCACTCGATCGTCGTGTCGCTGCTCGCCACGCTGATCTCTGTCATCCTCGCGACGTTCTGCGCCTACGCGATCGCGCGTCTCGACTTCCCGGGCAAGAAGATGATCCTGACGATGGCGCTCGCCGTCTCGTTCTTCCCCGTCATCGCGATGGTGACGCCGCTGTTCAACATGTGGCGTCAGATCGGGCTGTTCGACACGATCCCCGGCCTCGTCATCCCGTACCTCGCGCTGACGCTGCCGCTGGCGATCTGGACACTGTCCGCGTTCTTCCAGCAGATCCCGTGGGAAATGGAGCAGGCCGCCCAGGTCGACGGTGCGACGTCGTGGCAGGCGTTCCGCAAGGTCATCGCGCCGCTCGCCGGCCCGGGTGTCTTCACGACGGCCATCATCACGTTCTTCACGGCGTGGAACGACTTCGTGTTCGCCATCTCGCTGACGTCGGGCAACGCCCGCACGGTGCCCGCCGCGCTGAGCTTCTTCACCGGCGCCAGCCAGTTCACGCAGCCGACGGGCGCCATCGCCGCGGCCGCCGTCATCGTGACGATCCCCGTCATCATCCTCGTCCTGATCTTCCAGCGTCGGATCGTCTCCGGCCTCACCTCCGGCGCCGTCAAGGGCTGACGCCCGCCTCTTTAGGAGAGACACCACATGTCCAGCATCCAGCTCAAGAACATCGTCAAGAAGTACGGCGACGGATTCCCGGCCGTCAACGACGTCAGCCTCGACATCGCCGACGGCGAGTTCATGATCCTCGTCGGCCCGTCCGGCTGCGGTAAGTCGACGCTGCTGCGCATGGTCGTCGGCCTCGAGGACATCACCTCCGGTGACCTCGAGATCAACGGCACGCGCGTCAACGACCTCGCACCGCGCGACCGCAACCTCGCGATGGTGTTCCAGAACTACGCCCTCTACCCGCACCTGACGGTGTTCGAGAACATCGCGTTCCCGCTGCGGCTCAACAAGGGCAAGGTGAGCGATGACGAGATCCAGCGCAAGGTGCGCGAGGCGAGCAAGATGCTCGAACTCGACGAGCACCTCGAGCGCAAGCCCGGCAATCTCTCCGGTGGTCAGCGTCAGCGTGTCGCGATGGGCCGCGCGATCGTCCGCGACGCCGACGCGTTCCTGTTCGACGAGCCGCTGTCGAACCTCGACGCCAAGCTGCGCGGGCAGATGCGGACGGAGATCGCGCGCATGCAGCGTCGCCTCGGCATCACGACGATCTACGTCACGCACGACCAGACTGAGGCCATGACCCTCGGTGACCGCGTCGCCGTGCTGAAGAAGGGCGTGCTGCAGCAGTGTGCGAGCCCGCGCGAGCTGTACGAACAGCCCGCCAACCTCTTCGTCGCGGGCTTCATCGGCTCGCCGCCGATGAACTTCGTACCCGCACGCGTCGAGGGCACCACGCTGCGCCTGCCGTTCGCGACCGTGCCGATGACGGAGCAGCTTGCCCGCGACGTCGCGGGCAAGGACATCGTCATCGTCGGCATCCGCCCCGAGTACATCAAGGACGCCGAGGTCAACCCGGTCCCTGGTGGCGCGACGTTCAAGGCCGTCGTCGACCAGACGGAGTGGCTCGGCAACGAGCAGTACGCCTACATCCCGTTCGAGCAGGACCCGGCCGCGAAGCAGCACCTCGACGCGCTCGAGAAGGACCTCGACGGTGAGGGCGCTCGCAGCCAGCTCGTCGTCAACCTCGACGCCCGCTCGCAGATCTTCGAGGGCGACGAGGTCGAGTTCGCGTTCGACCCGGCACACATGCACGTGTTCGACCCGGAATCGGGCCACAACTACACGCGCAACGAGGAGAAGGCCACCCAGATCGCTGCGAACTCGGAGAAGCAGCGCAAGGCCGCGCTGCAGCGTGCCAAGGAGCGTGACGCCCGCGGCGCCATCTCCGGAGGAACGGACGTGTGAGCGTTGATGTGAGCCTCATGCTCGGGCTCACCCCGAGCATCGGTTGAGGTCACGCTCCAGTAGAGGTCGAGGGCCCGCATCGGTGACGATGCGGGCCCTCGTGTTGTGTGCGTGCGGCATCCGAATGCTGCGCGGTGGCGCTGCGTTGCAAGGACGCTGCCCTTGAAAGACGGTGCTCGGCATGGCAATGCTGTGTCGCTGTCGGGCCGTGGTTGTGGGCAGGGTTCAGTGGCGCAAGCGTCGAGACCTGGTGCGGGCTCAGAGGCCGGCGATCTCCTCACGCGTGGGCGGGTTCGAGCCTGCGCGCGTCACCGTCGTCGAGGATGTGGCGATGGCGCGCGCGAGGGCGGGGCGCACGTCGTCCTCGCGGGCGTGCGCGAGGCGCTGACGGGCCTCGACACCGCCGAGCAGTCCGAGGTCGAGCAGCCCCGAGATGAGCCCTGACATGAACGAGTCGCCGGCGCCGACGGTGTCGGCGACCTCGACGGAGCGTCCGGCCACCTCGAAGGTGCCGCTCTCGGCGAGGCGGACGTGCGCTCCGTCACCGCCGCGGGTGATGATGACGAGTCGCGGCCCGAGGCCGGCCCACAACTCGGCGATCTTCTCGACGCTGCGGCCAGGGTAGAGCCACTGCGCGTCCTCGTCGGAGGACTTGATGACATCGACGTACCCGCAGAACTGCTCGACGCGCTCGCGTTCGTCGTCGGGGCTGCCCATGAGGGAGGGGCGCACGTTCGGGTCGAACGACGTCGTCGCGGACGCGTGAGCGGCCTTCAACGCCTCGAAGACCGACGCGGAGCCCGGGGTGAGCGAGGCGCCGATCGAGCCGGTGTGGACGTGCGCGACATCCGTCGGCAGGCCCGTGACCGCCGGCCAGTCGATGGCGAAGTCGTACGTTGCGGCGCCGTCGTCATCGAGGTGGGCCTGAGCTGTCGACGTGGCGTCGAGGTCGAAGCTCGCGACCGTCAGCTCGACGCCCTCGTCGGTGAGCAGGCGCTGGATGCGGTGACCCCGCTCGTCCTCACCGAGGTGCGTGGCGAGGACGGCGGGGTGGCCGAGGCGCGACAGCCCGACCGCGACGTTGAGCGGGCTGCCACCGACGTGTTCCGCGCTCTCGCCGTCGCGAGGATGGACGACGTCGATGAGGGCCTCACCGATGACGAGCGTGGTGGCGGTATTGGGCTGGGTCATGCGTCGGCTCCTGGCGTCTCGTCGCCGCGGCCGGCGTCATGCGCTGCCCCGACTTACTGGTACTGCTCCGAAGCGTATTCAGCCACCTTGCTCAGGCGGTGCTCGGCCTCGATGGTTCGTACGGTACCGCTCTTGCTGCGCATGACGAGCGAGCTCGTCGTGCAGCCGTTCTCGCGGTAGCGCACACCCTTGAGCAGTTCACCGTCGGTGATGCCCGTCGCGACGAAGAAGCAGTTGTCGCCGCGGACGAGATCGTTCGTCGTCAGCACACGATTGACGTCGTGGCCCGCGTCGAGCGCGCGCTGCTTCTCCTCGTCGTCCTTCGGCGCGAGACGGCCCTGGATGACGCCGCCGATGCACTTGATCGCGCACGCGGTGATGATGCCCTCAGGCGTGCCGCCGATGCCGAGCAACAGGTCGACACCCGTGTTGGGGCGGGCGGCCATGATGGCACCGGCGACGTCACCGTCGGAGATGAACTTGATGCGCGCGCCGGCGTCACGGATCTCCTGCGCGAGCGGCTCGTGGCGCGGGCGATCGAGCAACACGACCGTGACGCCGTTGTTCGTCGTGTTCTTCGCCTTCGCGATGCGGCGGATGTTCTCGGCGACGGGCAGGCGGATGTCGACGACGTCCGCGGCCTCGGGGCCGGTGACGAGCTTGTCCATGTAGAACACGGCACTCGGGTCGTACATCGAGCCGCGCTCGCTGACGGCGAGGACGGAGACGGCGTTCGGCATGCCCTTCGCCGTCAGCGTCGTGCCGTCGATCGGGTCGACCGCGACGTCGACGTCGGGGCCCGTGCCGTCGCCCACCTGCTCACCGTTGAACAGCATCGGGGCCTCGTCCTTCTCGCCCTCGCCGATGACGACAGTGCCGTTCATGCTCACCGTCGAGATGAGGGTGCGCATCGCCTCGACGGCGGCGCCGTCCGCGAGGTTCTTCTCGCCACGACCGACCCAGGGGCCGGCGGCCATGGCGGCTGACTCGGTGACGCGTACGAGTTCGAGCGCCAGGTTGCGGTCGGGGATCTGGTAGGTGGGCAGCTTCGATGTCACGGTCGGTGTCTCCTCGATGTCGCACTGGTGTGGCGGCTGGCTCCCGCGGGGCTCGAGGCGGCGTGGCCGGGGCGCCGGGCCGCCCCGGTTTCCGCTGACGCGGGTGCGTCGGCGAACATGGGGGAGTGAGTACCCCGCACGAGAAGGCCACGACCACCGAGCCGACACAGCCTGCGTCAGCGCCGGCCATGCCCCCGCCCCCTCCGCCGAAGCGGCGCGGGATGCAGGGAAACGCCAAGAGCATGGTCCTGTCCATGATCGCTTGTATCGCCGGCTGTTTGGTGATTTTGGCCCTCATTCCTCGTCAGGGGGCCACGAAACTGCCCACCGTGCAGGCGTCACAGATCGCGCGCGAGGTGTCGTCGACGAAGCACTGGGACGTCGCCGTCGCCGACGGGCTCGGTTCGCCGTGGCGTGCCGTCAACGTCGCGATCGTGCCGGGCGACAAGGATCACGCGGAGCGTTGGCGCGCGGGCTATCAGGGTGACGGTGAGGACTACGTCTCGATCCAGCAGCGCAAGGACGGGGGCGCGGCGTGGATCAAGGACGTCGCATCCGGCTCGGATGCCGGCAGCGTCGACCTCGGGGGCGTGAGCTGGCGCAAGGTCGAGATGCAGTCGGGCCAGAAGGGGCTCGTGCGCTCGCAGCCGCTAGCCGGACTCGACACCGTCGTCACCGGCAAGGGCTCGTGGGCCCAGTTGCAGCAGATCGCCACGGCGGCCAAGCCGTACAGCCAGATCGCGAAGTGAGCGAACGCGAGCGTCGGGAACGTTGAACTCGGACGCGCTCAGGCCGGGCGCGCGTAGTGCCCGGCGCGCGGCGCGTCAGGCTCTTTCGCTGCCGTTCTCTTGGCGCGCGACGGCTTCTTCGATGCGCGACTGTGCCCCGTTGAGCCACCGCGTGCAGTGATCGGCGAGGGCCTCGCCGCGCTCCCACAGCCGCATGCTCTCCTCGAGCGGCGCGCGACCACCTTCGAGCGTCGTGACGATCTGGGCGAGCTCGTCGCGAGCCTGTTCGTAACCCATGCTCGCGATGTCGGCGTTCGCGGCGTCGGGCGCGCTCGCGGGCACGGTGCCAGGGGTGCCGGCCTGGGCGGCATCGGTCGAGTCGTGGTTCATGACGTCGTCGGACGCCTCGTTCGCGGGTGCCTCGTGCGTGTCGCTCATGCGTCGTCCTCGGTGGTCTCGGATCGGGTGGTGGTGGGCGCCGCGTCGTCGCCAGCCGTCGCCGGTGCAGTCTTCTTCTTGGCCTTCGGGGCATCGGACGCGCGTCCCTGCGTCGCTTTCTTCGACGATGCAGCCGTGCGCGCCTTCGTTGTCGTCGGTGTACCCGCTCGGCGCGTGCGCGGTTTGCCGCTATAGGGCGTGACGGCGAAGTTGCCCTGCGACACGGTCACCTTGAGGATGTCGTCGACGCTGACGTCGTCGCGGGCCATGACGAGGGAGCCGTCGGCGTGTTGGACGACGGCGTACCCGCGGTCGAGGGTCTTCTGCGGGGACAGGGCGATCACCTGGGCGCGCCCGTGAGCGATCTGGTCGCGCGCGCGGGTGAGACGTTGCCGCATCGCGTAGGCGCTGCGGTTCGTGAGGCGGTCGACCTCGTCGCGTTGCTGGGTGACGAGGGTGCCCGGTTCGCGCAGCACGGGCCGCCCGACGAGGGAGTTGAGGTGGCGCCGTTCGGCGGCGAAGCGGCCGCGCAGGCCTTGGCTGAGCCGCGTGCGGTGTTGCGCGAGGGCGGCCTGTTCGGCGGCCAGATCCGGTACGACGAGCTTGGCGGCGTCCGTCGGGGTCGAGGCGCGTCGGTCGGCGACGTGATCGAGCAGCGGCGTGTCGACGTCGTGCCCGATGGCGCTGACGACGGGCGTACGCGCGGCGCTGACGGCGCGCACGAGCGTCTCGTTGCTGAACCCGAGCAGGTCCTCGAAGGAGCCGCCGCCGCGTGCGATGACGATGACGTCGACGTGGTCAAGACCGTCGAGTTCGCGCAGGGCGCTGCTGACGGCGGTGACGCAGTCGGGGCCCTGGACGGGAACGTGGCGGATCTCGAAGTGGGCGGCCGGCCAGCGGCGTCGCGCGTTCTCGACGACGTCGTTCTCGGCTGCGCCCTCGCGGCCGGTGATGAGCCCGATGACGCGGGGCAGGAACGGCAGCGGCCGTTTGCGATCGGGGGCGAACAAGCCCTCTGCGGCGAGCGTGCGCTTGAGCTGTTCGAGGCGCAGGAGCAGTTCGCCCTCGCCGACGGGCCGCATCGTGCGGCCCTCCATCATGAGGCTGCCGCGCTTCGTCCAGAACGTCGGTTTGGCGTGCACGACGACGCGCGCCCCTTCACGAACCGCGGGGCCCATCGCGTTGAGCGTGTTCGTCGGAACGGTGAGTGAGAGGGACATGTCGACGTCGGCGTCCCGCAGCGTCAAATACGCGGTGCGGGCGCGGACGTTGAGTTGCACGATCTGCCCCTCGACCCACAGCGGCGACATGCGATCGACGTACTGCGCGATCTTCATGCTGAGCACGCGCACCGGCCACGGCTGCTCGGCGGTCGTGTCGCCCGCGAGGGCCGGAAGGCCCGCCGGCGTGCCCGTGCCTGGGGGTGTGCTCGTCACGGGGCAACTCTACGGGGGCGAGGCGCCACGCTCGGGCGCGAAAGACGAATGCGGCGGTGAGGTGCGCTCTGCGGGAGCGAACAGTCTGCCGCACTCGCGTTCGCGACCCCACGACGCGTGATGCCGCTCCCACTCGCTCGGCCTCGCAGGCCGTGGTCGTTACGATGGTGGGCGTGGATACCCAGACGAAGCGAGTTCTCCTGGCCGCGCCGCGCGGATACTGCGCGGGCGTGGATCGGGCCGTCATCACCGTCGAGAAGGCTCTCGACCTCTACGGCCCGCCGGTGTACGTGCGCAAGGAGATCGTCCACAACAAGCATGTCGTGACGACGCTCGAGAAACGCGGCGCGATCTTCGTCGACGAGACCGACCAGGTGCCTGAGGGCGCGACCGTCATCTTCTCTGCGCACGGGGTCGCTCCCGTCGTTCACGAGGAGGCGAAGGCGTTGAGCCTCAAGACGATCGACGCCACATGCCCGCTCGTCACGAAGGTGCACCGCGAGGCCACGCGCTTCGCGAGCCAGGACTACGACATCCTGCTCATCGGGCACGAGGGGCACGAGGAGGTCGTCGGCACTGCGGGTGAGGCGCCCGAGCACATCACGCTCGTCGACGGGCCCGACGATGTCGTCAACGTCGAGGTGCGCGACCCGGAGCGCGTCGTGTGGTTGTCGCAGACGACGCTGAGCGTCGACGAGACGATGGAGACGGTGCGCCGGTTGCGCGAGAAGTTTCCGCACCTGCAGGATCCGCCGAGCGACGACATCTGCTATGCGACGCAGAACCGTCAGCTCGCCGTCAAGCAGATGGCGCCCGAGTGCGACCTCATGATCGTCGTCGGCTCGCGCAACTCGTCGAACTCGGTCCGTCTCGTCGAGGTGGCGCTGGAGCACGGTTCGCGCGCCGGGCACCTCGTCGACTACGCCGATGAGCTCGACGAGGCATGGCTCGACGGGGTCACGACCGTCGGTGTGACCTCGGGGGCATCGGTGCCGGAGATCCTCGTGCGGGGCGTGCTCGACTACCTCGCCGCCCGCGGCTATGAGGACGTCAAGCCGATCGTCGCCGCCGAGGAGAGCCTGCTGTTCGCGCTGCCCAACGAACTGCGCCGTGACCTCAAGGCGCGCGGCATGTCCGACTCGATGCGCGGCGGCGAGCAGGTCGCCCAGGGCGCCGACTCGCTTCACTGAGACATGCCGCCACGCTGACGCGTGCGGGCGCCGGGCCCTCGCTCCATGTCGGATCGGGGGCCTTCGACATCCCATCCAGCATGTCCGGCCGCGCACCGTCAGCCCCGCTCGTCCGAGGGGTTGCCCGGCGCGGGTTCGGCCAGCACGGGCTCGAGCAGCGCCTCGTGGGTGAGTGGGCGCGGCGTCACGTCGAGGGGCGCGACGCCACGCGGCGGGGTGGCGGAGACGTCGAGGTCGTGCATCCGGCGCGCGGTGACGAGCACGCGGCTCTCGAGCGAGCCGACGAACAGGTTGTACGCCTCGACGCTGCGTCGCAACGAGCCGCCGAGATCGTGGGTGTGCTTGGCGAGCACTCCGATGCGGTCGTAGAGCTCGCGGCCGAGCGTCAGCAGCTCACGCGCGTTCTCCTCGAGCGTCGCCTGCTGCCACATCGCGCTGACGCTGCGCATCGTCGCGATGAGGGTGCTCGGCGAGGCGAGCACGACGTGACGCTCCATCGCTTCCTCGAGCAAACCGGGGTCGGCATTGAGCGCGGACGCGAGAATGGCGTCGCCCGGCACGAAGCAGATGACGAACGCCGGCGCCTGCGGCAGTGCCGTCCAGTAACGCTTCGAGGCGAGCGTGTCGACGTGCGAGCGCAGCTGCTTCGCGTGGCGCCCCAACGCGGCGCTGCGGGCGCGTTCGTCGAGGTCCGCCTCCTGCGCTGCGAGGAACGCACTCAGCGGCGCCTTGGCATCGATGACGAGCGAACGCTCCCCCGGCAGGTGGACGACGACGTCGGGGCGCACGTCGTCACCGGTGTCGTTGCGCCCGCGCCACTGCTCGTCGAAGTCGCAGCGACGCAGCATGCCCGACAGCTCGAGGATGCGCCGCAACTGCGATTCGCCCCACTGCCCGCGCACGCTCGAGGCGTTGAGCGAACCGGCCAACGACGACGTCTCGCGCCGCAGCTCGTCCGTCGTGGCAGTGACGCGGCGCAGGGCGACGTCGACAGAGCTGAACTGCTCGACGCGGTCGCGTTCCAGCGTCGCGACCTGGCGCTCGACGCGGCTCAGAGCGTCACGCAAGGGCCCCAGAAGGGCGGCCGTCTGCGCGTCGTCGCTCACCGTCGCTTCGAGGTCGACGATGCGTTCGCGCAGCACGTCGCGTTCGGCCTGCGCCGCGGCGAGCTGTGCGACGTCGTCCGTCGGGGTCACGGCCGTGCGTCGCAGGGCGACCCACATGGCGAGGGCTCCGAGGGCGAGGCCGGCGACGAACGTCACGAAGATGGCTGTTGTCTGCACGGGTGAAACTCAAGCATCTGCCGCCGACAACCCCGGAACGGCGCGGTTTGTCGGTGCGCTGCGTGTGCGGTGGAGGTGCCAGGTCGGCGCCTGTCACCACCGTGCGGTGGCGGGGTCAGTGCTCCCGTGGGGCGACGGCGGCGGGTGAGGTCGGGCTCGGCCCGAGTTGCGCGCGTAGCCGCCGTTCGGAGGAACGGTGGCGCATGGCGTCGCTGAGGTGGCGCCAGACGAGGCGTTGCACGACGAGCGTCAGCACGCCCGCGATGATCATTCCGGCGAGGTTCATGGCGAGCTGCGCGGCGGATCCGGTGATCTCGGCTGTGTCGAAGATGGCGAGGCCGAGGGCGAGGTTTCCGGCGGCGGGCACCGTCGTGACGGAGATGAAGACGCCGACCATGGCGCTCGTCTTGTCGGTCGCCAGGGCGAGCACCCCGGCCGTTCCGGCAAGTAGGGCCACGATGAACGACCACAGGTCGGGGCGCCAGATGAAGCCCGTCTGAGGGCGGGGGCGTGTGACGTCGGCGGCCGAGACGACGTCGAGCGAGGCCGCGAGCAGGGCGGCGAGCATGATGACGACGATGGCGAACGCGAACGTCCACAGCAGGGTGGCGGCGCTGCGTGCGGCGAGGCGCCAACGTCCGAGGGCGATGCCGGTGCAGATCGCGGCGATGACGGCGAACTCGGGCCCGACGACCATCGCGCCGACGACGAGGACGGCCGAGTCGGTGATGACGGCGATGCTCGCGAGGGCCGTTGCGATGCAGAGGAACACGAGGTAGGTCGCCGTCGGTGAGCTCGCCTTCTCTGCCTCTCGTTCGACGAGGTGCCAGATGACGGCGTCGTCCGGGTCGCCGTGCGCGGCTTCTTCGACGTCGTGCGCGGCGTCGAACGGGGTGCCGAGGGGTTGGTCGATGACGATGCCGCCGCGGTGGCCGAGGCCGACGGCGTTGAGGTCGTCGAGGACGGCGGTGGCGGCTTCGCGGGCGACGTCGGCTTCGAAGACGTCGCCGGCCGGTTTGAGGGACGCGCCGCGCAGGTGGGTGAGGTTGGTGAGGCGGGCGTCGTCGCTCAGGGTGTCGCGGACGGCGTCGGTGAGGTCCGTCGGCACGTTGAGACGCAAGTGCACGAGCATGGCGTCATTGTGTCAGCGGCGCTGATGTCGAAGGCGTCCGTCGGATGAAGCCGGCGCGCGCGGTGGCACGTAGACTCTTCTCTCGTGGCTCTTACCATCGGAATCGTCGGTCTCCCCAACGTCGGCAAGTCGACCATGTTCAACGCTCTGACGAAGAACAACGTGCTCGCTGCCAACTATCCCTTCGCAACGATCGAGCCGAACGTCGGTGTCGTGCCGTTGCCGGATCCGCGGTTGAAGAAGCTCGCGGAGATCTTCGGTTCGGCGGCGATCCTGCCGGCGACGGTGTCGTTCGTCGACATCGCGGGCATCGTCAAGGGCGCCTCCGAGGGTGAGGGGCTGGGTAACAAGTTCCTCGCCAACATCCGTGAGGCGGACGCGATCTGCCAGGTCGTGCGTGCGTTCGTCGACGACGACGTCCACCATGTCGACGGCAAGGTGTCGCCGAGTTCGGATCTGGAGACGATCAACACCGAGCTGATCCTCGCCGATCTGCAGACGCTGGAGAAGGCTGTGCCGCGTCTGGAGAAGGAAGTCAAGGGCAAGAAGACCGAGAAGTCGGTCTACGAGGCTGCCCTGGCCGCGCAGAAGGTGCTCGAGGAGGGCAAGACGCTGAGCTCCGTCGGTTTCGACACGAGCGAGATCCGCGAGCTCGGGCTGCTGACGGCGAAGCCGTTCATCTATGTGTTCAACGTCGACGAGTCGCAGCTGACGGACGAGGTGTTCCAGGCCGAGATGCAGGCGCTCGTGGCGCCGGCGGAGGCGATCTTCCTCAACGCGCAGCTCGAGTCCGAGGTCGCCGAGCTGGACGAGGACGAGGCGAAGGAGCTGCTCGAGTCGGTCGGTATCACCGAGCCGGGCCTGGAGCAGCTCGCGCACAAGGGTTTCAACACGCTCGGCCTGCAGACGTACTTGACGGCCGGGCCGAAGGAGACGCGCGCCTGGACGATCGGCAAGGGCTGGACGGCGCCGATGGCCGCCGGCGTCATTCACACCGACTTCCAGAAGGGCTTCATCAAGGCCGAGATCATCTCGTTCGACGACCTCGTCGAATGTGGTTCAGTGGCTGAAGCTCGCGCGAAGGGCAAGGCGCGCATGGAAGGCAAGGACTACGTCATGCAGGACGGCGACGTGGTCGAGTTCCGTCACTCTTAGAACATCTCCAATTGAGTCGGCTCAACTGTGGCCCGTTATGGTGAAGATGCGGCCTCAAGCTTGAGTCCCCGTCCATACGAAAGGCGACGCTTATGTGGGTCTCACGGCTGCGAATCAACGGAGGCTTCCTCAACGGCTTGGATGCGACATTCGTTCGTGGACTGAACGTCGTAATCGGTTCCCGAGGTGTGGGCAAGACAACTTTGTTGGAGTTGCTCCGTCATGCTTTAGGTGCTGAACACGCGGACAAACAGCGCCAGAAGCAACGCGCTCAATTCCTTGAGGCTGTGCTGGGCGTAGGTGAAGTGATCGTCGATCTCGAAGATGACTCTGGCGCATCACAGGTCATCGTGGACGCCAAAGGGCGCGGACGAGATCATGATCTGTCGCAGTCGGTGCTTGTGCTTGGCCAGAGCGAGCTTGAAGAGATCGCCTCAGACGCCGCGAACCGACTTAAGCTCCTGGACCTTCGCGCCGGCGAAGAAGCGAAGACGATTCCTCGAATTGAGCTCGGTCGTCTCTCGCGTGAGATGTATGACATTCGAACCGAATTGCAGAAGTGCGTCGATGAGGCTCTGAAGCGTTCTGGGCTCGAGGCTGATCGCGAGATCTATAGGTCGCAGGAAGCGTCGCTTGTGGGAGATGCAGCGAGCCCGCTCGCAGTCCAGCGCGACCAGCTTCATCAGATCGAGGCTCGTTCGAGTTCTGCGATTAGGGAGAGTTCGAACCTTCAGAGCGCCCGAGAGCTTGTCGATCAGATGCGTAGTGGCGTTGGCGCAGTACATCAGACGCTCACGAGGCTTGATATGTTGGACAGTGAGTTCCTCAAGGACGGCGGTTCGTTAGCGAAGCTGCTCGCCGAGATTCGTCAGGACGCGGAGAAATTGCGGGGATCGATCGGCAGGCTCGACGACGACGTTGCGCAGCACATTTCGCACGCTAAACAGGAAGAGGCGAAGCTTCGCGAAGCCGCCGCACCCCTACGCGAAACGCTCGAGCAAGCTGAAGCGGGCCTTGGTCAGCTCACCGCCCAGATTCGCAATGTTGATGCCCAATTGAGGGAGCTCGATGACAACGACAAGCGTATTGGGGTGCTGTCGGAGGAACTACGGAGACTTGAGGAGCGTCGAGATGACGTCTTTGCGAGTGTGGAGGCCGAAGAGGAGCGCTTGTTCCGCGCGCGACAAGAGGTTGCGGAGTCAACGTCTCGTCAGATCGATCACCACATCGTCGTAGTCGTCGAGCACCTCGCCGATAGCTCCGAACTTCGTGAGCTTCTCACCGAAAGCCTGAGGGGTACGCACACGCGATCGACCCTCATCGATTCATTGGCAGCCCGTGTGCTTCCCCGGATGCTCCTGGAACTGGTGGAAGCTCATGACGTTGACGGGCTCGCCTCTGCTGGCGACCTCACGTCCGAGCAAGCTGCCCGGGTGATTAGTGGGCTAGAAACCGTTGACGGAATCGAGCGTCTTGCCCAGGTCAGCCTCAAGGACAGAGTTGACTTCTTGCTTCGCGATGGAGCTGTAGATAAGAGTGTCGACAACTTGTCTGCCGGGCAGAAGTGCGCGGTTACCCTCCCAATCGTGCTTTCGGAGCGAGAGCGGACCCTGATTCTCGATCAACCCGAGGACCATCTCGACAACGCATACCTCGTTGACCATGTGGTGTCCGCCATGAACTCCCGCACCGCGGACCAAGTGCAGACCATCGTCGCCACGCACAACGCAAATATCCCGGTACTTGGAGCAGCGGGGAAAGTGTTCGCGCTTGCGAGTGACGGCCAGCATGGCGAGATTGTCGAAGCCGCATCGTTTGAGTCGCCCTTGGTAGTCGCGGCGATTACCAGCATCATGGAAGGTGGGCGGGAGGCGTTTGAACGCCGCGCCCAGTTCTACTCCGATAATGACTGACACCGATGAGGCTGCTGAGGTATGGATTGAGGACGCACTGAGTTCGTCTTCTCCTTCCCAACGCCTGAAAGCGGCTGCCCGGATCAAGACCAACCCCGAAGTGGTCGACACTCAGATCCTGATGCGTGCTATGCAACGGGAAACTGTGCCCCAAATTCGCCAGCTATTTAACGGGCTCTTCACGAACGAGGGTGTAGTCGGTTGAGCGCGTCAGTGGCCGGGTAGGGGTCGAGGTCTCCCGGATGATGGAAGTTCTTCACGCTCGCCATCCCGAAAGACCTCGACGTGCTCCACCCT
>NZ_JANJER010000026.1:0-22118 GCF_044878485.1 Dermacoccus sp. BD5 | reverse complement strand
TGCCCCGTTCCGACTGACATTGCGAGCCGTCCCGCATCGTGGGTCGTTCGGTGGGCTGCTGCGCACGGTTACGGCCATCGTCTATTCCCGGCCGCACCGCATCATGTTGCATCCGGCGTTCGGCATCCCGCTATTCCTGCTCACCTACTACGGCCTCTACCTCAGCGACCTCGGCTCCCGGCTCCTCGGGACCTGGGCGGGCCACAACGGCCTCGAGATCGGCTTCCTGGCCGCAGGGGTCCTGTTCGCCGTCCCGATCCTCACGGTCGGACCGGGGCCGGTCCACCCCACCCATCTCGGCCGGATGCTCGACGTCTTCGCCGAGATGGCCCTGCACGCGTTCTTCGGCGTGCTGATCATGATGACACCGACGACCGTGGTCGCCGCGTTCGCCGCACCCCCACGGTCCTGGGGAATCGATCCTGTCGCCGACCAGCAGATCGCCGGCGGGCTTGCCTGGTCCTACGGCGAGGGACCCGCCACCGCGATCGTCGCATATCTGGTGTGGCGATGGTACCGCTACGACTCTGCCAGGTCCGCTTCAGCCGACCGCGACGCCGATCGGAGTGGGGACCCCGAACTGGCCGCGTATAACCGATACCTGGCCGTCCTCGCAGCACGTGACGGCCGTGGTGATACCGAGACGACGCAGGCGGGACGGGGCTCAGATCGGTAGTGCCGGCCCGGACCTGCGATAGTGCCGACTCCCTCGCTGTGAGAAGCGGACTCGACACCGTCGCAGCGTCGAGATGAGGCCCCCCTGCCTGAATTGCGGACGGCTGGCCTGGCGTTCGTCCGCGGGACGGGCAAGTTCCTCGCCGGGCGGTCGGTCCTGTGCCTTGCCTACGATCGGGTTTCGGGGTCATCCTCGCGGTGCAGCAGCCGGGCCTGCGGGACTGGTCGGACACGGCCCCCGGGACGGTATCAGCCGGCGCGGGCGCACGACAGCTGATCCGTCCACGCCGCGAGTGCGCCGGAAAGCGGCGACCAAGTGTGGCGACCGCATGAGTGGGGCCGGCCGGCACCTCGGAACTGGTCGGCCGTTGATCATTCTTGCCTGTGCGAGGCAGAGTCGCCGCGCCCGGCCGGCTCCGGGGAGCCGCCCATCATGCGCAGCATGCCGATACTGCCGGTGCGGAGGAACACGGTCAGCAGGGCGGCGGCGAGTGCGAGGAAGGCGATGTTCAGCCAGGTGGTGTAGTTCCAGCTGATGCCGGTCTCGGCGACCGCCAGGCTCCGGTCGTGCGGGACCATGCCGAGCGGGCCGAAGATCAATTCGACGGCGTACCCGGCGATGACCATTGCGGCGTAGAAGACCAGGCAGATCCGGGACGTGGCCTTCCAGCCGTAGTACTTCTTGTAGATGAGGATGATCGGGATGATGATCAGGTCGGCGAACAGGAAGCTGACCACGCCGCCGAAGCTGATCCCGCCGTTCCACAGCACCGCCGCCAGTGGCACGTTCCCGACCGAGCAGACGAAGCTGATCACGGCCAGCAGTGGCCCGATCAGCGGGCCCAGCACGAACGAGGCGACCGGGTCTTCGGTGAAGAACACTGCCTGCAGCCAGGCCTTGGGCACCCAGGCGGCGAACGCGCCGGCGATCAGCAGGCCCAGCACGATGTCGCGGAGCACGGCCGCCCAGTCCATCACGAAGTAGCGCGAGACCGCGGTCACGCCGTCCCGGGAGAGCAGCCGGGCCCAGAATCCGGCGTCGCCCTGGACGGACATGTCCATGGCGGCGTGGCCCTCCATCGACCCGGCGAGCCTCTGCTCGGCCTGCCGCCGCGCCGCCTCGACGATCCGGCCGCGCATCCAGAGCCTGAATCCGAGCGCGACCAGCACGATCATGATCGGGCCGCCGACGAACTCCGCGGCGGTGAACTGCCAGCCCATCACGAACCACAGGACCAGCCCGAGCTCGAGCACCAGGTTGGTCGAGGCGATCTCGAAGGCCATCGCCGCCGCGAAGTCCGCGCCCTTGCGAAACAGCGCCCGGGCCAGCGCGACCGCGGCGTAGGAGCAGGACGAGGACGCCGCGCCGAACAGTGCGGAGACCGCGATCGATCTCGGCGAGTCGTCGGCCATCAGCTGCGTGACGCGCTCCTTGCGCACCACCGCCTGGATGACGCCGGACAGCGTGAAGCCGAGCCCGAGGGGCCAGAGGATCTGCCAGCCCATCGAGCCGGCCATCGCCAGCGCGTCGACGGCTGCGCTCAGGACGTCCATCAGGATTCGTTCCTCCCGGCAACACGGTCAGCGACTGTTCGGCCATCCGGTCCCGTACCCGGACGCGGCCCGTCCACGCGCGGATTGCGCCGAGCTGCCTGAGAAACCGGGACGACGATGCTGGTGGCGCATCGGCGTCGCCGCGGCCAGCGGCTGGCCCCGAGCACCTACCTAGCCGATGCTGAGACCAGCGAGCTGCTCAGGGGTGCCGGTGACGACAAGGCGCAGGTCGGCGTGGTCGTCGTCGATCTGCCAGTCGACGAACGAGCAGCAGGCGCTCTCGGTCGCGACCAGATCGCGCAGCCGCCGCGCTGAGTCGCCGGTCCGGGCGTAGTGCACGACCAGTCTGGCCTCTCCGCGCTCGACCTCGAGGAGGTAGTCGTCGTCGAAGGCTCGCCACCTCTCGAGCTGCTGCTTGCCCGCGGTCGGCGCGAGCGCGCAGGCGATCGGCAGCCCGCCCAGCGGTCCGACCGGCGACTCGAGCCCCGTCACCGCCGACGTCGGCGCGCGACCGATGGCTGCGCGCAGCTGATCGACGGTCGGCGACCCGGCCAGCCCGGCAGGAGTGCGGAACACCCGGCAGGCGAGCCCGACCGGTGTGTGCTCGTCGGCGAAGGGGTCGACGCCGTCGACGAGGACGGTCGGGGACCCGTGGAACTCGAGGCGGGCGGCGTCGTCGGCGGTCTCGACTCGCTGATGCGCGACGCGGACGTCCGATCGGCCGTCGAGGGCCTCGGCGAGCCGCCGGTCGATCACCTCCCAGTTCGGGCACCCGTCGAAGTACTGCAGCGTGATCTCCAACATCTTCTCCTCTCAATCCTGTCTGCGGCTCGGCAGCCGTCGTCAGCTCCGCTCGCCAGCCTCTTCGGAACTGAGCCGTGCCGAAGAACTCGGGGAGTCTTCTGGCGATGAGCCGTCGTGGAGCATCAGGAACGCCCCGGTGACCGCGCCCACGACGATGACGATGTCGGCGACGTTCCCGATGAACCAGTCGCCGTAGGCCAGGAAGTCCACGACGTGGCCGCGGGCGAAGCCGGGGGCGCGGAAGAGCCGGTCCCCGGCGTGCGAGGCCGCCGCACCGCCGACGGCACCGATCACGACCGCCCACCGAAGACGCCGGACACGGAACGCGAAGACGACCGCGGCGACCGCGGCCGCGACAGCGACCAGCGCGAACACCCAGGTCGAGCCCTCGCCGAAGGAGAACGCCGCACCGGGGTTGTACGCCAGCTGGAGTCCCAGCAGCTCGCCGACGAGCGGGATGCGCTCCTGCGTCGAGAGGGTGGCCTCAGCCCATGCCTTGGTCCCTTGGTCGACCAGGACGACCAAACCGCCGAGCAGGAAGGTCCCCGCTACCAGGAGCGTCCGCCTCGGACCATGAGCGATCCGGGCAGTGGACCCGCGGACCGCGTCCTTCGCCCGCATCAGCCCGCTGCCTGAGGCTTGCGGGCACGCGCGGCGCGCAGCCCGTTGGCGATGACGACGACCTCGGCGACCTCGTGGACGAGGACGACCGCGGCCAGGCCGAGCACGCCGGTGATGGCCAGGGGCAGCAGCACGGTGATGATCGCCAGGGACAGCACGATGTTCTGGTTCATGATCGCCCGGCCGCGGCGGGCGTGGCGCAGCGCCTGCGGGATCAGGCCGAGGTCGTGGCCGGTGAAGGCGACGTCGGCGGACTCGATCGCGGCGTCGGAGCCGGTCGCTCCCATCGCGATGCCCACGGTCGCCCCGGCCAGGGCGGGAGCGTCGTTGATGCCGTCGCCGATCATCGCCGTGGGCGAGGCCTCGGAGAGCTGGGCGACGATGCGGGCCTTGTCCTCGGGCCGCAGCTCGGCGTGCACGTCGCCGATCCCGGCGCGCTGCGCGAGCGCGTGCGCGGTGCGGGCGTTGTCGCCGGTGAGCATGCTCACCTCGACGCCCTGGGCCCGCAGCGTGCGCACGACCTCGGGGACCTCGGGGCGCAGCTCGTCGCGGACGCTGATCGCCCCGGCCAGGCGGCCGTCGACGGCCACGAGCACGCAGGTCTGTCCCTCGGCCTCCAGGTCCTCGACCCGGGCCTTGAGCGCCCCCGCGTCGATCCAGCGGGGGCTGCCCACCGTCACCCGGCGGCCGTCGACCAGGCCGCCGATGCCGTGCCCGGCCTCCTCGGCCACGTCCTGCGCGGCGGGGGCTGCCTGGCCCGCGGCGGCGATGGCGGCGGCCAGCGGGTGCGTCGAGTGCTGCTCGACGGCGGCGGCCCAGGCGAGCACCTGGGCGTCGTCGAAGCCGTCGGCGGCGACGACGGCGGTGACCTCGGGCCGGTTGCGGGTCAGGGTGCCGGTCTTGTCCACGGCGAGGTGGCGGATGCCGCCGAGGCGCTCGAAGGCGGCACCGCTCTTGATGACGACGCCGAACTTCGTCGCCGCCCCGATCGCGGAGACCACGGTGACGGGCACCGCGATCGCCAGCGCGCACGGGCTGGCGGCGACGAGGACGACCAGGGCGCGGGTGATCCAGGTCTCGGGGTCGCCGAGCAGCGAGCCGAGCACGCCGACCAGGACGGCGAGGACCATCACGCCGGGCACCAGCGGGCGGGCGATCCGGTCGGCGATGCGCGCGCGTTCGCCCTTCTCGGCCTGGGCCTGCTCGACCAGCTCAACGATGGTGGTCAGCGAGTTGTCGGTGCCCGCCGCGGTCGCCTCGACCTCCAGCACACCCGCGGTGTTGATCGCGCCCGCCGACACCGCGTCATCGGGGGCGACCTCGACCGGGATCGACTCGCCGGTGATCGCCGAGGTGTCCAGACTGGAGCGGCCGGACCGGACAGTCCCGTCGGTCGCGACCCGCTCGCCCGGGCGGACCAGCAGCACGTCGCCGACGGCGATCTCCTTCGCCGGGATCTCGACCGAGGCCCCGTCGCGCAGCACGGTCGCGGTATCCGGCACGAGCTTGAGCAGCGCGCGCAGGCCGCCGCGAGCGCGGTCCATCGCCTTGTCCTCCAGGGCCTCGGCGATCGAGTAGAGGAACGCCAGCGCGGCGGCCTCCTCCACGTAGCCGAGGATCACCGCGCCGACGGCGCTGATCGTCATCAGCAGCGCGATCCCCAGCCTCCGCCTGACGACCAGGTTCCGCAGCGCGCCGGGCACGAACGTGTACGCGCCCAGCAGCAGCCCCGCCCAGAACGCGACCAGCGCCGCGACGTGCAGCCCCGACCACTCCAGCACCAGGCCGGTGCCGAACGCGACGCCGGAGAGGATCGGCACGACCAGTCCCGGGTCGCGCCACCAAGGGCGCTCGGTCTCCTCGGCTTCCTCGGATGAGCTGGTGGTCGGCTCGTCGCAGCCGCAGGCGGCGCTCACGAGGCGTCCCCCGAGCCGGTCGCGGCGCAGCAGCCCGGCACCGAGCACTGCGGGTCGATGCACGGCGCGCTCTCGTCCACGGCCAGCGTCACGTCCACCAGCGCCGTCAGCGCCGCGGCCAGGTGCGGGTCGGCGATCTCGTAGCGGGTCTGACGGCCCTCGGGCTCGGCGACCACGATCCCGCAGTCGCGCAGGCAGGTCAGGTGGTTGGACACGTTCGAGCGCGTCAGCCCGAGCTCGCGCGAGAGCACGGCGGGGTGGCTCGGGCCGTCGAGCAAGGACATCAGGATCCGGGAGCGCGTCGGGTCCGCCATGGCCCGGCCGAGCCGGTTCATGACGTCGAGACGCGAAGCAATAGTCAGCACACGCTGAACTATACAGTGATCACTGACCAGACGGCAAGGTCGGCGGGCCGATCCAGCGGGGAGCCGCGGCCGCATAGGCGTCGAAGGCGGCACCGAACTTCTCCCGCAGGGCGCTCTCCTCCGCCGGGATCTGGATCCGGTCGATCAGGGCGACGAAGCCGGCGGCGGGCAGGAGCGCCGCCCACGATCGGCGAAGGGCCGCGTGGGCGAGGAGCAGCCCGGCCATGACCGTGTACATCGGGTTCCGCGTGAGGCGGAACGGCCCGGTCGTGACCAGCGCCTCTGCCCGGTCGACGGCGAGGGGGTCGACGGTCGTGCCCCGGCGTCGGAACGCCGTGGTCGATGAGAGCAGCAGCCCTGCCGATGCCGCGGCCATCGCGCCAGCCGTTGCCCGCGACAGCGCGGTGCTCGCCGACCCCCGCGCGATCAGCCCCTGAGCCGCGGCCGCGCCGGCGGCCAGAAGGAGCGGCGGGACGCGCGTCATGATCGAGACCCCTCGGCGGTCCGAGCAAGAATGGTCATCATGCGATGACCATACAGGATGCGCTGACGCATCGGTCATGCGATAATCTGCGCATGGACGCAGATAAGCAGATGTGCGGGCTGGACCCGGACTCGCCGTTCGTGGAGCTGGCGGTGGAGGTGTTCGGGCTGCTCGCGGACGCGACGCGGGTGCGGATCATCCTGGCGCTGCGCGGCAGCGGGGAGGTGTCGGTCAACCATCTGGCCGACATCGTGGACAAGTCCCCGGCGGCGGTGTCGCAGCATCTGGCGAAGCTGCGGATGGCGCGGATCGTGTCGACCCGGCAGGAGGGGCAGCGGGTGTTCTACCGACTGGAGAACGAGCACGCCTCGCAGCTGGTGTCCGACGCGATCTTCCAGGCCGAGCACTCCATTGCGCAGGGCCAGCCCCCGGCGCACCACCACCAGGAACGGGAACGAGCATGACCCGGCACGACCACGCCCATCCGCACGACGCCGTCGAAATCGAGCCCGGGCACGATCATGACCATGAGCCCGACCACGATCATGATCGCGGCGATGGGCATGGCCACGGCCACTCGCACCCGACGGGACTCAAGGGATTCCTCTACGGGATCTTCGTGCCGCACTCCCACGACGCCGCGGACTCGATCGACGACGCGATGGAGGCGAACGCAGAGGGCGTCCGGGCGCTGAAGATCAGCCTCGTGATCATGATCGCCACCACCGTGGTGCAGGCGGTGATCGTCGCCTTCTCCGGCTCGGTCGCGCTGCTGGCCGACACGATCCACAACCTCTCCGACGCGCTCACCGCGATCCCGCTGTGGATCGCGTTCGCACTGTCAAGGCGGGCCGCGACGCGGAAGTACACCTACGGCTTCAACCGGGCCGAGGACCTCGCCGGCCTGTTCATCGTGCTGATGATCGCGCTGTCCTCGATCGTGGCCGCCTACGAGGCGATCGACCGGATGATCAACCCACGCCCGATGGAGAACATCGGCTGGGTGATCGCCGCAGGGATCGCCGGGTTCCTGGGCAACGAGGCGGTCGCGGTGTACCGGATCCGCGTGGGCCGGAAGATCGGCTCGGCCGCGCTGGTCGCCGACGGCGTGCACGCCCGGACCGACGGGTTCACCTCGCTGGCGGTGGTCGCCGGCGGGATCGGCGTGCTGCTGGGCTTCCCGCTGGCCGACCCGATCGTCGGGCTGCTGATCTCGGCGATGATCGCGGTGCTGCTGGTCGGCACTGTCCGATCGGTCGGCCGGCGGCTGATGGACGGCATCGAGCCCGAGCTCCTCGACCGGGCCGAGCACGCCCTGGAGCACCTGACCGAGGTCGAGTCGGTGGAGCAGGTGCGGCTGCGGTGGGTCGGCCATCGCCTGCACGGCGACGCCCTGCTGCGCACGCGGTCGCTGAGCCTGGCCGAGGCCGACCGCGTGGCGGCAGAGGCGGAGGCGTCGGTGAAGGAGCGCATGCCGAACGTGGACGAGATGGCGGTGCGGGTCACGGGGTCTGCGGCCTGACACCGAAACGCAGATGACGCGCCCTCACTTGATGCCCTCACTTGGTGAGAGGCAACGCGGCTGCCCGCACGGGTGGTCGATGCCGGAGCTGCCGATCATGACTCCTGCTGCCCATCGCGGCAAGGGTGCCGCGGCCAGCAGTCATCACCTCACCTGCCCGAGCCCGGGGCGGCGAGCCGGCGGGTCGGGCTCGGAACGCGGTCAGATCACGGTGACGAATCCGCTGACGACCTGCCGGATGACGCCCATCAGCCAGCCCCAAACGCCGGTGATCATCAGCGCCCCGGTCGCGATCATCAACAGGCCGCCGATCCGCATGATCAGTTCCTGCCGGGCCCGCAGGAAGGCGACGGCACGGCTGATGCGCTGGAAGGCCACCGCTGCGACGATGAACGGCACGCCGAGCCCGAGGGTGTAGGCCACGGCCAGCCATGCGCCCTTGGCCGCGCTGCCCGCGTTCAGCGCCATCGTCAGCACCGCGCCGAGCGTCGGGCCGGTGCAGGGCGTCCATCCCAGGCCGAAGACGAGACCGACCAGCGGAGCAGCGGCGAGGCCGACCCGAGGCAGCCGGGTGGGCCGTAGGTCGCGCTGGCCGAAGCGGACCAGGCCGGCGAAGATCAGGCCAAGCACGATCATGATCGCGCCCATCGCGCGGGTGAGGGGTCCCTGCCATCGCAGGACGATGCCGCCGAGAGCCCCGGCCAGGGTGGCGCTGCCGACGAACACGACGCCGAAGCCGGCGACGAACAAGACGGTCCCCGCCAGCGCGCGCCACATCCTCGTCCGCGGTCGAGCGGCCACGATCTCGGCGGCCGACAGGCCGGTTGCGTAGGAGATATATCCCGGCAGCAGCGGCACCACGCAGGGCGAGAAGAACGACACGAGGCCGGCCAGGAACGCGACCGGCAACGCCAATGGCATCGCCCCGCTGACCGTCTGCGCGGCCCAGCTTCCCAGTGACTCGAGCACCAGATTTCCTTTCTCGTGGTCTGTCGACTCCCGGGCCGGCCGCAGCGCTGGTCGATGCCTGGGGCCGGTCGGCTACTTGCCGTTGGCGGTGTCGGTGATGAGCGCGGCGAGGGTGTCGCGATCCACGGGTCCGGTGATGCGGGCAGCGCTGCGCCCTGCGCGGTCGATCACCAGGGTGGTCGGGATGGCCGTGGTGGACAGCTGCCCGGAGAACTTCACCAGCTGCTTGCCCTCGGGGTCGAAGATGCTCGGGTAGGGGGTCTTGAAGGCGCGGGTGAAGGCCTGCGCGGCTTCGCGGTCGTCGCGGATGTTGAGGCCGACGAACCGGGCCGTCTTGGCCGTGTCACGGCTCGCGGCGGCGAGGTCGGGGGCCTCCTTGCGGCAGGGCCCGCACCAGGACGCCCACACGTTGACCACGACCACCTTGCCGGGATGGTCGGTGGTCACGTTCCCGCCGGTCCTGACGTCGGGCCCTTCGGCGGTCGAGGCGGGCTTGCGCTGTCCGGGTTGATAGAGCTGCACACCACACCGGAGGCCGGCCCGGCGGAGCCGTCCTTCGACGGCGAGGCGGGGTCTATGGACTTCGTGCAGCCCGCGGCCAGCCCCAGGCTCAGCACGGCGGCGGCCAGCGCAACGGTCCGGGCCGCGGTCTGTGGTCCTCTCGCTGGCATCGTCTACTCGCCCTGCTCGAACGCGTAGCTGGCCGCCGGGTCGTCGGTGGCGTCTCGCGGCCCGTAGACCAGTGAGATCTGCCGGTGGGCGGTGAGCTGGATCGTGGCGGGGTCTCCCTGGAATCGCTTCCCGTCGACGTAGGCGCGCAGGCTGTCGGTGTTGCTGTTGTCCAGTCCGCCGATGCCTTCGGCGTCGAGGCGGACCTGCCACTCGGTGAAGACCTGGCCGAGGGTGTAGCGGCCGTCGGCGGTGGGGGCCTCGACGTGCAGCACGCCGCGTTCGTCGTGGGTGTGGAGCTCCGACATCTGGCCGCTAGCGGGGTCGACGCCGATGTTGGCCGGCACGGCGATGGGCTGCCCGTTGACGCTGATGTCGAGGTGGGAGTGGAAGTGGGCCGCCGTTCCCTCCATCGGGCCGACTCGGAGGCCGACGGCCTTCGCCGCGTCAGAGGTGTTGGCGGGCAGCGACCATGGCGGCAGGTCCCGACGCCCCGCGGCGGCAGCCCCGCCGGTGGGGCCGTCGGATCCACCGCCTTGGAGGCTGGCGATGACCACCGCTCCGGCGGCGACGGCCAGCACCACGACAGCGATCGCGGCACCCGTGATCAGCCGTCGCGCCCGTCGGGCCTTGGCCTCCTGGAGCTGCATCTGCCGCAGCCGGTCCCGCGCGGACCGGCTGCTGGCCGTACGCCCGCCGGTCGAGCGCTGCGATGGCGACGATTTCGAAGACTTAGTGGATGATTTCTGGTTCTTGGTCATGGGTCTCTCAGCTGGGATGGTCGACGGCCACCGGGGAAGACGTGCCCGACGTCGCCGAGGATGCATGGACCGCTCAACTCCAGCCGGTGGGGTCGTCGCGAGTTGTCAAAGGAGTCGTCAGAGAATGGACGCCGGGGCGTCGCGAGCGTCGCGGGTCGGCACACCCGCCCACAGGTTCCGTGGTTACTTGCCGGGTCCGTGGTTACTTGCCGGTTCTCCGGCTGGGAACGGCCACGGCTGCATGTCTGCTGCCCCGAAACGGGCGCGGATGGACCTGCGACCGGCTCAGGTGCGACTGATCGACAGCTCGGCGAGGCTCAGCGGAGGGCGAGCCCAGCAGCGGAGGACCAACGATTCCATAAGAGTGCGCCGTGATGGGCGCGGAAGCGACCAGCCGCCTCCGCGGGCTGCCGGCCGCAGGCCTCCGATCCCGACCAGCAGCACCAGCAGGATCAGGCAGCCCGCTGCGACGCAGTCCATCGGACCCGGGGACGGGCTCGCCGGCGAGCCGCAGTCCGGGCCGCAGCCCGACGCCATGCCCATCCCGGAGGACACGGTCCCCATGGACAAATGGCCGGCGGCCGCGGCCGCCTGCTGGTCACCGACGTTCTTGGTCGAGAACTGGCCGTGGACCACAATGGGAGCGCTGTTCTCCGGGGAATGGCCGGTCGCCATCTCGGCAGCGCCGGCATCGGCGGCGGCGGTGCCCAGTGACGCAGACATCGAGAAATGGTCAGCGGCGCGAGCCGGCGGCTGCAGCATCAGCAGAGCTGCGACGGTGAGGACCGCGAGCACCGGCGAGAAGCGGCGCGCGATGCTCAGGAAACGCTGCACTGCCTTCCCGCCTTCCGCTCGATTCGGTGGCCCCAGAGTGCCGCGGAGCACGCCGTGGCCCCGGACAAGTATTCGGCAAACACCGGCGACATGCCAATCCGACCCGGGAGCTGACCGCCAGACCCCGCTCTGGCCGAGGCCAGGGCGACTGCTGCGAGCACGGCTCCCGCTGCCAGGCCAGCCGGTGCGAGGCCGACGACGCGGCCCGCACCCGCCGGTCGAAAGGCCCCGTGCACAGTCGGGTCGCCGAAGAGAATGCCCTCGGGCGTCAGTGCTGGTCCTCGGGTCCCAGCCCGGCGACGAGGTTGAACGCGCCGGTGAGGATGTTGAGCGCGACGACGCCGACGACGTCGGCGATCGCGCGGTCGCTGTAGCCGAACGCGCGGAGCTGGTCGATCTGCTCGTCGGTGACGGAGGTCGGCTCCCGATAGACCTGCCGCCCGAGCCGGATCATGGCCGAGATGGCGGGATTGCTCGACGTGCCCTGGTGGGCGAGGCTGATCTCCTCCTCGGCGACGCCCAGGGAGCGGGCGGCCGCGACGTGGGCGTCGAGGCACAGGCCGCAGCCCTGCTGCGCCTGCACCGCGATGGAGAGAAGCTCGCTGATTCTCCGGTCGAGCTTGGCGCGGCGCATCGCTCTACTCAGCTGCAGGTAGCCGCCGAGGACGGCCGGGGAGTGGGCCATCGTGGAGACCATGTCGCCCACGGTGCCGTGGCGCTCGACGAGCTCGCCGAGCAGGTCCCGGGACGCGCCGACGGCGGTCTCCGCGGTCAGCGGGGCGAAACGGGGCATGGGTCCTTCTCCTTCGTGTGCGCGGGTGCGCTGCTCGTGAGCCTCAGGAGCGGACGAGGCGGTTGATCGCGTCGGTGGCTTCCTGGATCTTGGCGATCGCCGCGTCGTCGTCGCCGAGCTTGGCGGCGTCGAGGACGCAGTGCTTGAGGTGGGCGTCGAGCAGCCCGGTCGCGACGCCCTGCAGGGCTCGGGTGAGCGCTGAGACCTGGGTGAGGATGTCGATGCAGTACTTCTCGTCGTCGATCATCTTGGCGATGCCGCGGGCCTGGCCCTCGATCCGCTTCATGCGCGTCAGGTAGCGGTCCTTGTCGCTGATGTAGCCGTGATGGTGGGCCGCGGCGGCGGCGACTTCGGTGCCGGGGCTGGCGGTGCCGGTGCTGTCAGTGGTGTCGGTGGTGGTGTCGAGTGTCATGGGCGTGTCCTTCACTTCTGACGCTCCAGGATCGAGCGGGTGCTGGCTTGGGGGGTGAGGTCGATGCGCCGCAGCAGCTGGGCGTTGAGGGCGACGACGACGGTGGACAGCGACATCAGGATCGCGCCGACCGACATCGGCAGCACGAAGCCGACGGGTGCGAGGACGCCGGCCGCCAGCGGGACGGAGATCAGGTTGTACCCGGCGGCCCACCACAGGTTCTGCTTCATCTTCCGGTAGGCGGCCTTCGACAGCTGGGTGACCGACAGAACCGAGCGGGGGTCGGAGCTGGCCAGGATGACGCCGGCGGAGGCGATGGCGACGTCGGTGCCCGCGCCGATGGCGATGCCGACGTCGGCCTGGGCCAGCGCCGGGGCGTCGTTGACGCCGTCGCCGACCATGGCGACCTTCTTGCCCTCGTGCTGCAGCTGGGCGACCTTGGCCGACTTGTCCTCGGGGCGGACGCCGGCGAAGACGCGGTCGATGCCGAGCTCCTGGCCGACCTCGTTCGCCACGGCCTCGGCGTCGCCGGTGATCATGACGACCTCGACACCCAGTTCGTGGAGCGCGTCGACGGCGTCGCGGGACTCCGGGCGGACCTCGTCGGCGAGTTTGAGGCCGCCGATCACCTGCCCGTCGCGCAGGACGTGCAGGATGATCGCGCCCTCGCCGCGCCAGGCTTCTGCGGATTCAGTTTCGTGCTGGCCGGTCTCCTCGAGCAGCCGGGGGCCGCCGACGCGGATCTCGTGGCCGGCCACGGTCGCTGTGACGCCGACGGCGGGCGAGGAGGAGAATCCGGTGGCCTGCTGCAGGGCGAGGCCGCGGTCCTTGGCGGCGGCGACGATGGCCCGGGCGAGCGGGTGCTCGCTGTCGGCCTCGGCCGATGCGGCCAGGGCGAGGACCTGGTTGGCGTCCAGGTCTCCGGTCGGTTCGACGCCGGTGACGGTGGGCTCGCCCCTGGTGAGGGTGCCGGTCTTGTCGAACAGCACGGCATCGACCTGGCGCATGGACTCCAGCGCGAGGCGGTCCTTGACCAGGACGCCGCCGCGAGCGGCGCGCTCGGTGGCGATGGAGACGACCAGCGGGATCGCCAGGCCCAGGGCGTGGGGGCAGGCGATCACGAGCACGGTGATGGTGCGGACCACGGCGTCGTCGGGGGACCCGGCCAGCGTCCAGACGATCGCGGTGATCAGGGCAGCGCCGAGGGCGAACCAGAACAGCCAGGCGGCGGCGCGGTCGGCGATGCGCTGAGCGCGGGAGGAGGAGCCCTGCGCCTCGGCGACGAGCCGGTTGATGCCGGCCAGGGCGGTGTCGTCGCCGGTGGCGGTGATCTCGACCCGCAGGCCGGAGTCGGTGGCCACCGTGCCGGCGGTGACCGGGTCGCCCTCGCCGCGGGCGACGGGCCGGGACTCGCCGGTGATCATCGACTCGTCCATGTCGGCGTGGCCGTCGACGACGGTGCCGTCGGCGGGGACGCTGCCGCCGGGGCGGACGATGACGACGTCGCCGACGCGAAGCTCGGCGGGGTCCACCTTGACGATGTCGTCGCCCTCGACGCGCTCGGCCTCGTCGGGCAGCAGGGCGGCAAGCGAGTCGAGCGCGGAGGTGGTCTGGGCCAGGGAGCGCATCTCGATCCAGTGCCCCAGCAGCATGATGACGATCAGCAGCGCCAGCTCCCACCAGAACTCCAGCTCGTGGTGGACGAGCCCGAGGGTGGCGGCCCAGGAGGCGAAGAACGCCACGGTGATCGCCAGCGCGATCAGCAGCATCATCCCCGGCTTGCGGCTCCTCAGCTCGCTCCAGGCACCGGTGAGGAACGGCTTGCCGCCCCAGACGTACATGACGGTGCCGAGCACCGCTGCGACCCACCCCGCCCAGCCGGGCACGGAGTACCCGAGCAGCATGGCGAACATGGGCGAGAGCCCCACCACCGGGGCGGCGATGACGAGGTTGATCCAGAACAGCCGACGGAACTGGCCGACGTGGTCCCCGTGGCCTCCATGACCGCCGTGACCGGCGTGGTCTCCGTGCTGCCCCTGGTGCGCGACGTGGCCTGCGTGCCCCGCGTGCGGATCTTCCCCGTGGCCGGGCGCGGTGGTCGCGACGGCGTGCCCGCTGTGGGCGGGCGCGTCTGCGGTGTCGCCGTGGTGGTGCTGATGCGCGTTCGGGTCTGTCATTGCTGCTTCCCTTGTCCGGGCCCTGCTCTGCGGTGGTGGCCGGCTCAGGAGGCCGGCTTGATCTCGCTCTCGACGACCCACTTGTGGTTGGTCATCTTCATGCCGCCTGCTTCGTAGTCGACCATGTAGACGGTCTCGTCGGTGGAGGAGGCGATGGTGGCCTTCGCGCCCTTCATGCCCTTCATGTGCTCGGCCTCCAGGGTGACTTCGGTGCCGTCGGCCAGCTGCTTGCTGCCGGCGTCCTTGATCTCCTGCTGGACGACCCACTTGTGGTCCTTGACCGGTTCGCCGCCGGTGGTGGGCGTGAAGTTCACCGCGTAGGTGTAGGTGTCGTACGCGCCGACGATCGTGGCCTTCGCGCCGTCCATGCCCATCATGTGGTCGGCGGTGAGGATCACCTGGGTGCCGACCGGGTACTTGGGGGAGGCGGCCTTCTCGATGCCGGCGGGCGCTGGGCCGCCGTCCATCGGGTGCTCCATCGAGGAGTGGTCCATCCCGCCGTCGCTGCTGGCCGGGGAGCTCGTCGAGCTGCTGCCGCCGTGGTGCGGGCCGGCTTTCGAGGGGTCCTGGTCGCCGGAGCTGCAGCCGGTCAGCAGGAGTGCTCCGCCGAGCACTCCTGCTGCGAGGGTCATGGTGAGGCGCTTGCGCATGTGGTCTCCTGTTCGTTGCCTTGTCCATCTCCGACCATATACCCCGGTGGGGTATATCGCAATCCTGCTGGTCCGCCGGAGCGTCTATCCGGGCGCTCCGATCCGGTGCTCGGACTACGCCATGGCGGCGGCGTACTTGGCGGGGTCGGCGTCGAAGGCCGGCCCGCAGCCGGCGCAGCAGAACCAGTAGCGCTGGCCTCGGTAGTCGCGGAAGAGGCCTGCCGCCTCGGCCGCGGTCTTGCTGACCCGGCTGCCGACCATGACGGGGCAGGTGGTCATGTCGTCGCTGCCGCTCAGCAGGTTCTCGCGGCCCTCGGCGTCGACCGCCGGGTTCGCGGCGCTGGAGGTGCTGCAGCAGCTGGCGTGGGCGTGGGAGTCGTTCGTCATCGTCGGATGCCTCTCGTGCGATCAGTTCAGTTCGGGTGGGTGGTTGTGCGGGTCAGTGCGGGGTGACGCTGCGGAATCCGCGCAGGCGGAGGCTGTTGCCGACGACGAAGACGGATGAGAACGCCATCGCCGCGCCCGCGAGCATGGGGTTGAGCATGCCCAGCGCCGCGACCGGGATGGCCGCGACGTTGTAGGCGAAGGCCCAGAACAGGTTGGCCTTGATGGTGCCCAAGGTCCGGCGGGACAGCCGGATCGCGTCGACGGCGGCCCGCAGGTCCCCGCGCACCAGAGTGATGTCGGAGGCCTCGATGGCGACGTCGGTGCCGGTGCCCATCGCCAGACCCAGATCGGCCTGGGCGAGGGCGGGGGCGTCGTTGACGCCGTCGCCGACCATCGCGACGACCTTGCCTTCGCCCTGGAGGCGGGCGACGACGTCGACCTTGTCCTTGGGCAGGACCTCGGCGATGACCTGGTCGATGCCGACCTCGGCGGCGATCCGCTTCGCGACGGCCTCGTTGTCTCCGGTGAGCAGCACCGGGGTCAGGCCCAGGCCCTTCAGGCCCTGGATCGCCTCGGCGCTGGTGGGCTTGACCGTGTCGGCCACGACGAGGACGCCGCGGGCCTGCCCGTCCCAGCCGACGGCGACGACGGTCTTGCCCTCGGCCTCGGCTGCGGCCTTGGCGGCGGCGACGTCAGGGGAGAGGTGCTGGGACCAGTCGGCCAGCAGGGACTCCCGGCCGACGAGCACGGCGTGGCCGTCGACGACGCCCTGCACGCCCTTGCCCTCGACGTTGGCGAAGTCCTCCGGCGTCGGGAGCTGGCCGGTCTCCTGGACCGCGCCCTTGGCGACGGCCTGGGCGATCGGGTGCTCGGAGGCGTCCTCCAGGGCCCCGGCCAGGCGGAGCAGCTCGGCGCGGTCGGTGCCGGCCTCGGCGATCACGTCGACCAGGGTCATCCTGCCGGTGGTGACGGTGCCGGTCTTGTCCAGCACGACGGTGTCGACCTTGCGGGTGGATTCGAGGACCTCGGGGCCCTTGATCAGGATGCCCAGCTGCGCGCCGCGGCCGGTGCCGACCAGCAGTGCGGTCGGGGTGGCGAGGCCCAGGGCGCAGGGGCAGGCGATGACGAGAACCGCGACCGCGGCGGTGAACGCCGTCGAGACGCCGGCCCCGGAGATCAGCCACGCCGCCAGGGCGACGAGCGCGATGGCGATGACGATCGGGACGAACACTCCGGAGATCCTGTCGGCCAGCCGCTGGACAGCGGCCTTGCCGGACTGGGCGTCCTCGACCAGCTTGGCCATCTGCGCCAGCTGGGTGTCCGAGCCGACGCGGGTCGCCCGGACGACGAGCCGGCCGCCGGCGTTCACGGTGGCCCCGGTGACCGGGTCGCCTTCGCCGACCTCGACGGGCACGGATTCGCCGGTGAGCATGGAGGCGTCCACCGCGGAGCTGCCGGAGACGACCGTCCCGTCGGTGGCGATCTTCTCGCCGGGCCGGACGACGAACTCGTCGCCGACGGCCAGTTCGGAGGTCGGGATCTTGATCTCGGTCCCGTCCCGCAGCACCGAGACCTCCTTCGCGCCGAGCTCGAGCAAGGCGCGTAGCGCGGCACCGGCCTGGCGCTTGGAGCGCTTCTCGAAGTAGCGGCCGGCGAGGATGAACATCGTCACCCCGGCGGCCGCCTCGAGGTAGATGTTGCTCGCGCCGTCGGAGCGGGCCAGGGCGAACTCGAACGGGTGCTTCATGCCCGGCATGCCGGCGTGTCCGAGGAACAGGGCGTAGAGCGACCACAGGAACGCCGCCGAGGTGCCCATCGAGACGAGCGTGTCCATCGTCGCGGTGCCGTGCTTGAGGTTGGTCCATGCGGCCTTGTGGAACGGCCAGCCCGCCCAGACGATCACCGGCGCGGCCAGGGTCAGCGAGGCCCACTGCCAGTAGGTGAACTGCAGGGCAGGGATCATCGCCATCGCGATCACCGGCACGGTGAGCACGATCGACCCGATCAGCCTCTGCCTCAGAGAGATCAGCTCAGGGTCGGCGTCCGCGCCTCCGTCGGAGGCGTCATCGGTCTTCGCGTCCGGGGGCTCGGGCAGGGCGGCGGTGTAGCCGGTCTTCTCGACCTCGGCGACCAGCAGCTGCGGGTCGTAGCCCGCGGGCACGGTGACCTTGGCCTTCTCTGTGGCGTAGTTGACCGACGCGGTGACGCCGTCGAGCCTGTTGAGCTTGCGCTCAATCCGGTTCGCGCACGAGGCGCACGTCATCCCGCCGATCTCCAGCTCGATGCCGGCGTCCGTGCTGAGCGGCGCTGGTGCAGTCATCCTCTGCGTCCTTTCTTCTCCGGGCTTTGAGACGTCCGGTTCGTGCGCAGGGGCGGTCATGTCGCCGATGCGGTCAGTGGTGCGCGCTCCGCCCCCGCCGCCGTCGGGGTCGACGGGGAGCGTGAGCCGCGCTGGTGGTGGTGTCGTCAGGCGCGCACGGCCGTGTAGCCGGCCTCCTCGACGGCGGCCAGGACCTTCGCGTCGTCGATCTCGCCGGAGCCCGACACGACGAGCTTGCCGGTCTGCGCGCTGACCTCGACGTCCTCGACGCCGGGGATCCCGATGACCTCCTCGCGGACCGACATCTCGCAGTGCCCGCAGGTCATGCCCGTCACCTGGTACTCGTTCGCAGCCATCGAATGCCTCCTCAGCAGAGATACCCCCAGTGGGTACCGCGTACGAGTAACCGTATACCCCTGCCGGGTATTCCCGCAACGCGGGGGGTGCGCCTCGCCGACGGATCCTCCCTTGGAGACGGGATACGCCACCGGGGTATGCTGTGCAGCGTGGAGACCGCGACCGACGAACCCCGCCGCAGCCGGCACCGGCTGCAGCTCCTCGTCCTCGCGGCCCTGCTGATCGCCGGCCTCCTCGGAATGCACTCGCTGGCCAACGGTGCCGGGGCCACGGCCATGAGCGCCCCCATGGCCTCGATGAAGCATTCCGCCCCGGCGACGCCAGCTCTGACCGCAGAGGCGGCCGTCGCCCCCTCGTCGTCGACGTCCGGATCGCATGGCATGGTCCACGGCTCCGGCGGCTGCGCGGGTGCCATGAGCAGCGGCTCAGGCTCCACCTGCGTCCCCGGGCCGACCGGCAAGAGCATCCCCGTCCTTCCGGCCCCGCTCGCCGCGACCCTGCCCGAGCTCGGCCGCGCGCCCGAGCCGGTGCCGCCTCTCCAGACGCCCCGCCGATTAGCGCTGTCGCACCTGGAACTGTCGATCTATCGAACGTGAGCAGCGGGGAGCGCCCCCCAGCGGCGCTCCTGCCCATCGGGGCATGCCCATGCGCCTGCCCTGCATCTGCGACGGCATCGCGCCCAGATGGCGCTGACCCCTCTCCCGAGAGCCCTCGAGCCTGCGCATCCGATCACCCGTGGTCGTCGAGCGCGTCCAGGCCGATGCCCGTGGCACCGCTCACCATCGACACAGAAGGACACCGTTCAACCATGCACACCGACCTGAACCGCCGCCAGTTCCTCGCCGCCGGCGCACTGACCCTCACCGCCGCAGGCCTCGCCGGCTGCACCTCCACCAGCAAGACGACCTCGTTCGTCGGGCCCGACAGCGCCGCCGTCGAGAAGGCCGAATCCAAGCGCCGCCGCACCGGCACAACCGTGCAGCGTGCGCTGACCGCCGAGCCGACCACCGTGGACCTGGCCGGGAAGGAGGCGAAGACCTGGGCGTTCACCGGCGCGTCGGCGACCGAGCCGATCCGCGGCAACATCGGCGACACCCTGAAGGTCGCCCTGACCAACGATCTACCCGACCCGACCACCGTGCACTGGCACGGCCTGGCACTGCGCAACGACATGGACGGCGTGCCGAACCTGACGCAGAAGCCGGTCGAGCCAGGCGGCGCGTTCTCCTACGAGTTCGTGCTCCCGCACGCCGGGACCTACTGGTTCCACCCGCACGTCGGCGTCCAGCAGGACCGCGGCCTGTACGCCCCGCTGATCATCGACGACCCGAACGAGAAGGGCGACTACGACCAGGAGTGGATCATCGTCCTGGACGACTGGCTCGACGGCGTCATCGCGACGCCCGACCAGGTGATGAAGGAACTCGGCAAGGGCATGATGGACCACGGCGGAATGGACATGGGGCCGATGCGGATGGGCAACACCCTGATGGGGGCGACCTCGCCGCTGCTCGGCGGCGACGCCGGCGACGTCTACTATCCGCTCTACCTGATCAACGGCAGGCCAGCGGCCGACCCGGAGACCTTCACCGCGAAGCCGGGCCAGAAGATCAGACTGCGGATCATCAACGCCGGCGGCGACACCGCCTTCCGGTTCGGCGTCGCCGAGCACCCGCTCACCATCACCCACACCGACGGCTACCCGATCCAGCCGTTCGAGGCCGAGAGCGTCGTGCTCGGCATGGGCGAGCGCTACGACGCCGTCATCACCGCCGGCGACGGCGCGTTCGCCGTCGTCGCCGAGGCCCTTGGGAAGCAGGACCAGGCCGTCGCCGTCCTGCGCACCGGATCCGGCAGCGCCCCGGCCAAGGACGCGAAGCTCCCGCAGACGAAGGCTCCCGCCACCGCGGCCGACCTCAAGGCCATCGATGCGGTCGCCCTGCCCCAGCGCGCCGCCGACCGCACACTCGTCCTCGAGCTGACCGGGGGCATGGAGAAGTACGACTGGGCGATCAACGGCAAGCGCATGGACATGGAGCAGCCCATGCGCGACGCCCTCGGCCTCAAGGAGGGCGAGCGCGTCGCGCTGGAGTTCAAGAACTCGACCAAGATGTGGCATCCGATGCACCTGCACGGCCACACCTACCAGCATCCCGGAGGCGGGCCCCGCAAGGACACCTCGATCGTCCTGCCCGGCAAGACGCTCCGCGTCGAGTTCGACGCCGACAACCCCGGCCGGTGGCTCAGCCACTGCCACAACGTCTACCACGGGGGAGCCGGCATGATGACGACGATCGCCTACCAGCAGGGCTGAACTCCGGCCGGACGTTTCTGGGTAGGACCAGTCATCAGCGGCGGGGCCGCGTGCTCTGTGGTTGCACGGCCCCGCCGCCGTTGCCGTACCGCTCGCTAGTGTGCATCGCGGATGCGAGACAGCAGCGCGACCGTTCTTTGACTGCTTTCGCGTCCCATCGAAGATGCAGCGTCGACAATGGCAGGTTTCGGCGGTGCTCCGAAGACGCGTCTCGAAGACATCTCCTTGACGGGACGAGACGAGGCCCCCGCAGTCATGCGGGGGCCTCGGTCTCAGAACTCTGTCTCACTGCCCCTGTCTCAACAAGCACCTTTACGAGACTTGATCGGCGTCGAGCTCACCGCCACAGGTCCAGCGACTCCCAGCCGTCGGGGACGCCGATCGATCCGACCGTCAGGGCGTGCGACGCTGGGAACGCTTCGAGCAGCTCGGCTAGCCGGCGAGGCCACCCGGACTCCGGGGCGACCGTGAGCAGGAGGTAGGCGATCACGGCCAGCGCGTTGTAGGTGCCGAAGTCCTTCTTCGGCGCTTCCGGCGCACGGAGGTGATCGAGCATCGACACCAGCCCTGAAGCAGGACGCGACGGCGCGTTCTGAAGCTTCCGATTGAACAGCCGCGAGTGGTGGGCCGCCACGTTGCGCACGTAGTTGAGGCTGGCGAGCCAGCTGGCCATGAGCTTCTTCCTCGGGACGCCGAACGCGAGGGCGAGCTCTTCGGCATCCGGCTGGAGCATTCCCCTGTACAGGCTCGACAGCTGTCCGAGCTCGAGGAGCTCGGTGAGGGCCCAGACCGGCATGCGATCGTCGTACTTCTCCCGGAAGTGCGCGACGAACTGCTCGTCGGACCCGTCCCGCCGATCCTTGACGCGCTGCAGCCACTTCACGTGCGAGCTGGGCTGCGGATCGCGGCTGTCCGTGCCCGCCTTCGTGAACGAGTCGTCGAAGGCCGCCGGGTCCTCATGGGCGAACGCGGAGGACCTGCCGAGGACGTACCCCGCCTGCATCCGCACCGCGACCTCGATGCGCTCGACGCCTTCCATGACCAGCATCCGCAGTCGGCGGTCGAAGTCGATGATCGTCTCGGCATGGTGAAGCGCGGTGCCGGGCAGATACCTGTTCAGTACCCGAGTTCGCTCGCGACCGTCGTCGGTGTACTCCTCGGCCTCGAGGAAGGGGTACAGGTAGCCGGTGAGTCGGTAGTAGCCGATCGACTGCAGCAGTCGGAGCGCTCGTTCTGGGTCGTCGACCGCGAGGCCGCGGTCGATCAGCCGCTCGACCTGCTGGTCGAGCGGAAGCCACTCCTTCGTGTACTCGACCACGAGCTTCCTTCAGATAGAAAATCAGCCCGCGCCTTGCGGCAACGGGCTGATCGTGATGACTCGACTCTAGCACGGGGAGCCGACGACGGGCTCCTACGAACCGGCCTGCGCCGCCCGGTGGCGATAGTAGGTGGCCTTCGACCAGCCCACCGTCTTTGCGGCCTCGACCACGCCCAGGCCTTCCGAGTCGATGAGGTGCTGGACGGTCCTCAGGTT
>NZ_JANJER010000025.1:0-23974 GCF_044878485.1 Dermacoccus sp. BD5 | reverse complement strand
CAACGGGCGACTCGAACACCTCCGCGGCTCCGCCCTCGGATTCCGCAACCTCACCCACTACATCGCTCGGTCGCTGCTCGAAGCCGGAGGGTTCAGACCCGCGCTACACCCTCGTTCGTGAAGAGCCATTTAACGATGTACTTCTGGCCCGAGACTCGTTGGCGTCACCTCGTAGCGAAACGTCTGCTTATGCCGGAGCCTCGGATCATGGGAACGTGCCTGAACTGGCCCGCTTGATTAGACACGAGCTATCACCCCCGATCGGATGGATCCGGAAGGCTGCCAGCGCGGAGGTAGGCGAATATCCCCGGAGCCGCACCAGCGATGCGATCAACAGGCTGGAGCGCCGGCTGGACGCTCTCGTTGCGTTGATACGGAAGGAATCCGACCTGGAGCTATCTGAGTGCGATCTTGAGCGCGCACTGAGGGAGTTCTGGCCCGACATGACTGCGGAGGCGACCTTCTCCGTTGCTGCAGATCTCGGCTGTCGGCCCGCCAGGCTAATGACCGATATCGGGCTACTTGAGATCCTTCTCGCAAACGTATACCAGAACGCCATCGACGCCGCGCTGGAGTCTGGCGATGATCGGCGAATCGAGGTGAGCTGGAGCGTCGTCGGAGAAAGATTCTGGGTTCGAGTTTCGAACCCCTTCTCCGGAGCGCAATTCGACGTCCAGGATGTTGAGACGACGGGTATCTCGACTAAGAGCGGCCACCAGGGAATTGGAATGTCCCTCATCAAGACCGCGGCAGAGAAGCTCGGTTACGGATTTAGGATCGCTGGTCGTAGTGGTCTCGCAACATTTACACTCACAGGGGGGATTCGCTAATGGCGAACCCGATCGCCGTGTTGGTCGACGACGACCCGCAGCAACTGGCCGAAGCTTCGTCCACCATCATAGAGGCGGGTTTCAAACTACATTCGTTCGAGTCGGTTGAAAGCGCCCTGCCTTTTATTGAAGGAACCGAGCTCGACGTCGATCTCTTCGTGCTCGACCGTAAACTTCCTATGCGGACGGGCGAGAGAGCGGTCGATGAGTTAGGCGACGAGCTATTTAGGATCGTGAGCCAAACTCACTCGGACTCACGGGTTATCGTCTTCAGCGGCCATACAGACTTCGATCACCTACAGTCGACAGTGCAGGGCGGGGGGCTCGTTTTTCAACACGGTGATCATCGCGTGGATCGAGTCTCGGTGTTGCGGAAGACTCAGTTTGACAAGTTTCAAGACGCGATCAACGAGCTTCGCGAACTGATTGCCAGGTTCGAGCGTATCGAAGTAGCCGTTGATTTGGATCGCGGCGCTCACCAGAAGCGAGTCCTCCGACGGATAGCTCACCACTACGGAGCCTCGTCGATCTCGGCGAAGGCCCTGGCCGGTGGTCTTACGGGTGCACCAGTGTGGCGCTGTGAGCTGGTCTCACCCAGCGGGCCCATCGCTGATGTCGTGGCGAAGGCTGGCAACGCAATTCCAGCGGCCGGGGGGCTGCAAGACCTGCTTGCAAGAGAAGCCATTGCACGCCGTGTCGAGGTGATCACTGGCCTAATGGGCGGTGACGTCGTCACAATTCTGCAGTTGGCGGGGGACTCGCCCGCGTCCTTGATGAGTCTTATCGGATCAAGCGACGCACGGGCAGCGAGTGCGACTGAGGCGCTTTGCGTGAAACTCGATTCCCTTCAGCGGCTGCCAGCAACCTCCGTGACGCTTCGCGACCTGGTGGCGCAGATTTTGTCGTGGGATCGGTTCATTGAGCAACTGGACCATCTCGGGCTGGCGATCCCCTCACCCGAGATCTGGCTGAGTACTGCATCGGTGATGAGCCATACGGATCTGCACGCTTCAAACGTTCTAGTTTGTGATAACTCACCGGTTATCATCGATTCGGACGAGAATGCGTATTCGAGCGCGCTGAGGGACCCGATGGTTCTGATGCTCTCCAGTTGGGTGCATCCCGACTCGCCGTGGCTGGAATCCATGTGGCCGTCGGTCGAGGACATATCCGACCACTTTGGTGATGCATCATTCGCTGCTCAGTCACCGTCACCGGAGTGGTACGCGTGTGTTTCTAAATGGATAGATGCACGGACTTCGTCAGCTCGAGAATACTGGAGCCTTGTAATGGCCTACAGTGTGCGTCAGTTGCGGTTCGAAAATGTTCGAGAGAGTGCGACGTTGCGAGGTCGCGTTGAAGCGATGGTGAGGTTGGCGCATCGGCATGTCACCGAATCCTGATTGTTTTTGAGGTCCCGGCTATCGACCGTTGCGACGACTCCGCATCAATCACCAATCAAGAAGGACCTTGACCTATGGCCTATCCCACCCTCGCTCTCCATCTGCTCATCTCGGCACCAGGGGATGTGCCTCTCGGGGACATGGCTACCATCCGCAAGACGATCAGCCAATGGAACCTCAATTTCGGCCGCCACGTCGGCCTCACGGTGCTGCCGGTCTCCTGGACCGAGCACGCCGTGGCGGAATTCGGTGAACGACCGCAGGCCATTCTCAATCATCAGATCGTCGACGAAGCTGACCTCGCGGTGGCACTTTTCCATGACCGACTGGGCATGGCCTCCGGGGAGGCCGAGTCGGGGACGGCCGAGGAGATCAGGGTTCTCGTCGCGGCTGGGAAATCTGTTGCCGTCCTGGTGAACACGGCCGCGCGACCGCCGTTGAACGGGGCTGCCCTGGACGAGCGACAGCGGCTCAGCGCCTATTTGCAGGAACTGCGCAAGTCGGCGCTCGTCTTCGAGTACGGGAACGACGGAGCCCTCGTCGGCCATCTCAACAACTTCCTCAGTCGAGCAACGGCAAAGTTCCAGCAGTCCGTTGAGGCCTCGAAGGACAAGGATTCGGAGGGGCCAGACCCCTCTGAAGGAGTATGGCCCCGCGCTGAGGTGCGTGAAAGCGTGAAGTCCGACAGTAAGGGTCGTGTGAAGACTCAGCGACACTGGTCGCTGGTGCTCCACAACACCTCCCGAGGCCCCGCGTCGGACGTCGACTTTGCGCTCGAGAACTTGCCCGAGGAAGCGTTCTTCCTCGGGCACCGAGAGGACGGTCCGCTGGGCACCATCCCGCCGGGCCAGGAGGCCCGGTTCCCGTTGCTGCTGGCAGCGGGATCACCGGACGCCGTTGAGTGTGTGGTGACTTGGACGGATGCCACTGGTAATGAGCGGAAGACCAGGGCGACCGTCCGCACGTGAGTCACGTCGGGCCGCTCGAAGGTGGTGGCGATGTGAACACCGCAACGCTGCTCAAGATCGCGGCCACGCTCGGCCTGTCACTGCGGGTCGGCTCGCAGCACAACTGATCTACCAACAGAATTCAGAAGACTCGCGCGATCAACTCGATCGTGGGACTCTTCTTTTGCTGCTCTACCCCAACGCCTCGTCGACGAAATGCCAGATCTCGGTGGCCAGCCGACTCACCGAGTCCTGCGCCGCAGCCCTGACGTCATCCGCCTTGAGGCATGCAACGATCGTGCTCTCTCGGACGACGATCTCGCGGCCCGCAACCAGGATCAATGCATCGATTCCGTTGTCGTGCTGCCGGGCTGTGATCTCCACCGGTGCATCCGAGGCCAGGTCCCTCATTACCTCGGCCATTGCCGCGGGAACGACATTGCTGAGGTTGACGGTGAATAGCTGCCCGATCAACGCTGGTCCTCGAACGAATCAATGGCGCGGTCAAGCTCGCGGTTTCGCATAGACCGATCTTAAGAGGTCGCGGCCAAGTCGACAGTCAGCTGTGGCCGCTGAGCCTCAGATCACGAGAGAACCTCACAGCGGCTACCATTTTGTTACGTGAAACTCGAGTCGCGTTTCGGTTCAATATTAGGCCAAAATGGCTCGTGGCCAGGAGCTTGTCGCGTCGCGCAAGCGGCTCGCTGATGGTCGTTGAAGTTGCGTAATGCGGTCGAGTTCCGCTTCAACGTGTGATGCTTGCAGGCATGGAATGAGCTCCGAACAGCAGGTCAACCTCGTTGCCTCGTAGTCGCTGCCCAGGGACAAGCAGGCCGGGGACGTGAACCCCTCGGCGCCACCGAGCTGCTGCCCCGGCACAAGGGTGAGGGGTGGCTCCTGCGGGGCTCGCCGCCCCGCGTGAAGGCCGGTGAGCACATCAACGCGACCAGGTCATGGTTCGACTCTTCGACATGCCGCAGATCGACTTCGGCCGACGACGGGATCTCAGCCGGACAGCCCGCGCAGCTCGCCAGGCGGCATCCCTTTGCGCGCGGCCCAGCTGCGCACGTAGAGGAAGAACTCCTCAGTGGCCCGGATCGAGGCACCGTAGACGTCGTGCCACAGCGACTGCGGGATGACATGGGCCCGGAGGGGCACGGCCATGAAGAGATCACGCTCTCCGGAGACTTGCACCGTGGCCATCATATGGCTGAGGGAGAAGTGAACCCAGCCCGAGGTCTTGTCGTAGACGGCCGGCGCCCAGGGGTGGGCTGCCGCGGCGAGGTCCTTCAACCGGCCGTCGCTGAGGTTCCTGCCTTCAGCATCCTTTATCTTGCGGAACTCCTCGCCGGCCAGCAGCCTCATGGCCAGGTCGTCGGAGTTGGGGCCGCTGGCGGCGTAGTGCGCGCGGAACAGCGTGTCGAGCTGCAGCCGCAGCAGGGGTGCCGCAGCGTGAATGTTGTAGGAGTCGACGGCATCGATCAGGGCGTCCACGACGCCGTAGCTTCGCTGGACCATGGACGTGACGAGGAAGTCCGTCGGGTACAGCTGTCCGTCGTCTACGGTGAGGGGCAGTGCCGCGACATCGAGGTGCTGCCGCCGGAGTTCGTCGAGCTGGCCACGCGCTGGCAGCAGGTCCGGGAACCTCGTTGGGGAGCTGCCGGGCGGCACGGGCTTCGGCTCCCGCGGGAGCCTGCTTGCGCCTGTTGTCTCTTGGTCCATGGGACCACTATCCACCTTGACCCCAACCTTCCCGCAGATTGGCCTAGCCGCCTCTGCCGAGGCGACATGCAGAGCAAAGTGCACAGGCGGCAGCCGGTCGCGACGAACTGGAAGCTGGACCTGCCTTCAGCCTCACCCCTTGTCGCTATCCTCGTCCGCCGCAAGATCCTCTGCTAGGGCCGCCAGCTCGCGATCATGTGCTTCGTAGCCCGGTCGCCCGACGTTTTCGAACGGGTTGGTCGGCAGCATGAACGCGTACTCGGAGTTGGCGAGCTTTGTCCCCTTGGTTCCCTGCCGCATGGTCGCGATGATCTTCTCGACGACCTTGGGTTCGACGCGACGCATCAGTCTCCACATGTTCTCGACTTCCTCCTCGGAAGCTGGGGGCACGTCCTGCGAGGACTCCAATTGTTTCTTGCCCTCGATGTGCTCGCCGAGACGCAACTGCCAACCTATTTGGTGGACCTGCCCGATCACTGCCTGCACGGCGTCGGCGTTCGCGGTCTCATCAGGAGAGATAGGGTCCCCGCCCTCGGAGACGTCGACATAGAACCCGCGTTGCTTGATCTCGTTGTGCCGCTGCTTCCAGTCAGCGATCGCGCCGAGCGCGAGTTCGATTTCCACGGGATCGGAGGGCCCAGCGCCGAACCAGTACTCCTCGGCCACGAGGAAGGCGTGCACTGCCTCGAGCTTCAGGGTATGGCGGGCCCACAGTTCCTTCAGCTCGTCGTTGACGAAGGCTTCGCCCTCCGGAGCACGTGTCATGGTGGCACGACGCTGGTGTAGGGCGATGGCCTTTCCCGACTCCTCCATCCCGAGGATTGCAAGCGAGCGCGCCAGCGGGAAGTCTTCTGCCTCGACTGACCTCCGCGCAGCCTCGAGCAGTCGGTTCGCGTTTGCCAGGAGGGCATCCTGCAATGCGATGACCTGCGCGGGAACGAGGGTGTCGGGGAGGTGTTGTTTACGTGCCATGCGTACAGTCTGACGTCAGAACTGTGACGCTGTTCGATGGTGCTTGAACGCTACGAGAGCGACATGGCTCGGCCGTGAAGGCGGCAGAGCCGTGACTCACGGTCAAACGTGAGCAATGTCCGAAATGTGGTCGAGTTCCGCTTCAATGTTTAAGGGGTGGGTGGCGGATCGACGCGGCCGTCCTGCTGCGCCACCTTCGCCAGCGGACCGCTGAGGGCCGCCGTCGCGGCGATCGTCACGAGCGCGCCGAGCAGCATCGCCGTGTCCTCGCCGGGGCGCAGTACCCCGAGATGCGTCCCCGTCGTCGCGGCTGCCACGGGCACACCCATCTGCGCCGCGGTCGTGACGGCGACCGGCCACGGCTGTTTCGTCACCGCCATCGCGCCGTGCACGACGAGAGCGCTCAACCCCAGGGCGAGACCGAGCGTGAGGGCATCCGGGTGCGCTGCGAGGTCACGCAGGTTGAGCGACGCCCCGAGCCACACGAAGAAGATCGGCGCGAACAGCCCGTCCGTCAGCGCGAACACCTGCTTCGCGACGCGCTTCGGCTCACCGACCCCCGCAACGGCCAACCCGACGCAGAATCCCGCGAGCATGATCGACACGTGCTGCCACTGCGCGAGCGCCGCGACGGCGAACAGGATCGTCAGCGTCACCCGCAGTTCGAGCGCGAGCCCGCGATCCTCCGACACCTCGTGCACCCGCCGTCGATACCCGCGCTGCTCGACGAACCGCAGCACGAGGAACACGACGAGCGACACCGCCACGACCGCCACAGCGCCGATCGCCGCCCGCGACATGTGCGCCGGGTCGATCGCGAACGGCAACGCGACGATGCACGCCGCGTCTGCGAGCGCCAACTGCGGCAGCATCGCGACGATCGAGGGCCCCGTCAGCGGCATGCCCTGCAGCGCCGGCATGACGATCGACGCCGACGAACTCGCCAGCAGCACCGCGTACAGCCCCGCGTGCCCCGTGCCGAACACGTGCGCGATCGCCCATCCTGCGGGCGCGGCGAGCACCCCGACGGCGACCGCCCGCGCCACGCCGACCGACGCCCCCGTGCGCAGCGCCTTGTCGCGCACTGGCACGTGCGTGCCGGCGACGAACATGACGAGCGCGAACCCGACGTCCGCGAGAAACGCAAACGTGCCGTCATTCGGGTCGAGCACCCGCGCGCCGGTCTGCCCGAGCGCGAGCCCGACGACGAGCTCGCCGATGACGACCGGCAACCTCACCGCGCGCGGCAACGACAACAGCGGCCCGAGCACCGCGACGAGACAGATGAGAGCGAGTTGCGCGAAGTTCACGGCCGTCGCGACCTCAGGCGGAACGGTGCGCGAGGTCGACGATGCGCACAGGCACGTCGGTGTTCTCGTCCGTGTGATAACTCGCGCAGACCCGGTGATAACCATCGGCGATGATGGCGTCGCGTCCGCTCGCCGCGTCGCCCCGCACGAGCAGCACCGGGCTGAGCGCCCTGCCGTCGGCGATCTTCTTCAGATCGGACGTGACGTGCGGGTTGTCCGTCGGCAGCAGAGCCAGGCGCGAGGCGCGAAGGACGTCCTTCGCCTTGAAGTGCGTCGATTCGGCGTGCTCGAACGCCTCGACGGTAGCCGTCACCGTCGCCTCGCCGGCGAGCAGCGACAGTTACGCCGCCGCCGACGTGCCTCGGGGCCAGCCTGAGCATGTACACGTCCGATTGCCCGTTTTATCGTGCGGTGCCACACGATATCGGTCGTGAGTTGGCTGCGCACCTCACTTCTATCCGCGAGGACGAGTCTCTGAGGAGTGCGCTCGACGATGGTGGGCGGAGCGGGAGAATGGTTAGGCAGAGAATCCACACGGGCTATTCTTGCCCTCAATGCAGGCGTGGAAAGAACCGCGAAGTCCGGCAGGCGTTCGCACGCAAGCTGCGGCGCCGGCAGAAGGTGCAACTGCTGACACTCGGCGGCATCGGCGACGTCGACATGAGCATCGGCTACACGGACTGACTCGATCCCTGTGGTGGACGCAGGCGACCCGTCGCGGGCGTCCGCCGGTGCTGTGGTCGATCCAGCCTGCGGTGCGATACGCAGGGCATGCCTTCCGTCGTGAGCCTGGACCACGAGGCGATCAGCCGCGTCGCAGAACGTCACGGCGTGGCCGAGTTGTCCCTGTTCGGCTCAGCTGCTGCGGGGACTTCTCATCACAACAGCGACGTCGACTCTCTGGTCGATTTCCTTCCTGATCGCCCCGATCCGCTGGAGGACTTCTGCGCCCTCCGTGACGACCTGAGCAGGATCCTCGAACGCGATGTTGACCTCGTGGTGAAGCGCGCCATCCGCAACCCGTATTTCCGTGACTCAGCTCTCGCGCAGGCGGAGGTTGTCTATGTTGCCGACGTCTAGAGCGCCTCTATGGAATGCGAAACATCCTTGCCATCAGTACGGGGTGATCGATCACGCGATCGTGTGGGCGGTCGTCGATTCGCGTCTCACTGCGTTAGCGCAGAACTGGCAAGGCTCCTCGGCGAGTCGTGACTCACCCACATTCGAGTGGAGTTCCGAACCGGGCCAACGTCACATCGCCGTCGCAGGCATCCGCTCGTAAGGTGGCGGGACACCACGATGAGGAGAACACATGCCTGAGCGGCTCGAACCCCAGCTCGAAACCGTGCGCGAGACGATCCTGCGCCGCAACCCCGGAGAGGCTGAGTTCCACCAGGCCGTCGACGAGGTGCTCGCCAGCCTGGGCCCGCTGCTGAAGCGTCGCCCCGACTACGTCGAGTCGAGCATCATCGAGCGTCTGGCGGAGCCCGAGCGTCAGATCATCTTCCGCGTGCCATGGGTCGACGACGACGGCCGTGTGCAGGTGAACCGCGGATTCCGCGTCGAGTTCAACTCGGCGCTCGGGCCATACAAGGGTGGCCTGCGCTTCCACCCCAGCGTCTACCTCGGCATCGTCAAGTTCCTCGGCTTCGAACAGGTCTTCAAGAACGCGCTCACCGGTATGCCCATCGGCGGCGGCAAGGGCGGCTCCGACTTCGACCCGAAGGGCCGCTCCGGCGCCGAGATCATGCGTTTCTGCCAGTCGTTCATGACGGAGCTGTACCGCCACATCGGTGAATACACGGACGTGCCCGCCGGCGACATCGGCGTCGGCGGCCGCGAGATCGGCTTCCTCTTCGGCCAGTACAAGCGCATCACCAACCGCTACGAGGCCGGAGTGCTCACGGGCAAGGGCCTCACCTGGGGTGGCGCCCAGGCGCGAACCGAAGCCACCGGGTACGGCCTCGTGTTCCTCACCGAACGCATGCTCGCGACGCAGAACCGTTCCTTCGACGGCGCGAAGGTCGTCATCTCCGGCTCCGGCAACGTCGCCGTCTACGCCGCACAGAAGGTCACCCAGCTGGGCGGCACCGTCGTCGCGATGAGCGACTCCGGCGGTTACGTCGTCGACGAGCGGGGCCTCGACATCGACGCCATGCGCGAACTCAAGGAATCCAGGCGCGGACGCATCAGCGAATACGCGGACGAGCACGAGGGCGCCCGATTCGTCTCCGAAGGAAGCATCTGGGACGTGCCGTGCGACGTGGCCCTGCCCTGCGCCACCCAGAACGAGCTCCCGGACGACGCGGCGCGCACCCTCGTGGCCAACGGCTGCATCGCCGTCGCCGAAGGCGCCAACATGCCGACGACGCCCGCAGCGACCGCCCTGCTGCAGGAGGCCGGCGTCCTGTTCGCGCCCGGCAAGGCGTCCAACGCCGGCGGCGTCGCGGTGAGCGCCCTCGAGATGCAGCAGAACGCCTCCCGCGACTCGTGGTCGTTCGACCACACCGAAGAACGCCTGCGCGCCATCATGAACGGCGTCTTCCGCACCTGCGAGGAGACAGCCGACGCCTACGACGTGCCGGGCGACTATGTGCGCGGCGCGAACATCGCGGGCTTCGTCAAGGTGGCCGACGCGATGCTCGCGCTCGGCGTCGTCTGATCGCCGTCCTTGCCGTCGAGCGCATCGACGCGAGGGCGGCGGCTCCAGGGCTATCGCGCAACGAATTCCTGCGTCGACGACTGGAGCAGGACGTCTCTCCGGCGACGCCCCGTGAAGATCGGGGCCGGTGACGGGAGCCGCTCGTCAGCGGCCTTTGAAGACCTCGGCGACCCCGATGTAATGGATGCGGCATGGCGGTGACGAGCTGGCTCGCCGACAGGTCGGCGTATGTGCGGATGCAAGCAGGTCAGGCGCAGAACATGACTGAGTGGAATTCCCGCATCGAGCGGGGCCTGCTCCACCTGCCGGCGATGACGCGGCTCGAACTGGGTTTTTCGGCACGCTCGGGTGACGCGGGACGCGAGGCATTCGGACTGCCGCCGCTTTCGCTCATGCCGATCGAGCACCTCACGCCCGCCATGGAGGATCGAGCTTTCGAGGTGCAGATGCTCCTCGCCGACCATGGCCAGCACCGCGCCCCGTCCATTCCGGATCTGCTCATCTCCGCGACCGCGGAGAAAGTTGGGCTGACCGTCCTGGCGATCGACAAGGACTTCGACCTGATCGCCACGATCACCGGCCAACCCGTGGAGACGCTCGCCCTTCTTTGATGTGGGGAGGTTCTATCGGCCGCCCACACATGACTCGACATGACGACGATCAGTGCCCTTCGCCTCAACGGCAGCCAGACGACAGTTCTCTGGCGACCCGCGCGCCTGCCGTGAGCTATTCTGCAGGGCTCTGCTGGCCGGATCCGCACGGTGAGTGCGCTCGACGATAGTGAGCGGAGCGGAAGAATGGTTCGGCAGAGGATCCACACGGGCTGTTCTTGCCCCAATGCAGGCGCGGAAAGAACCGCGAAGTCCGGCAGGCGTTCGCACGCAAGCTGCGGCGCCGGCAAAAGGTGCGATTGCTGACACTCGGCGACATCCGCGACGTCGACATGAGCATCGTCTGCGCGGACTGAGCACATCATCACGCGTTCTCGAAGGCATCGGGGCGCCGCTGTTCGTAGCTACGGGCACCGCTCGAGGGCGGATGCTGGTCTCACGAGTGCTGCCGTTCGCCTGGAGCGGGATGCGATAAGTCGCGCGCGCAGCGGCATGGCGTCTCAGAGCTGTGGGTGTTCTGCGCTGCGGTCTCAGGCGATTTTCGTGGGACGAGCGATGTCTACTTTCCCGTCGACTTTCTGCCCGGTCGAATCCACCCGTTGCAGGACTTCTGTGGCTTGCGTGAGGACCTGAAGCGGATTGTCGAGCGAGATGTCGACATCGTCGTCAAACGCGCCCTTCGTAACTCATATTTCTGCGAGTCGACGCAGGCTCACAAGGAGACCATCTACGTTGCCGACCGCTCGGTGCGGCTGGATCGCATCGCCCGACGCGGAGTCGCCGACCTTCCCCCCCGGCCGAAGAGGTGTTGGCGCGGCAACGAACGTCGCGGTCATCCTCATCGTCGGCGCCTCCGCGGCGTCCGACTGCGCCTACGCCCCCGAGCGGGTCTGGCCGGCGCTCGTCCGTGGCCGCTCCTGAGCAGGCCTACCCGGATCGACGCGGCCGTCCTGCTGCGCCACCTTCGCCAGCGGACCGCTGAGGGCCGCCGTCGCGACGATCGTCACGAGCGCGCCGATCAGCATCGCCGTGTCCTCGCCAGGCCGCAGTACCCCGAGACGTGTCCCTGTCGTCGCAGCCGCCACGGGCACACCCATCTGCGCCGCGGTCGTGACGGCGACCGGCCACGGCTGCTTCGTCACCGCCATCACGCCGTGCACGACGAGGGCACTCAACCCCAGGACGAGACCGAGCGCGACGGCGTCCGGGTGCGCCGCGAGGTCACGCAGGTTGAGCGACGCCCCCAGCCACACGAAGAAGATCGGCGCGAACAGCCCGTCCGTCAGCGCGAACAGCTGCTTCGCGACGCGCTTCGGCTCACCGACCCCCGCGACGGCCAACCCGACGCAGAATCCCGCGAGCATGATCGACACGTGCCGCCACTGCGCGAGCGCCGCGACGGCGAACAGGATCGTCAGCGTCCCCCGCAGTTCCAGCGCGAGCCCGCGATCCTCCGACACCTCGTGCACCCGCCGTCGATACCCGCGCTGCTCGACGAACCGCAGCACGAAGAACACGACGAGCGACACCGCCACGACCGCGGCAGCGCCGATCGCCGCCCGCGACATGTGCGCCGGGTCGATCGCGAACGGCAATGCGACGATGCACGCCGCGTCCGCGAGCGCCAACTGCGGCAGCATAGCGACGATGGACGGGCCCGTCAGCGGCATGCCCTGCAGCGCCGGCATGACGATCGACGCCGACGAACTCGCCAGCAGCACCGCGTACAGCCCCGCGTGTCCGGTGCCGAACACGTGCGCGATCGCCCATCCCGCGGGCACAGCGAGCACCCCGACGGCGACCGCCCGCGCCACGCCGATCTGCGCGCCCGTGCGCAGCGCCTTGTCGCGCACCGGCACGTGCGTGCCGGCGACGAACATGACGAGCGCAAACCCGACGTCGGCGAGAAACGCAAAGGTGCTGTCATGCGGATCGAGCACCCGCGCGCCGGTCTGACCGAGCGCAAGCCCGACGGCGAGCTCGCCGATGACGACCGGCAACCTCACGGCACGCGGCAACGACAACAGCGGCCCGAGCACCGCGACGAGACAGATGAGAGCGAGTTGCGCGAAGTTCACGGCCGTCGCGACCTCAGGCGGAACGGTGCGCGAGGTCGACGATGCGCACAGGCACGTCGGTGTTCTCGTCCGTGTGGTAACTCGCGCAGACGCGGTGGTAGCCGTCGGCGATGATCGCGTCGCGTCCGCTCGCCGCGTCGCCCCGCACGAGCAGCACCGGGCTGAGCGCCATGCCTCCGGCGATCTTCTTCAGATCGGACGTGACGTGCGGGTGGTCCGTCGGCAGCAGAGCCAGGCGCGAGGCGCGCAGGATGTCCTTCGCCTTGAAGTGCGCCGATTCGGCGTGCTCGAACGCCTCGACGGTAGCCGTCACCGTCGCCTCCCCGGCGAGCAGCGACAGATACGACGCCGCCGCCGGATAGTCGTGCGCCTCGGGTGTCTCCTGCCACGCCACCGCGGGCACCTTCGTCTTCGTCATGAGCCCCGACCCTACGACCGCGGCGGCCACAGGGGAATGCCCGACGCCCTCCTCCCAGCAGACGTTCAGCCCGCATTCGGCTGGGTGGCGCTGCGCAGGGGACGCCGGTGGCCCGGTACAGCACCGGCACCGCGACGGCATCGCCCCACGCCGAGACGACACCGCACCGACGGCAAGAGCCCCACGCCGAGCGGCGCGGCGAGCGTCGACACGCGCGTGAATGAACGGCCCCGTAACGCAGGGGAAACGCGAATCGCCTTATGCCGGACACACGCGCGGCGTATACATGAGGAATGAACGCATCGGCCCCGCCGCCCGCCGCCCGCTCGAGTCGGGAATCGTCGCGCCCCAGCGCGATCGATGCCGACGCGAGTGATGAGACGGGCTGCGACGAGGCGCTCGCGGACGACGGCTCACCGCGGGCCGCCTATCGCGCTGCCGCTCAACGGTTCTCGAGCCTCGGGGCGGCCGAGTTGCGTACCCGCCAGAAGCAGGCCGAGGCGATCGAACAGGCCGAGGGCATCACGTTCCGCGTCACTGGCGAGGACGAGCCCCGCGTCTTTCCCATCGACCCGTTTCCCCGCATCATCGACCCCGACACGTGGGCGACGCTGAGCGCCGGCCTCGAGCAGCGGGCTCGTGCGCTCAACGCCTTCCTCGACGACGTCTACGGCCCCCGCCGCATCGTCGAGGCCGGCATCGTCGAACAGGCCGACCTCGAACGCTCACCTGGATACGTCGACGAAGGCCGCCTCCAGCCGCCCGGCGCGGTGCGCGCCCACATCTGCGGCATGGATCTCGTGTGCACCGAGGGCGGACGCTGGCTCGTGCTCGAAGACAACCTGCGCGTGCCGTCAGGGCTCGTCTTCTCGCACGTGCTGCGCGAGATCACGCAGGCCGTCCACTCCGACGTCGCCGCGCCCTATGACCTGCACGACCCGCGTGAGGCGTTCGACATGCTGCGCGACACCTTGCGCGTCGCCGCGCCGCAGCACGCGTCGTCGCTGGAGCAGCCGCGCCTCGCGCTCGTCAGCGCCGGCAGCTCAGACTCGGCCTGGTTCGAGCACCGCCGGATCGCCGAACTCGTCGGTATGCCCGTGTTGACGCCCGCCGATCTCGCCATCACCGACGGCCGTCTTCATCACAGCGACGGCGAGAGCACCTACCCCATCGACGTCGTGTACGCCCGCATCGAGAAAGACTTGCTGTTCACCGCGGAGGGCTCTGACGGCGTCGTCCTCGGCCCCGGCCTCGAGACGGCGATAGCGACGGGGCACGTCGCGTTCGTCAACACCTTCGGCAACGGCGTCGGCGACGACAAGGCGATCTACGCCCTCGTGCCCGAGATGATCCGCTTCTACCTCGACGAGGAGCCGATGCTCGAGCAGGTGCCGACCGACCGCTGCCACGAGCCGGGCAAGCTCGAACACGTCATCGACCACCTCGCCGAACGCGTCGTCAAACCCGTCGACGGCTACGGCGGATCGGGCATCACCGTCGGTCCGGAGTGCTCGCAGGCCGAACTCGACGAACGTGCCGACGAGCTGCGCGCCCACCCCGAACGCTTCATCGCGCAGGACGTCATCCGTCTCTCGACGCTGCCCACCTACGCCGCCGGAGCTGACGGCGAGTGGGCGCTGCAGCGCCGTCACGTCGACCTGCGGGCGTTCGTCCACGTGCGTCAGGCGCACCCGGCGCCAGGTCGTGACGACGCCGACGTGCGCGGGCTGGACGCCGCGGACCTCACGGCCCACACCGTCCCCGCGGCCCTGACGCGGACTGCCCCGGCCGGGTCGCTCATCGTCAACAGCTCGCGCGGAGGCGGCGGCAAGGACACCTGGATCCTGCGCAGCGACGTCGGCGCCGACGACGGCCCCGACGCATGACCGCACCCGACGAGTCGAGCGCCGCGCGAGGCAACCAGGGCGCCCTCGGCCTGGAGGTGTGGGCGCCCGGCCCTCTAGGATTCACAGACGTGACCGAGCCGACCTCCCATCCCGAGCCGAGCGAGACGCACGCCCTCATGACGCATGCCGCACCCGTCGAACGCCGGGAGGCGCCGCGCCCGCGCACGCTGGACCGCTACGTCAAGGATCCTGCGCTCTCACCCGACGGCCGACTGCTCGCGTGCGTCGTCGTCGAACAGGACCGTTTTCCCTTCGCACTGCAGATGCCGCTCGACGACGACGGGGTTCCGATCGTCGGCGAGGAGCGCGAGGTGCGTCTTCCCGTCGAAGGTGGTGTGCGGCGCGTCCTGTACTCACCCGACGGGCACTGGCTCGCCTGCGAGGTCGCACCGGACGGTGGTGACCGCGAGCAGATCTGGTTCGTCACCTCGGACCCGGACGACGCGAACTCGTACACCGTCGACCTCGCCGCGTACGAGACGGTCGAGCTCGTCAGCTGGGACGACGACTTCGTCGCCGTCTCCGTCTTCGACCGCGAGGGCACCGTCGAGGGCCGCCTGTTCAATCCGGTGACGGGGGAGACGCGCGTCGTCGACCGGCGTACCGGCGGCGCCCTGACGCACTCGCGTGGCAACGTCTCGTTGTTCCGCGTCGGCTCGCGCGGCAACCGTGAGCTCCTGGCCATTGACGACGACGGCACCTGGCGCCCCCTCATGCCGGTCGACAACGGCTCGACCACCGACCGCGGATTCGTCACGTTCGACGGGGATCGCCCCAGCTTCATCGTGCGCAGCGACCACAGCGCCGAACGCTTCCGACTCCTGCGGCTCACCCCCACCGAGCACGCCCACGACGTCGAGGTGCTCCTCGAACGTGAGGACGCCGACGTCGAGGAGTTCGCCGTCTCCCTGGACGGTTCCGTGGCGGCCGTCCTGTGGAACGACGAGGGGTGGTGCGACCTGCAGATCGTGGACCTGACGGGTGGGCGCGCCCGCGTCGTCGACCTGCCCGAGCTGCCGTCGCTCATCGCGACGACGCCGTCGCTGACGGCGGACGGGTCGCTGCTCGCCCTCACCGTCGCCGGACCCGAGTTTCCGCCCACCGTCGTCGTCTACGACGTGGCCGCCCGACGCTGGGTCGGCGACGAGTTCCGCGCTGTCGCAACGGCGGTCGACGAAGCGGTGAGCGACGCCGTCGGTGAGAGCGTCGCCGAGAACCGTCCCCGTGCGGGCAGCTCGGACGACGAGGTGGCCGGGCACTCAGTGACCGGTGACGACGTCGGCGCGAGCGGCGCTGACGCACTGGCCGACGAAGACGACCTCGACACGATGTCACCCGTGCGCCCGACGGACGAACGTGGCCGGCCGGTGTTGTCCGCGTGGGGCGAAGCGGACATCATCCCCGAATTGCTCCACTACGAGGCGCGCGACGGCATGCGCTTGTCCGGGTGGCTCTACCGGGCCGTCGGGCCTGCGTCGAGCGAGCCCGCCCCGACGGTCGTCTACTTCCACGGCGGCCCCGAGGGACAGGCGCGCCCCGACTACAACAACGTGCTGCGCAAGCTCGCGGCGACCGGGCACTCGGTGTTCCTGCCGAACGTGCGTGGCTCAGCAGGACGCGGGCGGCGCTTCTCACAGGCCGACGACCGTTACGGCCGGTTCGCGGCGATCGACGACGCCGAGGACACGCTCGACCATCTCATCGACGCCGGGATCACCCGCGACGGCCAGGCCGTCATCATGGGCCGCTCGTACGGCGGATACCTCGTGCACGCGTCGCTCACCCGGCACGCCGGGCGTTGGGCCGGCGGCATCGCGGCGTGCGGCATGTCGGATCTCGAGACGTTCTACCGTGACACCGACCCGTGGATCGCCTCCGCGGCGATGCCCAAGTACGGCGACCCCAAGCTCGACCGGCACCTGCTCGCGCAAGCCTCCCCGCTGCGTCAGTTCTCCCGCGTCGACGTGCCCGTGATGTTCATCCACGGCCAGCTCGACTCGAACGTCCCCGTCTCCGAGGCCTACCAGGCGCTGGGCGTGCTCGCCTCGCGGGGCGTGCCGACGGAGATGCTGTTGTTCCCCGACGAGGGGCACGAGTTCGAACGTCTCAACAACCGCTGGGACATGGAACAGCGGGTCTTGGCTTTCTGCGAAAGGATCTTCGGTGAGTGACTCCGACAAGAACGACGCGAACACGGGTGGGAAGAACTCCGAGCCCGACGTCGACGCGGCACACGAGGCCGCCCTGGCGTACGACGGCATCGACGACAACCTGCGGGACAAGCTCGTCGAGTGGCGCCGCCACCTGCACACCAACCCCGAGCTCAGCTATGAGGAGAAGGCGACGACGGACTACGTCGCCGAACAGCTCGACGGTCTCGGGTTCGAGGTGCGACGTTTCTCCTTCGGCACCGGCTTGATCTGTGACGTGCCCGCCGCCGACGACGCGACGGCCGACGACCTCGTCGCGTTGCGCGCCGACATCGACGCGCTGCCGATGGATGAGGAGACCGACCTCGAGTTCGCCTCGACGAACGAGGGCGCCAGCCACTCCTGCGGCCACGATGCGCACACGGCGATGCTGCTCGGCGCCGCGACGCTGCTCGCGAAGAACCCGCCGCCGCGCCCCGTCCGCCTCATCTTCCAGCCCGCCGAGGAGCAGATGCCCGGCGGCGCCGTCGACTGCGTCGAGGACGGCGCGATCGAGGGCGTCGACCGCATCATCGCGCTTCACTGCGACCCGCACCGCGTCGTCGGTGACGTCGGTGTGCACGCGGGCGCTATCACGTCCTCGAACGCGAAGATCGAGGTGACGCTGACCTCCGACGGCGGGCACACCGCGCGTCCGCACGAGACCGGCGACCTCATCTACGCGCTCGCGAGCATCGCGACGGGCGCGGCTCAGGTCATCGACCGCCGCATCGACCCGCGCTCGGGCACCGTCATGACGTGGGGCTCGATCCAGGCCGGCGGCAGCGCCGCGAACGTCATCCCGTCGAAGGGGACGCTCGTCGGCACCGTCCGCTCCGCGAGCCGCGACACGTGGGCGCAGCTGCCCGACGTCGTGCCGCCCGCGATCTCGGGCATCGCCGAGCTGTACGGCGTGAAGGCCGAGGTCAACTACGTGCAAGGTGTGCCGCCGGTCGTCAACGACGAGGCGTGCGCGCAGCTCGCGGCCCAGGCGGTCACCGACGTCCTCGGCGAGGACGGCGTCGGCGAGGCCGACCAGTCGTCCGGTGGCGAGGACTTCGGCTGGTACACCGAAGAGATCCCCGGCATCTACCTGCGCCTCGGCGTCTGGGACGGCGACAGCGACGAGACCGACCTGCACCACCCCGCGTTCATGCTCGACGAGCGCGCGCTGCCCATCGGTGCGGCCGTGTTCGACCGGTTCGCGCGACTCGACCGCGATGCCGCGAGCGACGAGTCGTCGAACGCGTCGTGATGACGCGCGGCTGACACTGTGCCGCGGGTCTGACATGTCGGCGACGAGCGCATGACACACGAACGGCGGGACGAGCTTGGATGCTCATCCCGCCGTTCGTCATTCGCCGCCCGGCGTTCGTCGTACGAGCAGTCTCAGACGACGTCGACCGACGTGTGATCGCCGACGCCGGCCGCCAGGGCCGCGAGGTGCTGACGGGTGTCGCCGAAGGTTCGCTCGATCGTCGCGAGGCGCGAGGTGTAGTGGCCGACGGCGTACTCGGCCGTCATGCCGATGCCGCCGTGCAACTGGATCGCCTCCTGTCCGACGAGCCGGCCATAGGTGCCGACGAGGTACTTCGTCCGCGACACGATGGCGTCGAGGTCGAGCGCGTCGTCGCCCTCGCCGGGGTCGGCGAGCGCCATCGCCGCGTAGAGCACGGCGCTGCGCGTCAGCTCGACGCCGACGTACATGTCGGCGGCGCGTTGCGTGAGGGTCTGGAACCGCATGATCGGCACGCCGAACTGCTTGCGCGTCTTGAGGTACTCGACCGTCAGCGTGAGCGCGGCTCCCATCGCGCCGAGCGCCTCGCCGCACTGTGCGACGTTGCCCAGTGCGAGCGCGGCGTCGAGCACCTCGCGGCCGCCGAGTCGCGTCGCGGGAGCGCCGTCGAGCGTCACCTTCGGGCCGTCGACGGTGGGGGATTCGACGAGGTAGACCTCGACGTCGTCGCCCGTGCCGGCGGTCGTGACGATGGCGTCCGCCGCCGACAGGTCGGTGTTGCCGCGAGCCTCACCCGCCAGCTCGCTACCCGACGCGGTGCGGGCGCTCGCGGCCGGTGACCACGTCGCACCCGACTCGCCGAACGCGGTGAGCACGAGCTTCTCGCCGCTGATGACGTCGGCGAGCAGCGGCGAGTTCGCCGCGTCGAGGGCCGCCGCAGCCGCCATCGCATCCGCGTAGGGGAGCGTGACGCGAGCCGCGCCGAGCTCGACGGCGGCGAGCGTCACCTCGATGGCCGACGCGCCGAAACCACCCTTGTCCTCGGCGAATGCGAGCCCGAGCAGGCCCATCTCGGCGAGCTTGCCCCAGGCGTCCGCGTCGAACGGCTGCGGGCCGGCGGGGGCGCCGGATCCGGTGTCCTTCGGCGTGAGGCTCGAGGCGAGGTCGCGCACCGCGCTCTGCAACGCGCGCTGTTCTTCGGTGGGTGTGAAGTCCATGATTCAGCCCTTCAGTCCAAGGATGCCGCCGGAGATGATGTTGCGCTGAACCTCGTTGGAACCGCTGTAGATCGACGCCTTGCGGTAGTTGAGATACCGCGGCAGCGTCTCGCTGCTCCACTCACCCGTGTACCAGGTGAGGGCGTCGACGCCGGCCACGTCGACCATGAGTTCGTAGACGTCCTGCTGCAGCTGGCTGCCACGCAGCTTGAGGATCGACGACGCCGGGTCGGGGCGCCCGTCACGCGAGTCACCCGCGACGCGCAGCACCGTCAGTTCGAGCGCCATGACCTCGGCCTCGAGCTGGGCGAAGCGCGCGGCGAGCAGCGGCTCGTCGAGCGCGGTGCCGTGCGGGCTGCGTGTCGCCTTCGCGTGCTCCTTCGCCGCGGCGAGCGCCGCCTTGATCGAGCCGACGGGCGCGGCGCTCGTGCGCTCGTTGCCGAGCAGGAACTTCGCGTAGTCCCAGCCGCGGTTCTCCTCGCCGACGAGCTGGTCGGCGGGCACGCGGACGTCGTCGAAGAACACCTCGTTGACCTCGTGACGGCCGTCGATCAGCTTGATCGGGCGCACCGTGAGGCCGGGGGAGGACATGTCGATGAGCAGGAAGGAGATGCCCTTCTGCGGCTTGTCGGCGCTCGGGTCGGTGCGCACGAGGGTGAAGATCCAGTCACCGAACTGCCCGAGCGTCGTCCACGTCTTCTGTCCGTTGACGACGTACTCGTCGCCCTCGCGCACCGCTGTCGTGCGCAGGGACGCGAGGTCGGAGCCGGCGTCCGGCTCGGAGAAGCCCTGCGACCACCAGATCTCGCAGCTCTTCGTCTTCGGCAGGAAACGCTCCTTGAGTTCCTGCGAGCCGAACGCGGCGATGACGGGGCCGACCATGCTCGTGTTGAACGCGAGCGGCATCGGCACGCCGGCACGCTGCAGTTCGGAACGGTAGATGTGCAGCTGCAGTTCGTCCCAGCCGCGCCCACCCCATTCGGTCGGCCAGTGGGGTGCGGCCAGGTCGGCGTCGTCGAGGATGCGCTGACCTTCGCGCAGCAACTCGGGCACCACCTCGCCGTCAGCGATGTATCCGGTCTTGATGTGGTCGGGGAAGCTCTCGGCAAAAGCGCGCAGCTCGCGCTGCAGGGCCTTGTCCTCGTCTCGTAGTGTCCGTTGCACCGTGGCTCCTTGCTCGGGGACGTGGCGCCGTGACGCGCCTCACCCTGTCTATCACTCTTGTTGAGCATCGCTCAATAGGGCGGGGCTCAGCGGTGACAGACGTACGGTGTCGGAGAAGGGGCTCAGGCGAGGTCGGAGTTCGACTTCATGAGTTCGGCGTACGTCGTCGAGGAGTCGGCGGGCGGTCGGGGGCGGTCCTCACGGACGCGGACGGCCCACCGACCAGAAGCCACTCGCCGTGATGGCGCGCCGCGACAGGCCGCGCTCTTTCGTCAGGTGACGCTTGATCGCGGCCACCGCGCTGCCCTCCGCACACACCCACGCGTAGTCGGCGTCGTCGACGTCGAGGTCTACGAGTGCCGCGACGGCCGCCGAACCGGACGCATTCGTGCCGCGCTGCACGACGGTGATGCCGGCGTCGGCGACCTCCGGGTGCAGGTATGTCGCATCAGGGACCTCGACGACGCAGGTGAGGCGGGGTTGCGCGTCCTGCGCGAATTCACCCTCTTTCGTCGCCCGTTCGCGGGCTGCGTCGACGATGGCGAGCAGGCCCGGCAGGCCCGTCTCGTCGGCGACGAGCACGTGATGCCCGCCCGCGGGCGCGGCGCTGTAGAGCGCAGACTGGACGCGCACCCCGACCACGTCACCGACCCTGACGTCGCGCAGCCAGCGCGCGCCAGGCCCGTCGTGGCCGACGTCCACGATGTCGACGTCGATCTCGGCGTGCTCGGGGCGCAGCATCCGGATCGTGTACCAGCGCAGCTGCGGGCGCACGGCATCGTCCATGGCGGCGACGGCGCTGCGGGGGTCGCGTTCGTCATCAGGCGGGGTGACGACGGGTGCGCCGGAAGGCGGCATGAAGAGGCCGAAGTACTCGTCGGGGCCGGTGAGTTCGAGCGTGCGGAACATCTCTGCGTGCAGGGTGACGCGGGTGAAGGCCGGGCACAGCGCTTCGACGGCGCGCACCTCGGCGGGTGTAGTCGGCCAGGTCTCGCGCTCCGGTGGCAGGGCCATGGTGAGCGAGGCGGCCGCCGAGTACGCGGCATGCATCCCGCGTTCGATCGTCCTGAGGGGCATGAGAGCCTCCGCGTCGTCGCGATGAATGAGGTCTACCTAACCTATGTGATCGTCTGGTCCGGGGCACGTTCGGTCGGGGCGTCTCGGCGGCGCGAGCGACCTTGCAGGTGGGGTGGCGCCTACGCTGATGCATGCCCACGCCAGCTTCGGAACCCCTCGACACCGTCCTCGACCTGGCGCGCGACGCGCGTGACGTCGTCGTCCTCACGGGCGCGGGGATGAGCGTGGAGAGCGGCATCCCCACGTTCCGCGACGCGCAGACGGGCCTGTGGGAGCGCCACGACCCGGAGGAGCTCGCGACGATCGACGCGTGGGAGCGCGACCCCGACTTCGTCTGGGCCTGGTATCGCTGGCGGGCCAAGCTCATTCGCGATGTCCAGCCCCACGTCGGCCATCGCGCACTCGCCGACTGGGCCGACGCCGAGCGGGCGAACCTGTGGATCGTCACGCAGAACATCGACGACCTCCACGAACGCGCGGGCAGCAGCGTCCTCGCGCACCTGCACGGCAGCATCTTCGCGTTGCGCTGCTCTGAGTGCGACACCCCCTTCGACGAAGCCGACGACGCCGCACTCGCGCTGACGTCCGACCCCGTCGAGCGGTTGGCCCCGCCGCGTTGCCCGGTGTGTGGCGCAGCGGTGCGCCCCGGCGTGGTGTGGTTCGGCGAAGAACTGCCGCACGAGCCGTTCGCGCACGCCGAGGCCGCGCTCGAGCACGCCGATCTCGTCCTCAGCGTCGGCACGTCTGGGGTCGTGCAGCCCGCGGCCGGGCTGCCGTACCGGCCGCTGACGCGGGGCGTGCCCGTCGTCGAGATCAACCCCGCCGAGACCGAACTGAGCGACGACGCGACGCTCGTCTGGCGTGCGCCCGCCGCCGCCGCGCTGCCCGCGCTCGTCTCTGCACTCCGGGGTGAGGCGTGACGCGTCGGGGCGCCCGCTGGTCAGTGCAAGGCCGGGCCGACGCTGCGCGTCGCGGGCCACGCGGCAGGCTTGCGTGCTCGTCGGCGGGCTCGATCCACCTGAAGGCGCACCATCACGACCTCGCGTAAGTCGGGCTCATCATCAGCCTGCACGTCGGCGCGATGTATCTGCCGTCGCTGCCGACGCGTCGCCTCGTCGACAGGGTCGGCCCGATTCCGATGGCGTGGGCGTCCGGCGGCATCCTCGCGGCTTCGGCGCTGTTCGCCGCCGTCGTGCCCGGTGACTCGTTGGCGGCGCGTGGCCAGCACGTCACACCCACGACGGGCCGCATCAAGGCTCGAGCCCGTCTTGCGCGAGAGCACGCCGCCGTCGCCCAGCACCGCGCGAGCACCCTGCACGCCATCACCAAGCAGCTCGCGACCTCGCACGCCGTCGTCGCCGTCGAAGACCTCAACGTCGCCGGCATGACACGCAGCGCACGAGGCACCATCGACAAGCCTGGCCGCAACGTCGCCGCGAAAGCGGGCCTCAACCGTTCCATCCTCGACGCGAGCTTCGCCGAGATGCGGCGACAACTCACCTACAAGACTTCGTGGTACCGATCGCAGCTCCTGCCCTCAGGGCGCTTCGTTCCCACGAGCAAGACGTGTTCGACGTGCGGGGCTGAGAAAGCCAATCTGCCCCGGTCGGAACGCGTGTACCACTGCGAGAACTGCGCCACAGTGCTTGACCGTGACGTCAACGCGGCGAAGAACGTCCTTCGCGCCGCTCTCGCATCCCACGACGCCCCCGGCATGGAGGAGTCGCAAAACGCCCGTGGAGTGCGCAACGAGACATCTGTCGCGCTGCGTTCTGCGAAGCGGGAAGACCCACCGCGAGGTGGGCCACCCCGGCCGAGTAATCGCGTCCGGTCATCTCCCCCCACGGGGAAGCGAAAGTGAAGGCAAACGCTTCCCCCACCAACTGACAAGCGCGGAAACACAACACCCCGCAAGGGTCAGCCCCGCGCACGCGGAGATGAGCCCGATCACGTTCGCGTCGGAGACCTCGACCACTAGTCAGCCCCGCGCACGCGGAGATGAGCCCCATGTCCGACGAGGTATCTGAGCAGACCGAGCGTCAGCCCCGCGCACGCGGAGATGAGCCCGCGCGGCGTGCGCTTCGATGGCGCGAGCCACCGTCGGCCCCGCGCACGCGGAGATGAGCCCGCGCGGCGTGCGCTTCGATGGCGCGAGCCACCGTCGGCCCCGCGCACGCGGAGATGAGCCCGCGCGGCGTGCGCTTCGATGGCGCGAGCCACCGTCGGCCCC
>NZ_JANJER010000024.1:0-24179 GCF_044878485.1 Dermacoccus sp. BD5 | reverse complement strand
GCACGCCTGGACGCAGTGTTCGCGAGCGAGGAGCACGTCGAGGTCGAGGCGACCTGGGGCATCTACCAGCGCATCGTCGCGGCCTACCGGGAGCCCGACAAGAAGAAAGCGAAGGCGATGATGCAGGAGGTGATCGCTGCGATCAGCAGCGGCGTTCCCGCGGCGCTCGTCGAGGTCCGCAAACTCGGCCGCACCCTGACCAGACGCGCCTGCGACGTCCTGGCCTACTTCGACCGGCCGCGCACGAGCAACGGACCTACCGAAGCCGTGAACGGTCGCCTCGAGCACCTGCGTGGCCTGGCCCTCGGCTTCCGCAACCTCACCAACTACATCGCCCGCGCACTCCTCGAAGCCGGCGGATTCAGACCACACCTACACCCCGAATTGTGAAGAGCCCGGATACATGCGCGGCCACCTCGGATCGCTTCCCAGCCGGTCCCGTTCCGTCGCCGCCTCCAACGGTTGACGTACCGTCTTCACAGGCACACATAGATGCCCGGCTATGGCGTGGCGAGCTAGTATCAGAACCAGCACCCCCTCGAGGAACCACAGGAGCCACCATGAATCAGCCCTCTCGCCGCAAAGTGGCCGCAGGTATCGCCTGGAGCATCCCAGCCATCACTGTTGGCGCGGCCGCGCCCGCCGTTGCCGCATCCCAAGTCAGCCCCGGCATCCGTCGCGCGTTCTACATCACGCGTTCCAGCTCAGGCTGCTCATCAGGCGGTCGCCTCACCGTCGACAGCAAGAATGACAGCACGAGCTATTACCAGATCGTGAACGTCTCGCCGGCATCATCTGTCACGGCCGTCTACGCCTCAGTTCTCGTCAACCTTTCAGGTTTACGTTTCACCACAACGACAGGAAACTGGTCCCCGGTGCAGCAAGACTCCCAAACCTACTCCTACAACGGCGTCACGTACTATCGCTACTTTGCCAAGCTTCAGGTCGCGATTCCCGCACCGGTGAATGGAACCATCACCGTGCCCCCGCTGAGCTGGGTAAGTAACTGCACCACATCCCTCCTCAACCAGGTGAGCGTGAATGGCCGTGGTACAGTCACCATCAACGGCCAGGATATCGAACAAACCGGTGCTTTCCGCACACTGTGAGGGGTGCTTGAAGTTCACGTCGCACCCATTCCTCCTTTGGAATTTTTTCTTCAATGCGACAGGCCCCTCACGTCATTTAATGACGCCCCGCCCATTTCCGCGGGGATCTCGAGGACGGCTGCTATCTCCTCGAGGGCGCCGATCATCACCTCGACGCTGTCGAGGTGGAGTTGTAGGCCGGGGACGACGGCTTGGGTGTCATACCCCACCTGAGCAACGCTTTCCAGGATCACTACTCGCTTCTGGGGGGTGTCCCTATGGTCTTCGTCAAGCGGCGATCGGTGTGACGGGGCGGCCTGATTGGTAGGTCGTGCCGTCGCGCAGCATGGCGTACAAGACGTCGCAGCGGCGGCGTGCGAGGCAGATCAGGGCGGCGTTGTGGCGTTTACCCTCGGCTCGTTTGCGGTCGTTGTACGCGCGTGAGGCGGGGTCTTTGAGCGCTGCGAACGCGGCGAGGAAGAACGCTCGTTTGAGGTTCTTGTTGCCCGACCTACTGGGATGCTCACCGCGGATGGAGGTGCCCGAGCGGCGCATGACGGGCGCGAGCCCGGCGTAGGCCGCCAAGTGCCCTGGCGTGGCGAAAGAGGAGGCGTCGCCGACTTCGAGCAGGATGCGCGCACCGGTCCTGACACCCACGCCGGGCATGGACGTCAGGACCTGGGCAAGGGGGCCTGACCCCGGTTCTTGGACACGCTGAATCCAGCATCTGCTGGGGAAGCGAGATGATCGAAGAACTATGGCCAGGAAGAACTACTCCGAAGAGTTCCGTCGTCAGGCCGTCGACTTGTACGAGACCACCCCGGGCGCCACGGTCCGCGGCATCGCCGATGACCTCGGCATCGTCCGCGGCACGCTTCGGCACTGGCTCGAGGTCTACGGGACCGGCAAGAAGACCGCCGCTGACGGGACGTTGACCTCCAGCCCGTTGAAGCCCAGAACGACACCGTCTTCGCCCGTGAGAGTCGAGCCGCTTGAGCAGCGGGTCGCCCGGCTCGAAGCTGAGAACGCGGCGTTGCGAGCAGAGACGACCAAGCTCACGACCGAGCGGGAGATCCTGCAGCGGGCGGCCAAGTATTTCGCCGGGGAGACGCGCTGGTGAGTCGCTTCCAGTTCGTCGCCGATAACTCCGCCACCTTCGAGGTGAAGCGACTGTGCGAGCTCGTCGAGATCGAGCGCTCTTCCTACTACGCCTGGCTCAACGCGGCCCCGGCACGAGAGGCCAGAGCCGCTGACGACGCAGCGCTGGCTGAGCGGATCCGGACCGTCCATTCCGCCGACAACACTCAGGGCGCGCCACGGATCACCGCCGAGCTCAACGCTCAACTCGGTGACAGCGCGGCTGCCGGTGAGCGGGTCAACCACAAGCGTGTCGCGAGGGTGATGCGCTTTGAGGGCATCCGCGGCTACATGAAGCGCCGCAAGGTCCGCACCACGATTCCCGAGCCGTCGGGGCAGAAGTACCCCGACCTGCTCAAACGCGACTTCACCGCCGAGCGCCCCAACGAGCGCTAAGTCGGCGACATCACCTACCTGCCGATCGCCGACGGGACGAACCTGTACCTGGCGACCGTGATCGACTGCTACTCCCGCAGGCTCGTCGGATGGGCGGTCGCCGACCACATGCGCACCGAGCTCGTCGAGGACGCGCTCAAGGCAGCCGCCGCAACCCGCGGCAGCCTCAAGGGCGCTGTGTTCCACAGCGACCACGGCTCGGTCTACTGCTCGAAGGCCTACGCCAAGCTCTGCCGCAAGCTCGGCGTCACCCAGTCCATGGGCGCCGTCGGCACCAGCGCGGACAACGCCCTCGCAGAGTCGTTCAACGCCACCATGAAGCGCGGGGTCCTCCAAGACGCCGCCTGCTGGAGTGACGAGCTGACCTGCCGTCGGCAGGTCTTCAGATGGCTCGTCCGCTACAACACCAAGCGACGCCACTCGTGGTGTCGCTACACCTCGCCGGACGCCTTCGAGACCGGCTACACCGCTACGCTGCGACCTGCTGCGTAATCACACCCCGTGTCCAAGATCCGGGGGTAGGGCCCCTTCGTGGATGCCCCTTCGGGGTAGTTGCGACGCGGTGCGTGGCGCGTCTCATGAGAGTTGTTTGCGAACACCGGAGACGCTCGGAGTGCCCGTGCTGCGGTTGTAAGGCAGTTTCGAGAGCATGGTGCCCATGGCGCAGGTGTTCGACAGCGCGGCGAACATCAGGCCGCCGCCCACAGCACCGGACAGCCACTTCGCCTTCGGTACGACGGTGCTGGCGAGTACGCCCGTGGCCACGAGCGAACCGGCGACTAGGCGCACCTGACGCTCCAGATCCCAGCGGGCCTGGCCGAACTCGACGTCATGACCGGCGTCGCGCCAGGCCTCGAAACCGCCGACGAGGACGCTCGTGTGCGGCACCCCGACCTTGGCCAGGGCCTGTTCGGCGCGTTCGGCGCGTGGGCCCATGCGACAGATGAGGACGGCGTCGCGGTTGATGCCCGCGCCGATCGCGGCGGCGTTCTTCTCGATCAGATCGACCGGCACGTTGATCGAACCGGGGATGCGCGCCGTGCCGTACTCGGCGGGGGTGCGCACGTCGAGCAGCAGTGTCTCGCCGGCCGCGACGGCGTCAGCGAGCTCGGCGGGGGTGAGGCGGTTTGCCAGGGCCATGAGAAATCTCCTTGAGTGGTGGATCGGCGGCTGCGACCAGCGGTCGCCGGGGGATCGGCGATCGGACGCGAGGGTCACAGGAGTTGGGGCAGGGCGCGCCACGCGGTGTACGCGGCGACGCACATCAAGAAGACGGCAAACCCGAGCTGCAGCATCCTCTTCGGGATGCGCTGGGCGAGCCGGCCGCCGAGCGCGGCTCCGATGACGGCGGTGGCGGCGAACGGCACCACGACATCCCATTCTAGATCCGCGCCGCCAGCAGAGTGGAACAGCAACGAGGTGGCGCTGTTGATGACGACGACGAGCAGGGACGTGCCCACCGCGTACGGCATGCAGTACCCGAGGGCCAAGGTGAGGGCGGGAACGATGGCGAACCCGCCGCCGACGCCGAAGAAGCCGGTGAGCAGGCCGACGCCGGTACCGGCCAGGGCCACCTTGACCAGGGCGAAGGTGTGCCCTCCGTTCTCGTCGCGCAACGGTCTCGGCACGCAGGCGGTGTTGTCGCGTTCGCGTTGTGCCCGCATGATCATCACCGTGGCGACGACGACGAGCAGCGCCGCGAACAGAGTGAGCAGCAGATTGCCGTCGACGCCGCGCGAGGCCCGGGTGCCGAGATAGGCGCCGCCGATGCCGACGAGTCCGAAGAGCGCGCCCTGGCCCCACTGCACGGTGCCGGCGCGGTGGTGGCTCCACAGGCCGACGAGGGAGCTGACGCCGACGATGACGAGCGAACTCGCCGTCGCCTCGTGCGGGCTCCTGTGGAGCGCGTAGACGAGGACGGGCACCGTGAGGATGGCGCCCCCGCCGCCGAGCCCGGCGACGAGCAGGCCGACGGCGATTCCGGCGACGACGGCGATGAGCATGACGCTCAGGCCTCGCTGCCGTCGACGATGGCCAGCGACGTCTCGCGGGCGTTGTCGAACGCGTCGTCGACGGCGACGACGTGACGCCCGGCGGCGTCGAGCACGGACGCCGCGATCGAGGCGCGGTACCCACCGGCGCAGTGCACCCACACCTCGCCGGCGGGCACCTCGCCGACGCGGGTGATGATCTCGTGCAGCGGCACGTTGATCGCACCGTCGATGTGGCCGCTCGCGTACTCGCTGTCGCGTCGCACGTCGAGGACGACGACGTCACGGTGGTGACGCACCTGCGCGAGGTCGGCGAACGTGGCGCGCTCGAACGAAGCGAGTTCACCACTCGTCCAGTCCTGCGGTGTGCCGGTGGCGGCGGCCTGGGGGCGTTCGATGCCGATGCGCACGAGCTCACGCTGCGCCTCAGCGACCTGCTCGCGGCTGTCGCCCAGGAGGGTCAGTGGCGTGCCCCACGGGATGAGCCACCCGAGGTAGGTGGCGAACTGGCCGTCGATGCCGAAGTTCAGGGCCTGCTTGACGTGACCCTTCGCGTACGCCTGCCGGTTGCGCAGGTCGACGACCCATTCGCCGGCCTCGAGTGCGGCGCGGATGGCATCGGCGTCAGCCGTGGCGGGCTCGCTGAGGTCGGGGGCCGTGGCGGGCGCATCGAGGTTGGCCGGGCCCATGTGGGCGTAGTAGGCGGGCCATGCCTCGAGCCCGGCGAGAATCTGCTCGACCCAGGTCTGCTCGTCCTCCATCAAAGCGGGGTTGGTGCGCTTCTCCGCCCCGATGGTCGAGGAGTCGGCGACCGACTGGGTCGCCGAGCAGAAGCTGCCGAATCCGTGGGTGGGCAGAACGGCGGCGTCGTCGGGCACCTCATCGGCGATGCGGTGCGCCGAGGCGTACTGGTGGTGCACCAGAGCGTCGGTGTGCTCGGGGCCGAGCAGGTCGGTCAGCTGGGGGGTGTCATCCGCCTCATCGAAGAGGGCCGCGATTGCCAGAGCGTCGTCACCCAGCTCGCGGGGGAGCACGACCATCCGGCTCACAAATCCGACGCTGGCGCTCCCAGGTACGAGCTACTGCCGGGCAGCGAGGTACTCCACTGCGGGGCGTGGTGAGCTGAAGACAGGGGTGGGCAGGTCGGTGAGCAACGCTTCCGCCGGGGCCATGCTGGCTTGAGCCAAGATGACGACATCTGCGGTCGGCGCCGCGGCCCGGGCGGTTCGTGCGACGCATTCGACGTATCCCACCTGGTCCCCGGCTTCGAACATGTCCCAGGCGCCCTTCGCCACGATCGGCGTGGTCTCAACTTCGTGATCTGCCGCGCTGGCTTCTTCTTCAAGCAGCGCCAGCGTGGGCGCGAGAGTGGAGTCAAGGGCTGCGATGACGGCGATTCTGCGCCCGGCCTGTAAGGCGCGGGCAGCCATGGGCCGGTCCACTCTGAAGACCGGCACTCCCGGTTCGCTCTGCTCAGCAACGCTCCCAAGGGTTGAGCACGTGCAACAGATCAGCTCTACGCCCCGATCTTTCAGGCTGCGCAGCTGAGCCTCGACGCGGTCAGCGACCGACTGTGGACCATTCGCGCGGGCATCAGTGAGAAGGGACTCGTCGACCACGTGCACGGGGTGCGCTTCGGGGGCGACCTCGCTCAGAAGGTTGTCGAAAGTCAGAACGTGGACTGGCGACGTGTGCAAGAAGCCGATGCGCGACATGTGTGCATTCTTCATCGCGTGGCGCACATCGGACTTGGCGATCTCAGCACCCACGGAGGGGCGGTGGCTGAAACGAAGGATTCTGCACCACCGAGGCGAGCAGGTGGCTCAACGCACCGTTTCTGCACCACCTGAGCGTGGATCGGCTCTAGCAGACCGCTGATGTCAATGCACGTCGACGCGGCCTCGCAAGCTTTCCTGAAGCCTCAGCGCCGCACGCATCGAGGCTCGCGGGCCAAGGAGGAGCGTCGCGGACGGGCCGCCCGGCTGTGGGTGACTGACGACGTCCCGCGGCTGCACGGCAATCGTGAACCATTTCATCGTCCTCGAAAGCTAAGACACCAGGGCGGATGGTCACAATGTGCATGCTCTGCAGGTCGTCCAAGCGCACCCAGCTTCGCGGTGCACCTTCCTGCGTCACGATGAGGTGAGAAGGAGTCCCACATCTGCGATTTTCGTCCACTTTCGTCCCGCGGCCAGCACGGTGCGGCGACTCGGTGCTGACGGCGGCGTCGCTACTCTGTCGGGGTGAACATCCTCTCCATCCAGTCGTCGGTGGCCTATGGCCACGCCGGTAACTCGTCGGCCGTGTTTCCGCTGCAGCGCCTCGGGCACGAGGTGTGGCCCGTGTTCACCGTGCACTTCTCCAACCACACGGGCTACGGCGAGTGGCGCGGGCCGGTCTTCGATCCGGAGACGGTGCGCGACGTCATCACCGGCATCGAGGAGCGCGGCGTGCTGCCGCGCTGTGACGCCGTCCTGTCCGGCTACCAGGGCGCCCCGACGATGGGGGAGGTCATCGTCGACGCCGTCGCGCGCGTCAAGGCCGCCAACCCCGACGCGCTGTACTGCGCCGACCCCGTCATGGGCGACGTCGGCCGCGGTTTTTACGTGCGCGAGGGCATTCCGGAATTCATGCGGGACGTCGTCGTGCCCGCCGCGGACGTGCTGACGCCCAACCAGTTCGAGTTGGAGTTCCTCGTCGGGCGCACCGTCTCGACGGTGACCGACCTGCTCGACGCCGCCGACGCCCTGCGCGCTCGCGGCCCGAAGGTCGTGCTCGTCACCTCGGTGCAGACGGACGAGACGCCCGCCGACTCGGTGCAGATGGCCGTCGTCAGTGACGAGGGGGCGTGGATCGTCACGACCCCGCTGCTACCCATGTACGTCGCCGGTTCGGGTGACGCGACAGCCGCGATCTTCGTGGCGCGCCTCATGACGTCGAGCCCCGCCGAGGCGCTCGCCGCGACGGCGTCGTCGATCTTCGCGGTGATGGAGCGCACTCACGACGCCGGTTCGCGCGAGATCCTGCTCGTCGACGCCCAGGAGGCCATCGCCTCGCCGCCGATGCAGTTCGCGGTGACGCAGCTGCGCTGAGGCCCCCTGGCCGCCCGAACGACACGGAGTGCCCGTCTTCACGAAGGAGGCGGGCACTCGTGCGTGAGGTGGACGCTCAGCCGCCGAGGAAGGCAATGAGCTTGATGATCTCCTCGGCCAGGCTCAGGCCGGACTTGATGAGTTTTTTTCGTTGCTGGTCCCGCCTATGTCTTGCATGATTCTCCCCCAGGTTCGTCAAGGGGTGGGGCGCCGGACCTCTGTGTCCCGGATGACTTCGACACTGCCGGACGATGGTGCGCCTCTGCGGTCTCAACCTTGTGACATGAATCGCATGTCGCTCGGCAGAACCTGGTGAAACGTTGGGGGACTGTGCCGCGGCGTGTCCATCTGCCGTGAACGGTAGAAAGCCCAATACCGTGGGCGCATGGATCCGATCCGCAATCCGTACGCGCCCGGTGCCGGCCAGCGTCCGCCCGAGCTCGCCGGGCGCGACGAACAGATCAGCACGTTCGACGTCGTCGTCGCCCGCATCGCGAAGGGCCGACCCGAACGTTCGATCGTCCTCATCGGCCTGCGCGGCGTCGGCAAGACGGTGCTGCTCAACACCCTCCGGTCGGGCGCAGTGCGCGCGCACTGGGGCACCGGCAAGTTCGAAGCACGCCCCGATCAGCGCCTGCGCCGACCTCTGGCGTCAGCGCTGCACACGGCCGTGCGCGAACTTGGCCACCCGCAGGACGACGACGTCGACCACGTCCTCGGCGTCATCAAGAGCTTCGCGCAGCGCGACGTCGACCCCAAGGCCAAGCTGCGTGATCGCTGGAACCCGGGCATCGACGCCCCCGCCGTTCCAGGCCGTGCGGATTCGGGTGACATCGAGATCGACCTCGTCGAGTTGCTGACGGACGTCGGCGGCCTCGCGGCGGACGTCGGCAAGGGCGTCGCCATCTTCATCGACGAGATGCAGGATCTCGACCCCGAGGACGTGTCGGCGCTGTGCGCGGCGTGCCACGAGATGTCGCAGAGTTCGCTGCCCGTCATCGTCGTCGGTGCCGGCCTGCCGCATCTTCCGGCGGTGCTGTCGGCGCAGAAGTCGTATTCGGAGCGGCTGTTCCGATACGCGCGCATCGATCGTCTGCCTAGGGATGCCGCGTTCAAGGCGCTGCAAGGCCCCGCGCAGGACGAGGACGCCGAGTTCACCGACGACGCCCTCGAGGCGATGTACGCCGCGACGGGCGGTTACCCCTACTTCATCCAGGCGTACGGCGCGACGGTGTGGGATCTCGCGCCCGGCTCGCCGATCACCGCGGAGGACGTGGCGGTTGCCGTCCCCGAGGCCGAGGCCGAGCTCGGTGTCGGGTTCTTCGGCTCACGCTACGAGCGCGCGACGCCCGGTGAGCGCGAGTACCTGCGAGCGATGGCGGACGCCGCGCAGCGTGTCGCCGACGCCGCAGCCGCCGACGAGTCGGGGGAGACGCCGGGGCTCGACGACATCGAATCGGTGCCGACGTCTCTCGTCGCCGAGGTGCTCGGACGTAAGCCCCAATCACTCTCTCCCGCGAGGGATTCACTCATGAAGAAGGGGCTCGTGTACTCCGGCGAACGCGGACGGATCGCCTTCACCGTGCCGCACTTCGGCCGCTACCTGCGTACCGTGACGGCGGACTGAGCGGCGCGCGGGCGGCTGCGACGTCGCCCGCGCCGCACGTCACATCCCGAGCTTGGTCTTCGAGAACGCCGCGACGGCCGCATCAGGGCCTTCGACGCTGACGCCCGAGCGCTCGCAGCGACCGCTGAGGTGCATCATGAGGTCGACGGGCGAGCCGGCGAGCACCACGGCGCCCGCGTCGGTCGGTTTCTTCAGTTCGACGTCGCCGCGCTGCGGGGCGCGCAGCGTCACGCCGACGGGCGAGGAGCGCACGAGCAGCTTGCCCATCGTGGTCAGCGATGACCACACGGCGTCCTCGGTGCCCTCGGGCAGCGGCGGCATCGTCGCCTGCACGTCGGTGGGCTGTGCGCGCCGGACATCTTCGGCGTGCGTCGCGTACTCGACGAGGTTGACGCGCTCATTGATGGCCGGCACCTGCATCGGACTCAATTTGCCCGGCCCGCTGCGCACCTCGTCGACGAGGGTTGCGTAGGGCTTCTTCGAGCGCGCGTCCTGCACCTTCTCGGTGTGACCGGCGAAGGCGGGGATGAAGATACCGGGCATCGCGTCCGGGCGGCGATCACGGATGACGAGGTGGGCGGCGAGGTCGCGCGCGGTCCATCCCTCGCACAGGGTCGGCGCGTCGGGGCTGACGGCGGCGAGCAGGTCGGCGACGTGGTGGCGCAGGGCGGGAGCAAGAGTCATGCGTCCACCCTTCCACGGATGAGCATCCCCCGGCAGCACCCATCGGAAGGGGTGAGTGACGTTCGTGTACGCGCGGTGGCGCGCGCCACCCACTCTGGGCGGGTGACGACGGCGAAGATCTGGGCGGGAATAGCCATCCACGCCACCATGCTGCTCGGCGAGCTGATCCTGCTGTACGTCTTCGCGACGTCGGCCGTCAACGTCACTTCGACGCGCACGTCCTCGTGCACTCGGCGCTGAGCTTCTTCTACAACGCGATCGTGCTGGCGGTCGGCCTTCGGATCATCACGGTCGGCTGACGGCGTTTCACGTGAAACATCGACGCTGACGGCGGTGCGCCCCGAGCCGGCGGCGCGGCGGTTGACGTCGCATGTCATGCGTCGTATGGCGTCAGCGTCAGCCCTCGTGCCGCACCCGGCTGACGATCGCGCCACCGACGAGTCCGAGCAGGCCGGGGACGACCCAGCCGAAGCCGTTCTCGAACCATGGCAGGACGGTGCGCGCGCCGTCGACGAGAGCGTCGCGGCCCGCCGGTGCTGACGGCAGCGCGGCGAGCAGGTCGAAGAGCGCCGCGACGCCGACGCACGCGACGACACCGACGAGGATGCTGCGTCGGCCCTTCAGCCACGGCGACGCGAGGCCGAGCAGGATGAGCGCGATCGCGAGCGGGTAGAGGAACATGAGCAGCGGCGTCGACCAGGAGATGATTGCGCTGAGGCCGATGTTCGACACTGCGAACGAGGCGCCCGTGAACGTCAGTGCCCACGCGCGGTACCCGAGGCGGGGGAACATCTCGGCAAACATCTCCGCGCAGGCCGTGACGAGGCCGATCGAGGTCTTGAGGCACGCGACGAGCACGATCGCGGCGATGAGCACCTGCCCGAACGAGCCGAAGAAGTGTCGGGAGATGCCGGCCAGCGCGGTGCCGCCGTTGTCGGCGGTGATGACGCCGATCGACGTCGCACCCATCCATGCGAGCGAGGCGTAGATGGCCGCCATTCCGAGGACGCTGACGATGCCGCTCTTCGCGGTCTCGACGGCGATGCGTCGCGGGCTCGTGATGCCGAGGCGGCGTACCGCGTCGATGATGACGATGCTGAACGCGAGGGAGGCGAGGGCGTCCATCGTGTTGTAGCCGTCGAGGAAGCCGCGGGTGACGGGGCCGTCCGCGTACGGGCCCTTGGGGGCGGCGGTGACGTCGTGCGTCATCGGTTTCACGAAGGCGGCGACGATGAGCGCGCCGAGCAGCACGAGGAATCCGGGGGTGAGGTAACGCCCGACCCAGTCGATCAGCTTGCCGGGACGCAGCGCCGCGGCCGCGGTGAGGGCGAAGAAGATCGCGGTGAATGCGAGCAGCGCCCATGTCTGTGCGCCGGCGGGCACCGATTCGGCGAGGCCGATCTCGTACGAGACGGACGCGGTGCGCGGGATCGCGAATGCCGGCCCGATCGTCAGGTACAGCAGGCACGTGAAGACGACGGCGAAGCGTGGGTCGACGCGCGCCGCGAGTTCGCGGACGTTGCGCGTGCCCGACAGGGCGGAGGCGGTGACGCCGAGGACGGGCAGGCCCGTCGCGGTGATGAGGAACCCGATCGTCGCGAGCGTGGTGTGCGAGCCGGCTTCGCGACCCATCTGCACGGGGAAGATGAGGTTGCCGGCGCCGAAGAACAACCCGAACAGCATCGTCCCGACGAGCAGTGTCTGTGCCGGACGCAACCGCGACGGCGTGGACGAGGAAGCGGTCGGTGCGGCAGCAGAACTCACGCCGGTCAGTATGACAAGGACGGCGGGCCGAGCGGGCAGGGCGCCACCGCGTCCCGGGCCAAGGCCAGGAGCTGGCCTTGCCCAGCTCGGCACCACGAATGTGAGCGCCCTGGCCGAAAACGAGCTTCATGTCGCTCATGTTCGACCAGGACGACGCTCACATTCGAGAGACGGTCACCCGGCGGCTTCGGGATCGCGCAGCCGCCGGGCCGGCGTCAGCTCGTCGCCTTCGTCAGGTCGTAGACGGTGACGCCACCGACCGTCGTGGCCTTGTAGTGCGCCTTGACCCAGGCGGTGATCTGCGCGCCCGAGCCGGAGTTGCCACCCGGGCCGCCGCCCATGCCACCGCCGGCGATGAAGTACGTGATGTCGCCGTTCTTCACGTACTGCTGGAACTGCGCGAGCGTGACGTTGTCGTCACTGCCGCTCCAGCCGCCGATCGACATGACGGCCGTGTCGCTGCTCAGGATGTACCCGGCTGCACTCTGATCGCCGATGACGGCCGCGGACCACTTCGAGTTCGTCGCGTCGAGCAACTTCACCAACGCCGCGTTGGACGTCGAACCGCCCTGCGCGCCGGCGGAACCCACGGAACGCTGCGTACCCGTCGTCGAACCCGATGCCCCGGCCTCGCTCGACGAGCCGGACGAGGCCGCCGAACCGCCACTCGACGCCGCGCCGGAAGCTGAGCCCGAGCTGCCACTCGACGGAGCTGCACCCGAAGGAGCCGTACCCGACGGCTTGGTGCCCGACGGAGCCTGACCCGCCGCACCCGACGAGCCGGTCGTCCCAGAACCAGCCGGGCCAGCAGAACCCGTCGAACCACCAGGCGCACCCTGGGCGCCGCCGGGAGCCGAGCCCATCGACCCCATGCCGCCGCGTGCTCCGGCAAGGGCAGGGCCAGCAGTCGGCATCGAGCCGTTGTGGCCGCTCGCCATCGTCGCGAACGTGTACGCCGACGTCCCACCGAGGCCGCCGAGCACCCCGACGACGAGGCCGGTGACGGCGACGCGGCGCGCACGCGCACCCCATGCCGGCGCGGCGACGAACGTCATCGCCCCGAGCACCGCAGCGATCGCGCAGACCCACTTGAGCCACGGCATCCAGCCGGACGCGGACGTCGTCAGCACCCGGAAGCTCCAGACACCGCTGACGCAGATCGCCGCGCCGAGCACGACGCGCCACAGCAGCGACGAGCGTCGCGCGAAGACCTCACGACCACCGACGGCGATGCACGCGGCGACGGCCGGCGCGAGCGCCACGGCGTAATAGGAGTGCACGGTGCCCTTCATGAACGACAGGCACAGCATCGTCACGACGAGCCAGCCGCCCCACAACACGAGTGACGCGCGCACGAGATCGGTGCGCGGTGCACGACGACGAGCGATGAGGCCTGCCACGAGCAGCACGAGGGACGCGGGCAGCAACCACGAGATCTCGCCGGCGAACTGGCTGTTGAACATGCGGAACAGCCCTGCGGTGCCACCGAATCCACCACCGCCGGCGCCGCCACCGCCCCCGGCGTTGCCGTCGCCGCCGAGGATGCGGCCGAGGCCGTTGTAGCCGAGCGCGAGTTCCCATTCGGAGTTGTTCGTCGAGCCGCCGATGTAGGGGCGGGCGCCGGCCGGCCAGGCCGCGACGAGCGCCACGAACCATCCGGCGCCGACGATGACGCTGACGAGCGCCGCCGCGAGGTGCTTGATGCGCGTGCCCAGCGAGAAGCGTGCCGCCACGAGGTAGGCGAGACCGAGGCCGGGCAGGACGAGCAGGCCCTGCAGCATCTTCGTCAGGAACGCGAAGCCGATGAGCAGTCCCGCGCCGACCATCCACCGCAGCGCGGTAGCCGAGGCGGAGCGAACCCGCCCGCGCCGCGTCGTCGTCGGCTCGTCACGTCCGCTCACCTCGATGGCGCGCACGACGCAGTAGGCGGCGGCCGTCATGAGCAGGACGAGCATCGCGTCGGGGTTGTCGAAGCGGAACATGAGCGCCGCGACGGGCGTCATCGTCACGATCAACCCGGCGAGCAGGCCCGCCGCGTGCCCCGACCAGCGGCGCACCGCGCCGTACGTCAGGCCGACGGTGCCGACGCCCATGAGCGCCTGCGGCAGCAGCAGCGAGAACGACGAGAAGCCGAAGATCCGCGCGGACAGCCCCATGACCCACAAGGAGGCCGGGGGCTTGTCGACGGTGATCGCGTTGCTCGAGTCGAGCGAACCGAACAGCCACGCCTTCCAGTCCTTCGACGCGGATTTCGCTGCGGCAGCGTAGAACTCGTTCGCGTAGCCGGAGTTCGTCAGGTTCCAGCCGTACACGACGGCGGCCAGCGTCAGCAGCGCGAACAGCGCCGGTCGCGCCCAGTTCGGGTCGTCATCGGCGCCGCGCACGAGGCGCCGCAGCCGGTCCTGACGCCGTGGGGGTGCCGCCGCGGAGTGCGGGGTGGCACCCCCCGGCAGCTCGCGGGCCCGACGGCCGTCGCGGCGCGATCGCAGCAGGCGCGTCGGTGTGGTGGTGGTCATCGCGGATCCCTCCGTCGCAGTCTCGGCGCCGATGCGCCCGGTGATGACGACGACTCTCGCGGCCGGCGCTTTGCTGCCCGCGTGGCGCCCCTGTGCGCCGTCTGTGAGCGGTTCGTCATCACGCCCCGCTCGACCTGCGCGGCCCCGCCCCGCTTGATCCAACGGGCGACGTCCCACCCCGCCACCCATGAGATCGGCCAAGGGCGCTGATCGTGTTGCGACCGAACGAAGTACGGTGTGAGGCATGTCTGCCGCAGCGCCGAGAGGGCCGAGATCGCGGGGTTCGGTGAGGTTCAGAAGCCTCGCGCGGGCGGTGGGGCCGCGGCTGCTGCGCGGTGTCGTCGCAGCGGCCGTCCTGTGCCTGCCCGTCGCGGTGCTCGCGCTGCTCGTCACGCGACACTTCGCTCCGATCGTCGACCTCGACGAGCGAGTCGTCGTCGCGGCCACTGACGTCACGCGCGCACACCCCGGGTTCGAGGACGCATTGATCGGGTGGCAGTCCGCGTTCCACCCGACGATGGTCTACCTCTACGCGATTCCCGTCGCCGTCTGGACGTGGCTGCGCGGCTTCCGGGCCCGCACGATCTGGGGCGTCGTGACGATGCTCGTCGGCTGGAACCTCGGCCTGCAGGTCAAGCTCGTCGTCGAGCGGGCGCGCCCCGTCATCGCCGACCCCGTCAGCCATGCGCCGGGCTACAGCTTTCCCAGCGGCCACGCGTTCAACGTCGCGATGATGGTGACGACGTGCCTCATCATGGCGTGGCCGCTCGTGCGACGCTGGCCCCCGCTCATCCGCGCCGCAGCGGTGACGGTGGGGGTGCTCGTCGTCGTCCTGACGATGCTCGATCGCATCTTCCTCGGCGTCCACTTCCCGAGCGACGTGACGGCGGGCGTCCTGCTCGCGTTGTGCCTGTCGTCCGCGTCGTATCTCGGTTTCAGCCATCGGCCGAAGGGCCACCTCGAGGAGGATTCGTGACCACCGCTCACCCCGACCATCACGACGGTGGGCGCGAGGCGTCAGCCCGCCCGACGCCCAAGGAGGTGCTCGTCTCCATCCTGAAGCGCGCTGTCCTGCCGGCTCTCGTGGCGTTCGGGGTGCTCGTCGCCATCGGCAAGATCATCATGAACGTGTTCGACGAGATCCCGGCCGAGGACACGCTCTCGCGGGATGTCGCCGGGTGGCGCACCGCCTCGCTCAACCCGATCTCCAAGACCGTCTCGACGATCAACGACACGTGGTTCACGATCGGCGGGTCGGTCGTCGTCGCGCTCGTCATCCTCGTGCTGACGCGCAAGTGGTGGCTCGCCATCCTGCCGGTCCTCGCGATCAGCCTCGAGGCGAGTGTCTTCGTGCCGGTGACGAAGATCGTCAACCGTCCGCGCCCCGAGGTCGAGCGCCTCGACCCGCACGCGCCGCCGACGTCCAGCTTTCCGAGCGGGCACACCGCGGCGTCGTTCGCGTTGTTCTGGAGCATCATGCTGCTCGCACAGCGCATCCCGAACGTGCTCGCGCGCCGCATCGTCCAGGTCGTCTGCTTCGTCTTCCCGTTCTGCGTCGGCTTCGCGCGCCTGTACCGCGGCATGCACCACCTCAGCGATGTCATCATCGGCGCGCTGCTCGGCATGCTGTGCGCGGGCATCTCCTATGCGGCGATCCGCGCGGCGGAACGTCAGGCCGCCGAGCGGGCGGACGGGGTTCGCGGCTGAGCCACCGCCCGGCGGGTTCGAGCCGGGAAAGCCCTCCTCAGGTCAAGAACGCAGGCAGAAGGCCTGCGTTCTTGTCATGTCCAGAGCTTGTCAACAAATGTCACATCAGGTTGCGAATGCCCAGGTGTGGCGGAGGAGGTGCACAAGCAAACCCCTGTGTTCTCGCATATTGCAGCCTTTCCCTGTCGGTGAACTGAGAAAAAATTGTGCGTCAACTCTCCATTCGACCCCTCGCGTGGGCTATACATGACTTGACTCACAGTCCTCGGGCTGACGAGTCACCCCACCCCCCCCACCGCCGGAGCCCCACGCCCCGGTCGCTCAGAGGAGACACCGATTCTCATGAAGCGCACCACCCTCACCGTCGCCTTCGCTGCGGCCTGCTCCTTCTCGCTCGTCCCCGCCGTCGCTCAGAGTGCCTCCGCCGACTCCCCGGCGACGCGGCAGGCGTCGTTCCAGTCGGCGTCGGCGCATTCGAGCCTCGTCGGCTCCGCGCAGTCGCAGTCGGCGGCGCTCGTCAAGGCCGTCGGTCTCAGCGCCGACAACGCCTTCAAGATCAAGGACGTGCTCAAGGACACCGACGGCTCGACGCACGTGCGCGTCGACCGCACCTTCAAGGGCATCCCCGTCGTCGGTGGCGACCTCGTCATCCACCGTGACGCCTCCGGCAAGGTCACCGGCCACGACGGCATGTTCGACGGCGCCATCACCGTCGACACCGCACCCGCCATCCCCAAGGCCACCGGTGAGGCCAAGGGCCTCGCGGCCGCCAAGGCCCACAAGAAGAGCGAGGGGCTCGATGCGACCAAGGGCGCGGGCAGCACCCTCGTCATTCGTGTCGACGAGGCCGGCAAGCAGCAGCTCGCCTACATGGTGAAGACGACCGGCATGCAGAAGGACCGCACGCCGTCGCGCGTCCGCTCGTTCATCAACGCCGACACCGGCGCCGTCATCTCCTCGTTCGACGAGATCGCCCACGCCACGGGCAACGGCATCTACGACAAGAACGTCACGCTCACCACCTCCGGCTCGAGCGGTTCGTACAAGCTGAGCAACCCGAACACGGGCAACTACACGACCGACTCGAACAACCAGAAGATCAACGGCACGACGATGACGGACGCCGACAACGTCTGGGGCGACGGGTCGAACTCGAACCGTCAGAGCGCCGGCGTCGACGCGCAGTACGGTGCGGACACGACGTTCGACTACTACAAGAGCGTCATGGGCCGCAACGGCATCTGGAACAACGGCAACGGTGCGCGCAGCCGCGTCCACTACGACAACAACTACGTCAACGCGTTCTGGGACGGCACTCAGATGACGTACGGCGACGGTGACCGTAATGCGAACCCGCTGACGGAGCTCGACGTCGCCGGCCACGAGATGAGCCACGGCGTCACGGAGAACACGGCCGGTCTCGACTACTCGGGCGACGCCGGTGGCCTCAACGAGGCGACATCCGACATCTTCGGCACGGGCGTCGAGTGGTACGCGAACCTGGCCTCCGACAAGCCGGACTTCCTGCTCGGCGAGGAGATCGACATCAACGGTGACGGCACGCCGCTGCGCTACATGGACAAGCCGAGCAAGGACGGTGCGAGCTACGACTGCTACTCCTCGTCAGTCGGCAGCGCCGACCCGCACTACTCGTCGGGCCCGCTCAACCACTGGTACTTCCTCGCCTCGAACGGTTCGGGCGCGAAGACGATCAACGGTGTCTCCTACAACAGCTCCACCTGCGACAGCTCATCGGTGACGGGCGCCGGCCGCGCCGACATCGAGAAGGTCTGGTACCGCACGCTGTCGACGAAGCTGACGTCGACGTCGAACTACAAGGCTGCTCGTGAGGGCGCCATCAAGTCGGCCGTCGAGCTGTACGGCGGCTCCAGCCAGGTCTGCAAGTCGGTCGAGAGCGCGTTCAACGCCATCAACGTCCCCAAGGGCACCGCTGCGTGCTCGACGTCGACGACCCCGACCCCGACGCCCACCCCCACCCCGACGCCCGGCACCAACGCGGTGACGAACGGTGACTTCGAAGCGGGTCAGACGGGCTGGACGGGCACTGACGGCCCCATCACGAACAACGCCGGCGAGGCCGCACACGGCGGTTCGTGGAAGATGTGGCTCGGCGGCAACGGCTCGACGAGCACCGAGTACGAACAGCAGTCGGTGAAGGTGCCGGCGAGCGGCAAGCTGACGTACTACGTGCACGTCGACACGGCCGAGACGACGCGTTCCACGAAGTACGACACCGCGAAGGTCCAGGTCATCAACGGCACGACGACGAGCACGGTGTCGACCTTCTCGAACCTCGACGCGGCGAGCGGTTATGTAGCGAAGACGGTCGACCTGTCGGCCTTCGCCGGCAAGACGGTGACGCTCAAGTTCACCGCGTCGGAGGACTCGGTCTCGCAGACGTCGTTCGTCTTCGACGACGTGGTCGTGAAGTGACGGCGCACTGACGTCACCTCGACCTCACGTCAGGGGCCGTTGACCGGGCACTGACGACGACGACGGTGGGTGCCACCCGAATCTCGGGTGGCACCCACCGGCGTCGTGGTGTGTGCTGTGTCGTGACGGTCGGGTGGGGGTGCGAGATTTCTCGCGCGTGGCCCCACCGGCGAGCGTGGTCGAGCCGCGCGGATGAGGCGGGCCGTCAGGTTCGCGCGTGGCCCGTCAGTGGAAGGGCGGCGTCACCCGAGCAGGTCGAGCTCGTCGGCTCGGATCTCGGTGACGTGGTTGCTGCCCTGGGTGCGCTGCTCGGTGACGTCGCCGCGCACGCGGATGACGGAGCCGAGGCGCAGGTGTTCGGTGGCGGGCAGCGGGCAGCACAGGGCGAGGCCGTCGTCGACGGTTCGGAAGCAGTGGCGCACGACGTCGGCGGTGTCGCCGTCACGTGGCGGGGTGGTGCCGGCGACGCGGGCGATGACGTCGACGGTGGTGCCCACGTCGGCGAGGAACGCGACGGACGTCGTCGTGCCGGAGCCTCGTTCGGCGGGGCCGGCGGCGACGCCGGAGTAGCGCTGGTCGGCGTCTTTGCGGTCTTGGCCGCGCACGATGCGCGGAATGGTCACGGGGAGGGAGATCACGTCATCCTCAAGGGGTTGAAGCAGTCGCGGAGCACCGTGACGCGCGTGGCGTCGGGGGTGGTGTGGGCCTTGACGAGGCCGGACAGGGCGAGTCGTTCACCCTCGGTGATGCCGTAACGGCGCTGAGTCGACCACTCGAGGAGATCGTTCGTGCCCTCGACGCGCAGCACGTAGGTGAACGTGCGTCGCGCGGCGGTGACATGTTCGACGACGACGCGCAGGCGCAGCTGTTCGCCCTGCGTGCCGATCCATTCGCTCGCGGTGTGGCGCGCGAGGATGCCGGCAGCTGTGCTGGGCTTCTCGGCATGGCCGCGGGTGGGCATGGCGTCGGTTGCGGAGGTCGTGACGCGGTGCGCGTGTGGGCACATGAAGGCTGGCGCAAACATCGACTTCCCCTCTCCGTGAACGATGGTCTCGGTATGAGGACGCATGAACCCCCACGCAGGTTGCGTGTCTCGCTCGAGCAATCGTGTGTTCCCGCTCTTTTGAGCGTAACGCGCATCGCCCCCTCGGACGGCGGTCGCGAGGAGGCGATATGACGGGCGGGCGAGACGTGTGTCGCTATGCCTTGCGGCGCAGCGCCTTGGGGGCGCCGAGAGCAGCCGCGACGCCGAGGGCCGAGCGGGGTGCCCAGGCCGTGCGCCACAAGCCACCGTGTGCGGCGCCGTCGCTGAAGAGTTCTTCGGCGTGGGCGCGCTGAGGCGCGGCGCCGGGGGCGAGGTCGTCACGCATGACGTCGTGGATGAGCAGCGCCGCCATGAGCGCGCGGCTCGTCTCGGCGGCGAAGACCTCGACGCCGAAGTGGTGCGCGCCGGCGTAAGCGGCCTTGAGGGCGGTGTTCTTCGTCACCGACCGGGTGAACGTCGCGGGTGCGACGTTGAACGAGACGCGGCGCCCGTCAGCCTCCGAGGCGACGGCGCGCCAGCGCTGCAGGCGCTTCGCGACGGCGTAGTTGGGGCCCTGCTGGGCGATGATGCAGTCGGTGACGCGCGAGCCCTTCGGGTAGGGCTCGGTGAACAGTTGGCCGCGTGACGCGGTGCGCAGCGCGCGCTTCGCGAAACCCTTGCTGCCGTGGCGTGACCACCTCGAGCGGGCGGCGTCGATGATCTCCTGGGGTACGACGAACGCGTCGGTCGGCGTCGCGAGATAGGCGAGCACCGTCGTCGGGCGGCGCTCCTGCAGCCAGGTGGCGATGAGGTCGGCGGCGAGCGTCAGGCGGATGTGCATGCCCGAATCGGCATAGGCGTGCATGCCGAGGACGACGGTGTCGTCACCCGCCTGCTCGTCGATCCACGCAGCGACGGCCGTGGTGTCGCGCGTGATGTCGGCGCCCGTCTCGCCGTCCTTCGTCGGCAGGCTGACGTGGCCCGCACCGTCGCGCGCCATCTTCTCGAGGCGCTCGCTGACGCGGTGGATGTCGATCGCGAGGATGCGTGCGCCCCAGCTCGACAGCATCTCGAGCGGCCCCATCTCGGCGCCGGCGCCGATGTCGGCGACGACGTGGCCAGGCAGGCTCAGCCACTCGGGGTGCGCGACGACACGCATGACGGCGTCCGCGCACGACTGCTCCACGATGCCCTTGTGCACCCACGCCGCGAGTTGGCGTTCGAGATCGTGGCCGCTCAGCATGCGCCCCTGGTAGGGGATGGCGAGTTCCTGACGAGGCTCGGCGGTGCCGTCCACGGTGTGGGTGCCGAACGTGCCGCGGGCGGCATCGACGGCGGCATCGACGTCGAGGTCGGCGAGCGGTCTCTGCGTGCCGTCGTTGGCAACGTGGACGAGATGGGCGCGCGCCGCGGCGAGGCCGTCGCGGGCGATCGTCGTCGCTGCATCGTCATCGGCAGCGGTGCGGACGGTGAGTTCGCGCATCGCGCCGACGTAGCCCTGACGCCACGACGTGTCGGCCTCGACTCGGCTCGCCAGTGCGGGGTCGCTGTTGCGAACCGCTTCCGCGACGATGGCCTTGACGGTCGGCGTCGTCGGGCGCGTGCCGTCGGATCCGGCCGGGAACTGGATGCCGACCTCCTCGCGCACGGTGGTGTCGGCCGACGTCGGTGTGGCGGTCCTCGGCATCATGAGCCTTTCGCGCAGGTAGCGGGTACCTCACCATCGAAGCGCACTGCGTGGTGCGACTTCGCCAAGAGACGCACCAACTCTGGGCGGTCTCGTTTGGAGGTTTCCTCCAATTCGGCGACCGCGCCGACATCATCACGATGCGACGTTGCATAGGTGGCCCCGCTGCGGTTGACCATGACGAAAAAATCGGTGGCGTGGTTCGTCAGGTCACGGCAGACTCGACGTCATGAACGACACGCAGCTCTCGACCGCAGCCACGTCGCCGACGGCGACGGCTGGTAGTGAGGAGTACCTGCGCGTCAACAAGGCCAACTGGGATGACCGTGCCGTCGCCCATGCCGCAAGCCCCGACTATTCGGTGCAGCACTTCATCGACCACCCCGACGCCATCAGCCGCGTCGCCCGGTTCGACGTGCAGCGTGCGCCGGGGCTCGGATCGCTCGACGGGCTCGACGTCGTCCACCTCCAGTGCCACATCGGCACCGACACGTTGTCGCTGAAACGGCTTGGCGCGCAGCGCGTCACGGGTGTCGACCTGTCGCCGAAGTCGTTGGAAGAGGCCCGGCGCATCGCCGCTGCAGCCGGACACGGCGACATCGAGTACGTCGAATCCGACGTCTACTCGGCGCCGGAAGCCCTGGGCGGCAGGCAGTTCGACCTCGTCTACACCGGCATCGGCGCGCTGTGTTGGCTGCCCAGCATCGAACGCTGGGCCCAGGTCGTCGCGGCGCTGCTCAAGCCCGGCGGGCGACTGTTCATCCGCGAGGGCCACCCGATGCTTTGGGCGATGGGCGACCACCCAGCCACCGCGAAACGCACCCTGCGCGATGACGAATTCACCACCCCTGCCGTGGAGTTCCCCTACTTCGAGCAGGAGCAACCACTCGTGTTCGACGACGGCGGCACCTACGTCGAGACCGACCACGAGTTCACCGCGAACGTCACGCACGAATGGAATCACGGGCTCGGCGAGGTCGTCACGGCGCTGCTGAAGGCCGGGCTCCGACTCGACGGGCTGGTCGAGCATCAGAGCGTCCCGTGGAACGCCCTGCCCGGCCAGATGGTCGAGATCGAACCGAACGAGTGGCAACTCGCCGAGAATCCCGCGCGGCTCGCCGCGACCTACACCTTGACGGCAACAAAGCCTGCGGACGTCGACGACGCAGGCAGCGCGCGCCTCACCGCACCCGAAGCATCTGCGTCGCAGGACACCCCGACGCCGCCGGCATCGGACGAACCCTCGGCCCGAACGACCTGACGTCTGCTCCGTATCCCCATGCGGCGCAGGCGAACACGCAAGGAGAACACCATGGAGCGAATCAACGCGAAGCTGTACAACTGGGCCTCGATCCTCGAGGAATCGACCCGCGAACAGGCCCTGACGACGGCGTCGATGCCATTCATCTTCCCGCACCTCGCGCTCATGCCTGACGCTCACCTCGGTCGCGGCGCCACCGTCGGCTCCGTCATCCCGACGCTCGGCGCGATGTCTTAGGTCGCGCCGCGACGCAGCCCTGCGGGCCTCGCTGCGCTCATGTCCTCGGGTTGCTGCGGCACTCCGTCATCCCCGCCGCCGTCGGCGTCGACATCGGCTGCGGCATGATCGCGGTGCGCACGCAGCACACCGCCACCGACCTGCCCGTCGACCGTGCGCCCGTACGTCAGGCGATCGAGCGCGCCATCCCGCTGTCGGCCGGGGGAGTGAACCGCACGATCAGCCGCGACCACACGCGCACGCGCCTCGACGAACTCAGCGCCATGGCCGCCGACGCCAGGTTCGACCCCGCGACGTACGCGAAGAACTGGACGCTACAGCTCGGCTCGCTGGGCTCGGGCAACCACTTCATCGAGATCTCCCTCGACGAGGACGACCGCGTCTGGCTGTTCCTGCACTCCGGTTCGCGCGGCGTCGGCAACAAGATCGCCCAGCACCACATCAAGACGGCGACCGACTACTGCGCGACGAACTGGATCGACCTGTCCGACCGCGACCTCGCATACCTCGTCCAGGGCACACCCCAGTTCGACGCCTACTCCCGGTCGCGCCGCGACGCAGCCCTGCGGGCCTCGCTGCGCTCGTGTCCTCGGGATGCTGCGGCATTCCGGCATCCGCGAACTCGAGTGGGCACAGCACTTCGCCCTGCTCAACCGCGAAGAAATGATGGACCGCGTCGTCCGCCAGTACAGCGAATGGGCTGGCGAACCCGTCATCGAACAGGAACGCATCAACTGCCACCACAATTACACAGAGCGTCTTCCGGTTTCCCTGCCTCGCAAGCTCGGCAGTGAGCTCGGTGCGACACCCGGGAACAGAGAGCGTCTTCCGGTTTCCCTGCCTCGCAAGCTCGGCAGTGAGCTCGGTGCGACACCCGGGAACACAGAGCGTCTTCCGGCTCCCAGCGCGCGAGCGCTGTGCAACGACATCGGTGCCGGCCGCCGGTACTCGGAGCTGGCGAAGGGGCGCGATGCTGACGTGTGGCTGTCGCGCAAGGGCGCGATCAACGCCGAAGCCGGGCGTCCGGGGCTCATCCCTGGGTCGATGGGGACGGCGTCCTACGTCGTCGTCGGCAAGGGGAACGCGTTGTCGCTCCACTCCTCGCCCCACGGCGCCGGGCGTCAGTTCCCTCGCTCGGCCGCGCGCAAGCGCTTCACCGGCGATCAGTTGCGCGAGGCGATGGCCGGCATCGAGTACCGCGACACGGATGCGTTCGTCGACGAGATCCCGCAGGCGTACAAGGACATCGACCAGGTCATGGCAGACGCTGCCGACCTCGTCGAGGTGCGGCATGTGTTGCGACAGATCGTGAATGTGAAGGGCGACTAGGTATCGATCGCGCGTCTTCCGGCGGATGGGGTTCACAAGCTCACCCCATCCGCTCGGTGCGACACGACCCGATCAAGCGAGCGGAGGTAGGACCGGAACGAAGTGAGGATTCTGCCGCAGTGAGCGCTGAGGAAGTCGCCCAGAAGACAGGGCGACTAGGTATCGATCGCGCGTCTTCCGGCGGA
>NZ_JANJER010000023.1:0-28207 GCF_044878485.1 Dermacoccus sp. BD5 | reverse complement strand
GGGCGCCGATGCGGCCCGCGCGCGCCCCCCCCCCGCCCCCCGGGGGCCCCCCCGGGGGCCCGGGGGGGGCCCGCCCCCCCCCCCCCCCCCCCCCCCCCCGCGGGCCCCCCCCCCCCCCCCCCCCCCCCGGCGGTCTCGAATCGATCGCGCTGAGGTACAGCCGCGATCAGTGGATCTGCGCGATCAGAGGTTGATCATGTGCCCGGCGATGCCGTGCACGGCTTCCTTCACGGCCTCTCCCAGCGTCGGGTGGGCGAAGATGTTGCGCGAGACCTCGTCGGCCGTCAGATCCCACTGCTGCGCGAGCGTCAGCACCGGGAGCATCTCGGTGACGTCGGGGCCGATCATCGCGGCGCCGAGCAGTTCGTCGTGCTTCGCGTCTGCGATGACTTTGACGAAGCCCACGGCCTCGCCGAGGCCCTGTGCCTTGCCGTTCGCGGAGAATGGGAACGTCGCCGTCTTGACGTCGTAGCCCTTCTCCTTGGCCTGAGCCTCGGAGTAACCGAACGAGGCGACCTGCGGCTGGCAGTACGTCGCGCGCGGGATCATGTCGTAGTTGATCTCCATCGTCTCGACGCCCGCGATGGTCTCGGCGGCGACGATGCCCATGGCCTCGGCGGTGTGTGCGAGCATGAGCTTGGCCGTCACGTCACCGATGGCGTAGACCTTGTCGACGTTGGTGCGGCCGCGCCCGTCGATCTCGATGGCGCCGCGCTCGGTGAGCTTGACGCCGAGATCCTCCAGGCCGTAGCCCTCGACGCGCGGCTTGAAGCCGAACGCCGACAGCATCTTGTCGGCCTCGAGCACCTGCGAGTCGCCGCCCTTGGCGGGGGAGACGGTGACCTTGACGCCGGAGCCGGTGTCCTCGGCCTTCTCGACCTTCGTGCCGGTCATGACCTTGATGCCGAGCTTCTTGTACTGCTTGAGCAGCTCCTTGGACACGTCCGCGTCCTCGGTCGGCACCATGCGGTCGGCGAACTCGACGATCGTCACGTCGACGCCGAAGTTCTTCATGACGTAGGCGAACTCGACGCCGATGGCGCCCGAACCGCCGATGATGATGGAGCCCGGCAGCTCCTCCGAGAGAATCTGCTCCTCGTAGGAGACGATGTTCTTGCTGAGGTCGACCCCGGGCATCGTGCGCACGGTGGCGCCCGTCGCGATGATGAGGTTGTCGTAGGTGACGCTCTGGGTAGAGCCGTCCTCACCCTTCACGTCGATGGAGTGGTCGGCCTTGAGCGTGCCGTGACCGTTGATCTCCGTGATCTTGTTCTTCTTCATCAGGTAGTGAACACCCTTGACGATGTTCGACGAGACCTGACGGGAACGCTTGTGCGTGGGCCCGAACGCCATCGTGGCGTCGCCCTCGATGCCGAACTTCTCCTTCTCGTGCGTGAGCACGTGCGCGAGTTCGGCGTTCTTCAGCAGAGCTTTCGAGGGGATGCACCCGACATTGAGGCAGACACCTCCCCAGTACTTCTGCTCGACAACGGCGGCGCTCAGGCCGAGCTGGGAGGCGCGGATAGCCGCGACGTACCCACCCGGGCCGGCGCCGAGGACGACGACATCAAAATGATTGGCCACGAGGCAGAGCCTAGACCCATCGGGGCGCAGGGTGTGAGTGCAGGTAGTTACTGGCGGGTAGAAGTTTGCGGTGCCCGGTCCCGACCGTTCCCGTGCGCCTCGCGGCGCGTGGGGCTCAGTCGTCCGTCGCCTCGGTGTGCTGCGCGAGCAGCTGCTGCGCCAAGGGCGTGTCGACGACGATCGAGGTGAGGTAGCCCCCGCGGATGCCGGCCGCGACGGCCGCGGCGCGCGCCCGACCGTGCGACAGGGCCACGACGTGGGTGATGAGCCGCAGGTCGTCGGGGCGCATGCTGACCAGACGTGCCGTCAGGCCCGCGTGCACCGGCGCGCCCGTCACGTCGAACAGGGAGCCGGCGATCTCGCCGACGACCTGCAGGCGCGCGAGATCGTCGCGCTCGTCGTCGCTCGCGAGGTCGAACAGGGTGCTCTCGCCACTGCTCCACCCGCCGACGCCGACGAGTGCGAGGGAGCAGTGCTTGGCGTCGTCGAGGGTGCCTGCGACGCTCGCCTGAGCGCGGATGACGGCGGCCGCAGCGGCGTCGTCGGCAACGAGCGGTGCGTAGAAGACGCGGGGTTCTCCGCCGGTGAGGCGGGCGGCGTCACGCACGACGTCGACGGGGGAGGATTCGTACGCCGGCAGGTCGAGGGCCCCGGAGAGCTGGACGATCGGCACGGGTGGCAGACCGTCGAAGTGGCGCACCGCCTTGGCGACCATCCGGCTCCATGGCAGCCCGATGACGTCGGTCGGCTGCGCGAGGCGCCGCATGAGGTCGGCGCCGCGGCGGGCGAGCTCGTCCTGCGCGGCGTCCGTCTCGAGTTCCTCGACGTCGACGACGACGGCGTGTGCGAGCCCGAACGCGTCGCGCAGGCGGCGTTCGAGGTGCTCGCACCCGGCGCCGGGGTCGACGACGTCGATGCGGACGATTCCCTGGTCGCGGGCCTCCTCGAGCAGGCGCGCCACCTTGAACCGACTGATGTCGAGCTCTTCGGCGATGGCCACCTTGGAGGCGTCGTCGAGGTAGTAGCGACGTGCTGCGTGGACCATGAGGCGCTGATGCTGCGGTGCGCTCGCGTCGACCATGGGAACTCCCGGCGTTCGTAGCGTGAATCGTGGGTTGACATTGTGTGTCGAATCACACTTTACTCATATGTGCCTGCTAGTGCTCAAGTGAGCATGGTGCTCGTTCGAGCATTGCACACCAGGCACGACGACATGGGAGGTTTCGTGGGACGACGACGAAATGGCATCGCCCTCCTCGCCGCGACAGCACTGGTGGGCGGTTCTACGACCGCGTGCGCGGGCTGGGGTGGCGGGGTCTCATCGGGTGGCAAGGACAGCATCAACGTCCTCATGGTCAACAACCCGCAGATGATGGACTTGCAGAAGCTCGCGCCGGAGTTCGAGAAGGAGACGGGGATCCACGTCAACTTCACGGTGCTGCCGGAGGACGACCTGCGTGACAAGACGAGCCAGGAGTTCAGCGCCCAGGCCGGTCAGTACGACGTCGCGACGTTGAGCAACTTCGAGATCCCGATCTACGCGAAGGCCGGTTGGGTCGCGGATCTCACGAGCCACGTCAAGGCCGACACCGAGTTCGACCAGGACGACATCCTCGCTCCCATGACCAAGGCGCTCAGCGTCGACGGGAAGATCTACGGCGAGCCGTTCTACGGCGAGTCGAGCTTCCTCATGTACCGCAAGGACATCCTGGCGTCGAAGGGCATCACGATGCCCGCGAACCCGACGTGGCCGCAGGTCGCCGACATCGCCGCCAAGGTCGACGGCGCCCAGCCGGGCATGCGCGGCATCTGCCTGCGTGGTCAGCCAGGATGGGGTCAGCTGTTCGCGCCGCTGACGACCGTCGTCAACACCTTCGGGGGCACCTGGTTCACGAAGGACTGGCAGGCGCAGGTCGACTCGCCCGAGTTCGAGCAGGCGACGAACTTCTACGTCGACCTCGTCAGGAAGCACGGTGAGGCCGGAGCGCCGCAGGCGGGCTTCACCGAGTGCCTCAACAACACCCAGCAGGGCAAGACGGCGATGTGGTACGACGCGACGTCGGCCGCCGGTTCCCTCGAGGCCAAGGGCTCGCCGGTGGCCGGGAAGATGGGCTACGCGCCGGCTCCCGTCGTCAAGACGAAGAACGCCGGTTGGCTGTACGCCTGGTCGTGGGCGATCGAGCAGAAGTCCGAGAAGAAGGACGCCGCCTGGAAGTTCGTCTCGTGGGCCTCGGGCAAGAAGTACGAGAAGCTCGTCGGCGAGAAGATCGGCTGGTCGTCGGTCCCCTCCGGCAAGCGCGCCTCGACGTACGAGATCCCCGAGTACGTCGCCTCCGCGAAGGCGTTCGCCGAACCCGCGAAGAAGGCCATCGAGTCGGCTCAGCCCGACAACCCGGGCGTCCAGCCCCGACCCGCCGGCGGCATCCAGTTCGTCGACATCCCCGAGTTTCCGGCCCTGGGCACCCAGGTCAGCCAGGAGGTCAGCTCGGCCATCGCCGGCAAGCAGAGCGTCGATGCGGCGCTCGAGACGGGCCAGGAGCTCGCGAGCGACGTGGCCGAGGACTATCGCAAGCGTGAAGGGAAGTGAGTGACGTGAGCACCAACGCGCTCGCACGAGGGGACGAGGACGACTTCGAGCACCGCGACCCCGACAACCACGATCTCGAACCGGCTCCGGGCGGCAAGACAGCCCTGGCCCGGACGGGAGCCTGGGCGCGCCGCGCGCCGCTGCTGCCGGCGCTGATCTTCATGATCATCGCGACGCAGCTGCCGTTCGTCGCGACCATCGTCATCTCGATGATGCGCTGGAACGCGTATTACCCCGATGACGTCGGATTCGCCGGCTTCGACAACTTCGTCACGGTGTTCACGAACGTCAACACCCGCAAGGCGATCTGGGTAACAATCCTGCTCACGCTCATCGTCGTCATCATCAGCCTGCTGCTCGGGCTCGGCATCGCGCTGCTGCTCGATCGCAAGTTCAAGGGCCGCGGCATCGTCCGAACCCTCATGATCACGCCGTTCCTCATCGTGCCCGTCGCCGCGGCGCTGCTGTGGAAGCACGCGCTGTTCAACCCCGAGTACGGCCTGTTCAACGGATTCCTCAAGATGGTTCTCGGCGACGACGCTCCGCAGCCGGACTGGATCACGAACAACCCGCTGCTCGCGGTGGCGGTCTCGCTCATCTGGCAGTGGACGCCGTTCATGATGCTCATCCTGCTCGCGGGTCTGCAGTCGCGCCCGATGGACGTCGTCGAGGCCGCGCGCATCGACGGTGCGTCGAACTGGCAGATCTTCAAGCACATGACGCTGCCGCACCTGCGCCCGTACATCGAGCTGAGCACCCTGCTCGGCGCGATCTACATCGTGCAGAACTTCGACGCCGTCTTCACGATCACCTCGGGTGGTCTCGGCACTGCGAACCTGCCGTACCTCATCTACCAGACCTTCTACCAGGCCCACGACTACGGTCAGGCCTCCGCAGCCGGTGTGATCGTCGTCCTCGGCACGATCATCATCGCGACGGCCGCCCTGCGCACCGTCCTCAGCCTCTTCAAGGAGGAGAACTGATGAGCACTCCCGCCTCCGCGGCCGCTGCACCCGCCGCGACGCCGAAGTCCTCCGGGCCCGCGTACACGCCGAACCCGAATAAGAGGTCGGGCGCCCTGCTCGGCGTCCTCGCCTGGATCATCGGCCTGCTGTTCGTCCTGCCCGTCGTGTGGATGGTGTGGATCTCGTTCCACTCCGAGAACGACGCGGCCACCAACCCGCCCAAGTTCGACGCTCCCTTCTCGACGGAGGGCTACAAGAACTTCTTCGACTCGAACCCGTGGCCGTCCCTGGCGAACTCGCTGACGGCGAGCGTCGTCTCGACCCTCATCGTCCTGCTGCTCGCCCTGCCGGCCGCGTACGCCCTGTCGATCCGTCCGGTGAAGAAGTGGTCGGACGTGTTGTTCTTCTTCCTGTCGACGAAGTTCATGCCCGTGGTCGCAGCGCTGCTGCCGATCTACCTGTTCGCGCAGAAGGTCAACCTGCTCGACAACATCTGGCTTCTCATCCTGCTGTACACGTCGATGAACCTGCCGATCGCGATCTGGATGCTGCGCAGCTTCCTCGCCGAGGTTCCGAGCGAGATGCTCGAGGCCGCCCAGGTCGACGGCGCCGGTCTCGTGCGCACGCTGCGTGAGGTCATCGCGCCGGTCGTCATGCCCGGCATCGCCTCGGCCGCGCTCATCTGCTTCATCTTCAGCTGGAACGAGATGCTGTTCGCCCGCGTGCTCACCGGTACGGTGGCGGAGACCGCGCCCGTGTTCCTCACGGGCTTCGTGACGAGTCAGGGCCTATTCCTCGCCAAGGTGTGCGCCGCGTCGATCGTCGTGTCGCTGCCCGTCCTCGCCGCCGGTTTCGCCGCGCAGGACAAGCTGGTCCAGGGCCTGTCGATGGGAGCTGTTCGCTGATGGCCGTCCGCCTTTTGCAATCCACGTTGGCCGAGCTGCCGGAACAGGTGGCGCGCCCCACCTACGACCGCGCGAAGCTGACGACGGGCATCGTCCACTTCGGCGTCGGCGGCTTCCACCGCGCGCATGAGGCGATGTACCTCGATCGCCTCATGAACGACGGCGAGGCATTCGACTCGGCCATCACGGGCGTGGGGGTGCTGCCGCACGACAAGCGCATCGTCGACACCCTCAACGCGCAGGACGGGCTCTACACCCTCGTCCTCAAGCACCCTGACGGCACCCGCGAGCCGCGCGTCATCGGCTCGATCCAGAAGATGCTGTTCGCGCCCGACGACCCCGACGCGGTCATCGACCTCATGGCGAGTCCGGAGGTCAAGATCGTCTCGCTGACGATCACCGAGGGCGGCTACCTCGTCAACCAGGTGACGGGGGAGTTCGAGGCATCCAACCCGGGCATCCAGCACGACCTGGCCGACGGGGCGTCACCGCAGACGGCGTTCGGGCTCATCGTCGAGGCGATCCGACGCCGTCGAGACGCGGGGCTGACGCCGTTCACCGTCATGAGCTGCGACAACCTGCCGGGCAACGGCGAGATCGCGCGGCGCATGATGACGGCGTACGCCGAGCTGAAGGACCCGTCGGTCGCGCAGTACATGCGCGATCACGTCGTGTTCCCGAACTCCATGGTCGACCGCATCACGCCCGTCACGGCGCCGGAGGACATCGCCGAGCTTGCCGACACGTTCGGTGTCGAGGACGGCTGGCCGGTCGTGTGCGAACCGTTCGCCCAGTGGGTGCTGCAGGACGAGTTCACCAACGGGCGCCCGCCGTTCGAGGATGCCGGGGTCCAGATCGTCGACGACGTCGAACCGTACGAGCTGATGAAGCTGCGCCTGCTCAACTGCGGCCACCAGACGCTCTGCTACGTCGGCTACCTCGCCGGTTACCGCTACGCGCACGAGGTGTGCAGCGACCCGTTGTTCGTCGACTTCCTGCTCGGTTACATGGAGAAGGAGGGTTCGGCGACGCTGCCGGAGGTGCCCGGGGTCGACCTCGACGCCTACCGGCACGAGCTCATCGCGCGGTTCGCCAACCCCGAGGTGCGCGACACGCTCGCCCGGCTGTGCATGGAGAGCAGCGACCGCATCCCCAAGTGGCTCGTGCCAGTCGTCAAGCACAACCTTGCGCACGGCGGCGAGATCGACCGCTCGGCCCTTGTCATCGCGTCGTGGGCGCGCTACGCCGAGGGCGCCGACGAGCAGGGCGACCCGATCGACGTCAACGATCGTGCCAAGGAGGCCGTCATGGCGGCCGCAGCGGCGCAGCAGGACGACAAGCTCGCGTTCCTGCGCAACCCGGACTTCTTCGGCGACCTCGTCGACGACGAACGATTCACGACGGCCTACGTCGCGGCACTCGACTCGCTGCACGAGGTCGGAGCCCGAGCCACGCTCGAGGCCCGCGCCGCCCAGGACGCCCGCCCGGCGCGTGAGCCGGCACGGTGACGTCGGGGTGACCTGACGAGGCGTGGTCGGCGCCGCCGACATCGTGCCTGCGGCGCCGGCCGCGTCGGAGTCCTCGGGGGTGAATGGAACCCCAGGACGACCGAGGAGACCGGATGACGTGTGACGAGAGGAACCCCATGCGCGTGCTCGAACTGAGCGCACCCGAGACGCTCACCCTGACCCAGCGTGACGTGCCGACGCCCGGCCCCGGGCAGGTGCTCGTGCGCATGACGTGCGTCGGCGTGTGCGGCAGTGACACGCACTACCTCACGCATGGGCGCATCGGCAGCTACGCCGTCGACTACCCGATGGTGCTCGGGCATGAGGGTGCCGGTGTCGTCGAAGCGGTCGGTGAGGGCGTCGACGCCTCGCGCATCGGCGAGCGCGTCAGCATTGAACCGGGCGTGCCGTGCCGCACGTGTGCGCAGTGCCTCGCCGGCGCCTACAACCTGTGCCCTGACATGGTGTTCCACGCGACGCCGCCGTACGACGGCTCGCTCGCCGAATGCACCGTCCACGACGCCGCCTTCGCGCATCCGGTGCCCGACGGCGTGAGCGACGAGGCTGCTGCGATGGTCGAACCGCTGTCGGTCGGATTGTGGGCCTGCCGCAAGGCCGATGTGACGCTCGGAGATCGCGTCCTCATCACCGGCTGCGGCCCCATCGGGCTCATGTGCCTGCTGGCCGCCCGGGCGCGCGGCGCGCGTGACATCACCGTCGTCGACCTCAACCCCGAACGCCTCGAGCGTGCCCGGGCGCTCGGCGCGCGGGTCGTCGACTCACGTCACGAGAGGTTCGACGAGCGCGAGTACGACGTTCTGCTCGAGTGCTCCGGGGTCGCCTCAGTCACGCTCGCCGGGATGCGGGCCCTGGCGCGAGGCGCTCGCGCCGTGCTCGTCGGGATGGGCGGCGACACCGTCGAACTGCCCCTGTCTGCGCTGCAGGAGCGTGAGGTCAGCGTCACCGGGGTGTTCCGCTACGCGAACACATGGCCGCAGGCGCTCGCGATGCTCGCGGGCGGCGTCGTCGAGGTCGACGATCTCGTGACGGGGCGTTTCGACCTCGCCGACGGCGAGCAGGCCCTGCGCGCGGGCCTGGACGACCCGGCATCCGTCAAGGCCATGATCTATCCGAACGGACTGCCGACGGTCTGATCTCACCGTACGGTTACCGCCGTCCGAACCGCGCGTCGCCCCCGGCGACGCCTGAGAAGGGAAACCATGTCACCTCGACTCGTCGCCGGAGTGGATTCGTCCACGCAATCGACCAAGATCGTCGTCTGTGATGCCGAGACGGGCGCCGTGGTGCGCACCTCGCGCGCGCCTCACCCCGACGGCACGAGCGTCGACCCCGAGGTGTGGTGGCGCGCTTATGAGGACGCGACGGCGGACGGGATGCTCGACGACGTCGAGGCGATCGCCGTCGGCGGTCAGCAGCACGGCATGGTCGCCCTCGATTCGGACGGCGCCGTCATCCGAGAGGCGTTGCTGTGGAACGACGTTCGCTCGGCGGGCGCGGCGCGTGACCTCGTCGACGAACTCGGGGGAGCGGGCGCCTGGGTGGATCGGCTCGACGTCGTGCCCGTCGCGGCGTTCACCGTCGCGAAGGTGCGGTGGCTGCGTGATGCCGAACCGGACAACGCCGCCCGCCTCGACACCGTCGTCCTGCCCCACGACTGGCTGACGGGGCGCATCCTGCAGGCCGGCGGCGGCTTACGAGGATGGACGACCGACCGCGGCGACGCGAGCGGCACCGGGTACTGGTCACCCGTCACCGGCGAGTACGACGCCGACATCCAACGTCTCGCCCTGGGCCGTGAGTTCGGCGTCCCGCGCGTCCTCGGCCCCGCCGAGCCCGCCGGCGTCACCGACGCGGGCCTCGTCGTCGGGGCGGGCACGGGCGACAACATGGGCGCGGCGCTCGGTCTTGGCCTGCAGCCCGGCGACGTCGTCGTCAGCCTCGGCACGTCGGGCACCGTCTTCGCCGTCCAGGACACGCCGACGCGGGACGCGAGCGGGCAGATCGCCGGGTTCGCCTCGGCCGACGGGCGGCACCTGCCGCTCATGTGCACCCTCAACGCAGCCCGCGTGCTGACGGCGGGTGCCCAGCTGCTCGGCGTCGACCTCGACGAGTTCTCCCGCCTCGCGCTCGCGGCACCCATCGGCGCGCAGGGCCTGACGTTGCTGCCCTACCTCGACGGTGAGCGCACGCCCGACCTGCCCGACGCCACGGGCACGCTCGGCGGCCTCACCCGAGCGAACGCGACGCCGGAGAACGTTGCGCGCGCCTGCGTCGAGGGGATGCTCGCGAACCTCGTTGCGGGCGTCGAGGGGCTGAAGCAGCACGGCCTTAGCGCGCGACGCATCGTCCTCATCGGGGGCGCTGCGGCTTCGGCGGCGGTGCGCGAGATCGCATCGATCCTGTTCGGGTTGCCGGTGCACATCCCGGCGCCGGGGGAGTACGTCGGTATCGGCGCGGCGCGCCAGGCGGCGTGGGCGCTGGCCGGAGGTGACGAGCCTCCGGCCTGGCAGGTCGCCTATGACCACGAACTCGAGGCCACGGACGACGACGTAACCGCCGGACGCGCGGTCTACGAGCGCTACCTACGTCTGCAGCGGCAACTGCACGGCTGAACGGGCAACCTCGAGGCGGTGGACGAAAGGGGTTCGCCCACCACCGCACGCCCGTGACACCATGACGCCACCATGCCCGCCACCCGTTACCGCCGCGTTCTTGCCAACCGCCGCACCCGCCAGCTGCTGCTGCTCGGCTTCGCCATCCGCATCCCGACGTTCGGGGTGTCGGTGTTGCTCACGATCCACGTCGTCGAGACGCTGCACCGCACCTGGTCGCAGGCAGGTCTCGTCGCGGCTGCCTCGACCCTCGCCGTCGCGCTGTCGGGGCCGTGGCGCGGGCGCCTGCTCGACACCCTCGGGCTGCGCCGGGTCGTCGCGCCGTCGATCTTGGTCACGGCCGGGTGCTGGGCCGTGGCGCCCTTCGTCGGCTATGTGCCGCTGCTCCTGCTCGCGGCACTGGCCGGGCTGTTCGCCGTGCCGACGTTCACCGTCATCCGTCAGGGCATCATCGCCGCGACGAGCGACGAGGATCGCCGCACGGCGCTCGCGACCGACGGCATCATCGTCGAGCTGTCCTTCATGCTCGGGCCTGTCATCGCGATCGCTCTCGGCGGTCACTTCCCGACGTCGTGGGTGATCTTCTGCCTCGAGATGGCCTCCGCGGCGCTCGCGGCGCTGCTGTGGTGGATCGACCCGCCGATCCGGCAGGCGCTCGACGAAGAGGCTGCCGCGGACGTCGACCTGCCACGCGAACGCTGGGTGACGCCGCGTTTCCTGGCGGTGTGCCTCGTCGGGTTCGCGGCCGTCGTCGTCCTCAGCGGCAGTGACGTCTCGTTCGTCGCCGCAGCCCGTCACTTCGACGCCTCCGCCCAGCTCGGCCTCGTGCTGGCCGTGTGGGGGCTGGGCTCCGTCCTCGGTGGGCTCGTCTACGGCGCGATGACGTCGCCGCCGCCCATGTTCGCGCTGCTCGTCCTGCTCGCCCTGACGACGGCGCCGATCGGCTTCGCCCACGGCGTGATCGGGCTGTGCCTGTGGGGTTTCGTCGCAGGCCTGTTCTGCGCGCCGACGATGACTGCGTCCGTCGATGCACTCACGCGCGTCGTGCCCGAACGGGTGCGCGGCGAGGCGATGGGGTGGCACGGTTCGTTCCTCACCCTCGGCGGTGCGCTCGGTGGGCCGCTCGCAGGCGTGTTCATCGACCGTCACGGCTTCGCGGGCGGTTTCGCGTCCGTCGGGCTGACGGGGGCGGCCATCGCCGGCCTCGGCGCCGTCATGGTCGGGGCGCGACGGGGGCTGCGGTCACGACGGGCCGGTCTGCCGGCGTCTTCACAGGCGCAGGGCACCGACGTCGAACCCACCGCCGCGCCGATTAGGGCTGAGTCACACCGGCTGCTATCGTGGTGGGCACCAGCCGGACGTTCGCATGGCCTCATCGAGGCAGTGAAAGCGCTCGGTGCGCAAGAGGGGCTTCGGTCTCCACCCTCGGTCTCCTTCGGGAGGCAGGGTCTTGGTCACGATGCACGACGAGGCACCCGCCTCGATGGCGACGGAACAATCATCGCGTCGTGCGTGTTGAACGAAGACTTCTTGCGCTCGCAAGAAGTCTTTTTTGTTGCCCGGACACCGTCGGTGGCCGGGCACACCGCAACAACTCGTGAACATCACACTCGTGAAGGAGCAGGCCATCAGCGCTGAGCCACGCATCAACGACCGAATCCGAGTCCCGGAAGTTCGGTTGGTGGGCCCCAATGGTGAGCAGGTGGGCATCGTCCGAGTCGAGGACGCGCTGCGCCTCGCCGCCGAGGCCGACCTCGACCTCGTCGAGGTGGCCCCCCAGGCCAAGCCGCCCGTCGCCAAGCTCATGGACTTCGGCAAGTTCAAGTACGAAGCGGCCATGAAGGCGCGCGAGTCGCGCAAGAACCAGGTCAACACGGTCATCAAGGAGATCAAGCTCCGACCGAAGATCGACCAGCACGACTACGACACCAAGAAGGGTCACGTCGTCCGGTTCCTGTCGGCCGGTGACAAGGTCAAGGTCACCATCATGTTCCGCGGCCGTGAGCAGTCGCGCCCCGAGCTCGGCTTCCGCCTCCTGCAGAAGCTCGCTGAGGACGTGCAGGAGCTCGCGTTCATCGAGAGCGCGCCGAAGCAGGACGGGCGCAACATGGTGATGGTGCTCGGCCCGACGAAGAAGAAGGCCGAGGCGCGCGCCGAGGACCGTCGTCGTCGTGAGGCCGAGAAGGCAGCCAAGGCCGCCCCGGAGCCGCAGGCCGAGACGCCTGTCTCGAGCGAGGCCCCCGAGGCCGAGCAGGTCGCGGTCGAAGAGGCTGCGAAGTAACACCCCCTTCACCCCCGGGTGGAGAACCCTCGTCCCGGGTGATCGGGCGAGGCAGTCAGACAGCCGACGCGCACACGAGCGCGTCGAGGTAGCGAAGGAGTCGGCCATGCCGAAGATGAAGACGCACTCCGGTGCGAAGAAGCGTTTCCGCGTCACCGGTAAGGGCAAGATCATGCGTCAGCGCGCCCGCCACGTGCACAAGTTCGAAGAGCGCGCCAAGCGTCAGTCGCGTCGTCTCGTCAACGACGTCGTTCTCGCGCCGGCCGACGAGAAGAAGATCAAGCGCCTTCTCGGCCTCTGAGCCGTCCACACCCCCAACTAACTTCGCGGCAGGCGCCAGGCGCCGCCGCCCCACTCAAGGAGTGATCACGTGGCACGCGTGAAGCGGGCAGTCAACGCCCAGAAGAAGCGTCGTACCGTTCTCGAGCAGGCCAGCGGCTACCGCGGCCAGCGCTCGCGCCTTTACCGCAAGGCCAAGGAGCAGGTGACGCACAGCCTCGGTTACGCCTACCGTGACCGTCGCGCCAAGAAGGGCGACTTCCGTCGCCTCTGGATCCAGCGCATCAACGCTGCGGCTCGCCTCAACGGCATGACGTACAACCGCTTCATCCAGGGCCTGAAGGTCGCGGGCATCGAGGTCGACCGTCGCATGCTGGCCGAGCTGGCCGTCAACGACGCCCCGGCCTTCGCCAAGCTCGTCGAGATCGCCAAGGCGAACGTCCCGGCCCAGACGCCGGCTGCCTGATCCAGGCACCTCTTTCGCACCGAACGCCGCTCCACGCCGAAGGGCTCGCTCGACCATGATCACGAACGTCCGTTCCGATCGGGTCAAGCAGGTCAAGGCGCTGGGGCGGCGTTCTGCACGTGACAAGGCCGGGCTGTTCCTCGTCGAGGGGCGCCAGGCCGTGCGCGAGCTCATCCGGTTCGCGCCGATGTCGATCCGCGACGTCTACCTCGACGCCGAGGCCACCGAGCGTCACCCCGACCTGCGCGAACTCGCCGGGGAATGGGCTGACGGCGCCCCAGCAAACGTGCGGCGCTTCGTCCACGACTGCTCGCCGCAGGTGCTCGCCGCGATGTGCGACACCGAACAGCCGCAGGGCATCATCGCCGTCGCCAGGCCGATCGATCGCCCACTGGCCGACGTGCTCGCGGGCTCGCCGAAGTTCGTCGTCATCTGCACGAACGTGCGCGACCCCGGAAACGCGGGCACCGTCATCCGAGGTGCCGACGCGACGGGGGCGGACGCCGTGATCCTCAGCGACGCGAGCGTCGACCTCTACAACCCGAAGCTCGTGCGTTCGAGCGTCGGCTCGCTGTGGCACCTGCCGATCTCGCGCGGGTCGTCGATCGAGGAGATCTTCGCCGCCTGTCGCGCCGCAGGGCTGACACTGCACGCCGCCGACGGCGTTGGCGAGACACTGCTGCCCGACGTCGACCTCGCCACCCCGCACGCGTGGGTCATGGGCAACGAGGCATGGGGCCTCGAGCCCGAGGTGCGCGAGCAGTGCGACGACGTCGTCCGCGTGCCGATCTACGGCCACGCCGAGTCGCTCAACCTCGCGATGGCCGCCACCGTCTGCCTCTACGCCTCGGCTGCCGCCCAGAACTGAGCACCCCTCGCCCGCGCGGACGCGTGGGAATGGGTTTGCGCGCACTCGATAGACTCGGGCGCATGTCTGGCCCCAACACGAACTACGACCCCGTCGAGGTCGCTGCCCTCGCCCCAGAGGTGGTCGAGTCCAACGTCACCGCCGCTCTCGCCGCCATCGCCGCCGCGTCCTCGCTCGAGGAGCTCAAGGACGTGCGCACGGCGCACGCGGGTGACAAGTCCCCGTTGGCGCTGGCCAACCGCGAGATCGGCGCGCTGCCGCCGTCGGCGAAGGCCGAGGCGGGCAAGCGCGTCGGCCAGGCACGTGGCCGTGTGGGCGCCGCGCTGAAGACTCGCCAGGGTGAACTCGAGGCCGAGCGCGATGAGCGCATCCTCACCGAAGAGGCCGTCGACGTGACGACGGCGACCGCGCTGCGTCGCCCCGTCGGCGGGCGTCACCCCGTCGAACTCATGCAGCAGCTCATGGTCGACCTCATGGTCGGCATGGGGTGGGAGGTCGCCGAGGGGCCCGAGGTCGAGGCCGAGTGGTTCGTGTTCGACGCCCTCAACTTCGACGAGGACCACCCCGCGCGCCAGATGCAGGACACGTTCTACCTCGACCCCGCCGACGGCGGCCTCGTCATGCGCACGCACACCTCGCCCGTGCAGGCACGCTCCATGCTCGATCGTGGGGTGCCGCTCTACATCGTCGCGCCCGGCAAGGCGTACCGCACCGACGAACTCGACGCGACGCACCTGCCCGTCTTCCACCAGATGGAGGGCCTCGCGGTCGACAAGGGCATCACGATGGCGCACCTCAAGGGCACGCTCGACCACCTCGCGACGCAGTTGTTCGGTGAGGGCATCACGACGCGCCTGCGCCCCAACTACTTCCCGTTCACCGAGCCGAGCGCCGAGATGGATCTGCGGTGCTTCGTCTGCCGCGGGGAGGACGCGGCCTGCCGCACCTGCGGCGGCACCGGCTGGATCGAGTGGGGCGGCTGCGGCATGGTCAACGAGAACGTGCTGCGCGCCTGCGGCGTCGACCCGGCCGAGTACAGCGGTTTCGCGTTCGGCATGGGCGTCGAACGCGCCCTGATGTTCCGCACGGGCGCATCCGACATGCGCGAGATGATCGAGGGCGACGTCCGCTTCGACGCCCAGTTCGGCTTGGAGGTCTGAGACAATGCGAGTTCCCATCGAATGGCTGCGCGAGTACGTCGACGTGCCCGAAGGGGCAACCGGCCTGCAGGTCGCCGCGGACCTCGTGCGCGTCGGACTCGAGGAGGAGGCCATCCACGGCGGCGGCATCACCGGCCCCCTCGTCGTCGGCCGCGTGCTGACGAAGACGCCCGAGGAGCAGAAGAACGGCAAGGTCATCAACTGGTGCACCGTCGACGTCGGTGACGCGAACGGCACCGGTGAACCTCAGGGCATCGTGTGCGGCGCGCACAACTTCGAGGTCGGCGACACCGTCGTCGTCGCGCTGCCGGGTGCCGTGCTGCCGGGCGGCTTCGCCATCAGCGCCCGCAAGACGTACGGTCACCTGTCGGCCGGGATGATCTGTGCCGCAGATGAACTGGGCCTGCCCGACGACGGCTCGGGCGGCATCATCCTGCTGCCGCAGCGCCTCGGTGTCGACGCCTCGTCGCTCACGCCGGGCCAGGACGCACTGCCGCTGCTCGGGCTCGACCGCGAGACCGTCGAGGTGAACGTCACCCCCGATCGCGGTTATTGCTTCTCGATGCGCGGCATCGCGCGCGAGTACGGCCACGCCACCGGCGCGAGCTTCACCGACCCGGTCGATGCGCTGACGACGAGGGCGCCGGCAGCGAACGACTTGGGTTACCCGGTGCGCGTCGACGACCCCCAGGGGTTGCGTGGCGCGGTCGGCTGCGACCGGTACGTCGCACGCGTCGTGCGCGGCATCGACCCGAACGCTCCGGTGCCCGCGTGGCTCGCGACGGCCGTCACCGAGGTGGGCATGCGCTCGATCTCGCTGCCGGTCGACGTCACCAACTACGTCATGATGGCGCTCGGCCAGCCCCTGCATGCGTTCGATCTCGGGGCGCTGGGCGAGGAGATCGTCGTGCGACGCGCCCGCGCGGGGGAGAAGCTGACGACGCTCGACGGCGTCGAGCGCACCCTGTTCGCCGAGGATCTGCTCATCACCGACGGCGGTGCACGCCCGCTGGCGCTGGCCGGCGTCATGGGCGGTTCCGACAGCGAGGTGAGCGACTCGACGACCGACGTCCTCATCGAGGCCGCCCACTTCGACCCGGTCTCCGTCGCCCGCACCGCGCGCCGCCACAAGCTCGGCAGCGAGGCGTCCAAGCGCTACGAGCGTGGCGTCGACCCGCAGATCGCGGCAGCCGCGGCGCAGCTCGCCGTCGAACTGCTCGTGCAGTACGGCGGCGGCGTCGTCGACGACGGCGTCACCGACCTCGACACGACGCGCGCGCCGCAGCCGATCGACTTCGACCCGCAGCAGCCGACGCGGCTCGTCGGTGTCGCGTACTCCGACGACGAGGTCGCCGAGAGCCTTGACGCCGTCGGGTGCCGGGTCGAGCGCAACGAACCGTTGTGGAGCGTGACACCGCCCACGTGGCGCCCCGACCTGACGAGCGGGCCCGACCTCGTCGAGGAAGTGGCGCGTCTGCGCGGGTATGACGCCATCCCATCCGTCCTGCCGCGACCCCTCGCCGGGCGTGGGCTGACGGCGTCGCAGCGCCACCGCCGCAACGTGGCGAATGCGCTCGCGATGGCCGGCCTGACGGAGATCATCTCGCTGCCGTTCGTCAGTGATGACGTACACGACAAGCTCGGCTTCGCAGCCGACGACGCGCGGCGCACGAGCGTGCGCCTGACCAACCCGCTGTCGGACGAGCTGCCGCTCATCCGCACGAGTGTTCTCGCCACGATGATGGATTCGCTCAAGCGCAACGTCGCGCGCGGGTTCAAGGACGTGGCGCTGTTCGAGATCGGTCTCGTCGTCGCCGGTGAGGCGGGCCACGCGCCGACGTCACCGGTCGGCGTGCACCCGGCGCCTGAGGTGCTCGACGCGATCCGCTCGGCCGTGCCGGCGCAGCCGCGCCACGTCGCCTGGGTCGCCGCCGGTGACAGCGAGCGCAAGGGCTGGTGGGGTGCCGGGCGCGGCGCGGACTGGAGCGACGCGATCGCCGTGGCGCTGCAGATCGGGCGCGTGCTCGGCGTCGACCTGACGATCGAGCAGACGCAGGTGGCGCCGTTCCACCCGGGACGCTGCGCGAGCATCGCGCTGCCGGACGGCACCGTCATCGGCGCGGCGGGCGAGCTGCACCCCAAGGTCGTCGCGGCGTTCTCGCTGCCGGCCCGCACGGTCGGGGGCGAACTCGACCTCGACGCGCTGTCGGCGTACGCCGAGCGCCCCGGTGTCGCTTCGAGCATCGCGACGTTCCCGCAGGCGCATTCCGACGTCGCGCTCGTCGTCGACGCGTCCGTCCCTGCGGCTCGCGTCGAGACGGCGTTGCGCTCGGGGGCCGGTGAACACCTCGAGTCGGTCGCGCTGTTCGACATCTACACGGGCGATCAGGTCGGTGAGGGCAAGAAGTCCCTCGCGTACCGCCTGTTCTTCCGTTCCCCCGAGCGGACGCTGACGACCGACGAGGTGAACGCGGCACGCGACGCGGCAGTGCGCGCCGTCGACGAGAGTGTTGGAGCGAGCCTGCGCGGCGCCTGATTCCGGCATGATCGACAGGGTGGGGGCGGCGTGACGCCGTCTCCACCCTGTGTGCATGAGTATGACCTAAAAGTGCATGGGTATGCGATCTGCGCTAGGCTGGGGGCATGGTCACAGCAGCTGTCGCCGGGGCGAGTGGATATGCGGGCGGGGAGATCCTGCGCCTCTTGCTCGCCCATCCCGACGTCGAGATCGGCGCACTGACGGCGGGTTCCTCCGCCGGTTCGCGCCTCGGCGATCATCACCCGTCGTTGTTCTCCCTCGCCGAGCGACCCGTGCTTGCCACGAACGCTGACGCCCTCGCCGGCCACGACGTCGTCTTCCTCGCACTGCCGCACGGGCAGAGCGCTGCGCTCGCCGCGCAGCTCGACGCAGACGTCGTCGTCATCGACTGTGGCGCGGATTTTCGGCTCGAGCGCGAGAGCGACTGGCAGCGTTTTTACGACACGCCCTACGCGGGGTCCTGGGCCTACGGGATGCCCGAACTCGTCTCGAAGGGCGTCAAGCGGCGCGAGCAGCTGCGCGGCGCGCGCCGCGTCGCCGTCCCCGGGTGCTATCCGACGGCCGTCTCGCTCGCTCTCGCGCCGCTCGCGGCGGCGTCCCTCATCGCGCTCGACGACGTGGTCGTCGTCGCGTCCTCGGGTGTCTCGGGGGCCGGCAAGGGCCTCAAGCCACACCTGCTCGGCGCCGAGGTCATGGGGTCGATGAGCCCGTACGGCGTCGGCGGCGGGCACCGTCACACGCCCGAGATCGCGCAGAACCTGCGTCTCGCCGCCGGCGGTGAGCGCGAGGTGACGCTGTCGTTCACGCCGACGCTCGCCCCCATGCCGCGCGGCATCCTCGCGACGTCGACGGCTCGGCTGGCGCCCGGCACGACGGCTGATGACGTCGCGCGCGCCTTCGCCGAGGCCTATGCCGACGAACCCTTCGTCGAGCTCCTGGCTGCCGGGTCGTGGCCCGCGACCGGTTCGGTGCTCGGGTCGAACGTCGTCACCCTGCAGTTCGCGCTCGACGAGGTGGCGGGGCGCGTCGTCGTCACCTCCGCCGTCGACAACCTGACGAAGGGGACGGCCGGTGCAGCCGTGCAGTCGATGAACCTGTCGCTCGGCCTGGGCGAGACCACGGGCCTGCCGCTCGCGGGGGTGAGCCCCTGATGGTCGCGTTCGGAGCTCGGTTCACCCTCATCGCCCACCCCGAGGAGCTGTCGTACGTGCGCCTCGGCGCGCAGGAGGTCGTGCCCGAATGGGCGCTCACGGACGCGCCGCTCGTCTCCGTCAGTGCGACGGCGTCGGAGACGTCGGTGCTGTGCCTCACCTCAGCGATCCCGCGGGACGCGGTCGTGCGTCAGCAGGGCCCGTTCCACGTGTTCGAGGTCGAGGGTCCGCTCGACTTCGCGCTGACGGGTCTGCTCTCGGCCATCGTCGCGCCGCTCGGCGAGGCCGACGTCACCGTCTTCACCGTCTCGACGTTCGACACCGACTGGATCATGGTGCCGACGTACGAATCCGCGCGCGCTCGTGAGCTGTGGGCTCGTGGCGGGCACATCATCAAGGAGAAACCATGAGTGTCACCGCTGCCGCAGGCTTCCGCGCGGCGGGCGTGACGGCGGGGCTGAAGCCCAGCGGGCGCCCCGACGTCGCCCTCGTCGTCAACGACGGGCCCGAGCACGTCGTCGCCGCCGTGTTCACCTCGAACCGCGTCGAGGCGGCGCCGGTGACCTGGTCGCGCCAGGTGGTGACGGACGGGCGCGCCGACGTCGTTCTGCTCAACTCCGGTGGCGCCAACGCCTGCACCGGGGCGCAGGGTTTCCTCGACACGCACCGCAGTGCCGAACTCGCCGCCGTGGCCGTCGGTGTGAGCGCCGGTGACGTCGTCGTCTGCTCGACGGGCCTCATCGGTGAGTTGCTGCCGATGGACAAGATCGAATCCGGTATCACCGCGGCGGCCGGTTCGTTGAGCGCTGACGGCGGGGAGGACGCCGCGACCGCCATCATGACGACGGACACGGTCGCGAAGGAGTGCACCGGGTTCGGTTCCGGCTACACGATCGGCGGCATGGCGAAGGGCGCCGGCATGCTCGCGCCGTCCCTCGCGACGATGCTCGTCGTCATCACGACCGACGCGGTCCTCACCGCCGAGCAGGCCGACGAGGCGCTGCGCGCGGCGACGGCGATGTCGTTCGATCGTATCGACTCGGACGGTTGCCAGTCGACGAACGACACTGTCGTGCTCATGGCCTCGGGAGCGAGCGGGGTGAGCCCGCAGATGGGGGAGTTCACGGCCATTCTCACGCAAGTCTGCGTCGACCTGGCCGAACAGCTCATCGCCGACGCGGAGGGCGCCGCGCACGACATCACGATCGACGTCCAGGGCGCCGCCAACGTTGACGATGCACTTGAGGTTGCACGTTCGATAGCCCGCAACAACCTCTTCAAGTGCGCCGTGTTCGGCAACGATCCCAACTGGGGGCGGGTTCTCGCGGCCGTCGGGACCACCTCGGCCGCGTTCGAGCCGGCGCAGCTCGATGTCGCGATCAACGGCGTCATGGTGTGCCGCAGCGGCGGGGTCGGTGACGACCGCTCTGGCGTCGACATGTCTCAGCGTGAAGTGAAGGTCGAGGTGTTTCTCCACGCCGGTGACGCCGACGCCACCGTCCTGACGAACGACCTCACGCACGACTACGTCCACGAGAACTCGGCGTACAGCACATGAGCGGGACGGAGCACGAGACGACCCAGCCTCGCGACCTCTCGTCGCTCGCCTCGGCGGGCCTCAAGGCGGGCACCCTCGTCGAGGCGCTGCCGTGGCTGCAGAAGTATCAGGACGCTCTCGTCGTCGTGAAGTATGGCGGCAACGCCATGACGGACGACGCCCTCAAGCGTGCCTTCGCCGAGGACATCGCCTTCCTGCGTTACGCCGGGCTACGCCCCGTCGTCGTCCACGGCGGAGGCCCGCAGATCGCCGCGATGCTCAACCGGCTCGAAATGAAGAGCGAGTTCCGCGGCGGCCTGCGCGTCACGACGCCCGAGACGATGGAAGTCGTGCGCATGGTGCTGACGGGCCAGGTCTCGCGCGAACTCGTCGGCCTCATCAACAATCACGGCCCGATGGCGTTCGGCCTCTCCGGCGAGGATGCAGGCCTGTTCGGCGCCCGCCGCCGCCCCGCCATCGTCGACGGTGAGGCCGTCGACGTCGGCCTCGTCGGTGATGTCGAGATGGTCGACCCGCAGATCGTGCGTGACCTCGCGCACTCGGGGCGCATCCCCGTCATCTCGTCCGTGGCGCCCGACCTCGAGCGCGAGGGGCAGGTGCTCAACGTCAACGCCGACACCGCCGCGAGTGCTCTCGCCGTCGCGCTCGGCGCGCACAAGCTCGTCGTGCTCACGGACGTCGAGGGGGTCTACGCGAACTGGCCGGACGAGTCGTCGCTGCTGTCGAAGCTGCCCGTCGACGAGGCCGAACGCATGCTCGCGACGGTCGACTCGGGCATGGTGCCCAAGCTCGAGGCCTGCATCCGCGCCGTGCGCGGGGGCGTGCCGCACACCCACGTCGTCAACGGGCGACGCCCGCACTCCATCCTGCTCGAGATCTTCACGGACGAAGGGATCGGCACGATGATCACCTCAGGAGGACGCCGATGAACCCGGCCGACCATGACGCCCCGGCGTCCACGATGCCGACGCACGGGGATCTGACGCAGCGCTACGGCGCCTCCCTCATGGGGGTCTTCGGGGCGCCCGGGCTCGTCCTCGAGCGCGGCGAGGGCGCCGTTGTTCGCGACGTCGAGGGCCGCGAGTACCTCGATCTGCTCGCCGGTATCGCGGTCAACGTTCTCGGCCATGCCCACCCGGCGCTCGTCGCCGCGGTGAGCGAGCAGGCGGCGAAGCTCATCCACGTGTCCAACTTCTTCACGACGCGCCCGCAGATCGAGCTCGCCGAACGCTTGGTCGCCGCGTCGGGTGGCGACGCCGACACGCGCGTCTTCTTCTGCAACTCCGGCGCCGAGGCCAACGAGGCGGCGTTCAAGCTGGCGCGCCGTACCGCTCGCCCCGGTGTCGTCGTCGCGGACGGCGGCTTCCACGGCCGCACGCTGGGCGCGCTGTCGCTCACCTCCAAGCAGGCCTACCGCGAGCCGTTCGAACCGCTGGTCCCGGGCGTCACTCGCGTGCCCTACCACGACGTCGAGGCGCTACGGGCAGCCGTCGACGACACGGTGGGCGCGGTGATCCTCGAACCCATCCAGGGTGAGGCGGGCGTCATCGAGGCCTCGCCCGAATACCTGCGCGCGGCCCGCGAGGTGACGCGCGAACGCGGGGCGTTGCTCATCATCGACGAAGTGCAGACGGGCGTTGCACGCACCGGCGAGTGGTTCGGGTTCCAGACGATCGCACCCGAGGTCATGCCGGACGCCATCACGCTCGCCAAGGGCCTCGGCGGCGGTGTGCCGATCGGTGCGCTCGTCACCTTCGGTGCCGCCTCGACGATGTTCGAGGCCGGCCAGCACGGTTCGACGTTCGGCGGCAACCCGCTCGCGTGCGCCGCGGGCGTCGCCGTCATGCGCACGATCGAGGACGAACGCCTGCGCGAACAGGCGCGGCGGCTGGGGGAGCACCTCGTCGCGGCTGTCGAGAACCTCGACGACGAACGCGTCGTTACCGTCCGCGGCCGCGGCCTGCTGCGCGGCATCGTGCTGCGCGACCCGCTCGCGCAGCGTGTCGTCGTCCGAGCCCGCGAGGCGGGTTTCATCATCAACGCGACGGGCCCGGACGTCATCCGCCTGGCCCCGCCACTCGTCATCACGGGCGAGCAGATCGACACCTTCGTCGCCGCGCTGCCCGGCCTGCTCGATGCCGCCGAGACCGAGGAGAACGCCTCATGACCCGCCACTTCCTGCGTGACGACGACCTGAGCCCCGCCGAGCAGGCCGAGGTGCTCGCGCTCGCGGCGACGCTCAAACGAGACCGGCACGCCAAGCAGCCGTTCGCGGGTCCCCAGGGCGTCGCCATCATCTTCGACAAGCCGACGCTGCGCACGCAGCTCAGCTTCAGCGTGGGGGTCGCCGAGCTCGGCGGGCACCCGATGATCGTCGACGGCAAGCTCGCGCAGATCGGCACGCGTGAGTCGATCCACGACGTCGCGAAGGTGCTTGGGCGCCAGGTCAGCGCGATCGTGTGGCGCACCTACGGCCAGGACCGCCTCGAGGAGATGGCCGAGCACGCGGGCGTGCCCGTGGTCAACGCCCTGACGGACGCCTTCCACCCCTGCCAGATCCTCGCCGACCTGCTGACGGTCGCCGAACACAAGGGCAGCGCTGCCGGTCGCAAGGTCGCCTACGTCGGTGACGCTGCGAACAACATGGCCCACAGCTACCTGCTCGGTTTCGCGACGGCCGGCGCCGACATCACCGTCGCCGGCCCGCACGGGTACGGCCCGGATCCGGCGATCCTCGAGCGCGCCAAGGAGATCGCCGCGACGACCTGCGGCGGCGCGCATGCGAGCGAGGACGCCATCGAAGCCGTGACGGGCGCGGACGTCGTCATCACCGACACGTGGGTGTCGATGGGCATGGAGGACGAGGCGAGCACGCGCAAGGGCGAGAGCAATCCGTTCAGCGCCTTCAGCGTGACGAGCGAGCTGATGGCGCACGCGGCGCCTGACGCGATCGTCATGCACTGCCTGCCGGCATACCGTGGTTTCGAGATCGCCGCGGACGTCATCGACGGCCCCGCCTCGGTCGTGTGGGACGAGGCGGAGAACCGGCTGCATGCGCAGAAGGCGCTGCTGACGTTCCTCGCGGAGCACGCATGATGGCGCAGACGAAGGGTGCGCGCCATCAGCGCATCCGCGAGATCCTCGGGCGCGAGTCCATCCGGTCGCAGACGGATCTCGCCGAGCGGCTGCTCGCTGACGGCGTCGACGTCACGCAGGCGACGCTGTCACGTGATCTCGTCGAGCTCGGCGCGGTCAAGGTGCGTCAGGGCCGCACGCTCGTCTACGCCGTGCCCGGCGAGGGCGGTGACCGCACGCCTCGGGCGGGCGCCGCGCGCACCGAGGCGGTCCAACGATTGCGCCGGCTGTCGGGCGAGTTGCTCGTGACAGCGGAGTCGTCGGCGAACCTCGTCATCCTGCGCACCCCGCCGGGCGCGGCGAACTTTCTCGCCTCGGCGATCGACCACGCGGAGTTCACCGACGTCCTCGGCACGATCGCCGGCGACGACACGATCATGGTGATCTGCCGCGACCCGCAGGGGGCGGCGCCCGTCGCCAAGCGCTTCCTGGAACTCGCCGGCCGTACGGACGATCTCGCCTCCGCCGACCACGATGACGACGCCCAGGAAAGCGGCGATCCCGACGCCGGTTCTCGCGGCGACATTCGCGGCGTCTGAGCCCTCGAGCCCTGCTCCAACCGTTCCAATCTCCCCGGCGCCCCGCGCCCGATCCATCCGATGAAGGAGAGGTTCACCCCATGACCCAGCCCGACGCCCGCCTCAGTCTCTGGGGAGGTCGCTTCGCCGGTGGCCCGGCGGATGCGCTCGCCGCGCTGAGCAAGTCGACGCACTTCGACTGGCGCCTCGCGCCCTATGACATCGCCGGTTCGCGGGCGCACGCGCGCGTGCTGCACCGCGCCGGTCTGCTCGACGACGAGGCGCTCGCGGCCATGCTCGCGGCGCTGCAGCAGTTGCTCGACGACGTCGAGTCGGGCGCGTTCACGCCGGCGCAGGAGGACGAGGATGTGCACACGGCGCTCGAGCGCGGCCTCATCGAGCGCGCCGGCGCGGACGTCGGCGGTCGCCTGCGGGCCGGACGTTCGCGCAACGATCAGGTCGCGACGCTGTTCCGCATGTACCTGCGTGATCACGCGCGCTCGGTCGCGGCGCTGCTGCTCGACGTCGTCGACGCGCTCGTCGCGCAGGCGCAGACGCATCTCGGTGTCGCGATGCCGGGGCGCACGCACCTGCAGCACGCGCAGCCCGTGCTGCTGAGCCACCACCTGCTCGCGCACGCGTGGGCGTTGCTGCGCGACGTCGAGCGCTTCGGCGACTGGGATCGACGCACCGACGCCTCGCCGTACGGCTCGGGCGCGCTCGCGGGGTCGTCGCTGGGCCTCGACCCGGCCTCGGTGGCCGACGATCTGGGCTTCTCGCGCCCCGTCGAGAACAGCATCGACGGCACCGCGTCGCGTGACTTCGTCGCCGAGTTCGCGTTCGTCGCCGCGATGTCGGCGGTCGACATCAGCCGCATCGCGGAGGAGGTGGTGCTGTGGGCGACGAAGGAGTTCAGCTTCGTCACCCTCGACGACGCGTTCTCGACCGGCTCGAGCATCATGCCGCAGAAGAAGAACCCCGACGTCGCCGAGCTGGCGCGCGGCAAGGCGGGCCGTCTCGTCGGGGATCTCGCAGGCCTGATGACGACGCTCAAGGCGCTCCCGCTCGCCTACAACCGAGATCTGCAGGAGGACAAAGAGCCGGTCTTCGACGCCGTCGACACCCTCGAGCTGCTGCTGCCGGCCTTCGCGGGCATGACGGCGACGCTCACCTTCCACCCGGAGCGTCTCGAATCCCTCGCGCCGCAGGGCTTCTCGCTCGCCACCGACATCGCCGAGTGGCTCGTGCGCGAGGGCGTGCCGTTCCGTATCGCGCACGAGGTCGCAGGGGAGTGCGTGCAGGCGTGCGAGCAGCGCGGAATCGAGCTGTGGGATCTGAGCGACGATGACCTCGCCGCCATCAGCGAGCACCTGACGCCGGGTGTGCGCGAGGTGCTGAGCGTGCCCGGTTCACTCGCCTCCCGCAACGCGACGGGCGGGACGGCTCCCGACCGCGTCGCCGAACAGCTCGAGGCCGCGCACGCGAAGTCGAGCGAACTGCATACCTGGGCGAGCCGACCCATCGACATCCGCTGACGCTCGACATCCGCTCACGCTGACGCACGATGTTGCCCGGGTTTCGGGGGCCGACGCCCCCGAAACCCGGGCAACATCGCGTCCGGGGCCGCACACCGAGGGAGGTGGCCCGAATCGAGCGGGGGCGACACAATGTCGGCGTGCCAGATCTCGACTCATCGTTCTTCGCCCATCCGCCCGTCGACGTCGCGCCGAAGCTCTTGGGCCTCACCATCTCGCACGCGGGGGTGACGCTGCGTATCACCGAGGTGGAGGCCTACCATGGCGCCGTCGACCCGGGTTCGCACGGCTTCAAGCGCCGCACCGACCGCAACTCCGCGCTGTTCGGCCCGCCCGGCACCTGCTACGTCTACATCAACTACGGCATCCACCGGGCCCTGAACCTCGTCTGCGGGGCTGACGGAGAGTCGGCCGGTTGCCTCGTCCGTTCTGGCGAGATCATCGACGGCCTCGACCGTGCGCGGGAGCGGCGCATGGCGAGTGCACGCGAGGGCGCGCCGATTCCCAAGGACGCCCATCTCGCTCGTGGCCCGGGCAACCTCGCGAAGGCGCTCGCGATCGAGCCGATCCTCGGCGGCACTCCCGTCGTCGGGCCGGATGCCCAGGTCGTCGTCCGTCGACCGGACGGCCACGTCGCGCCCGAGTACCTCACCGGCCCGCGTGTCGGCGTGAGCGGGCCGGGCGGTGAGGGCGAGAGCTTCCCCTGGCGCTTCTGGATCCCGGGCGAGCCGAGCGTATCCGCCTACCGCGCCGCGGTGACGCGGGTGCGCAAGCGCTGACGCAGCCCGTTGCAGCGGCGCCCTCCACGCAGCAGGCGCGCCGGATCGGGCGGTCGTGGGAGACTCTGGGGTGGGTGCGTGATCCGCGCAACCGAAGCATCTGACGAAAGGGACGACGTGAGCAACATCCTCGACGAGCTGCAGTGGCGCGGAGCGGTGGCGCAGACCACCGACGAGACGCAGCTGCGTGACGCGCTCGCGAACGGACCGCTCACGGTGTATTGCGGCTTCGACCCGACGGCGCCGTCCCTGCACTTCGGCAACCTCGTCCAGCTGATCCAGCTGCGACGGCTGCAGCGCGCCGGGCATCGCGTCATCGTCCTCGTCGGAGGTTCGACGGGTCTCATCGGTGATCCGCGCCCCAGCGCGGAGCGCGTGCTCAAGACGAAGGACCAGACGGCGCAGTGGGTCGCGCGCATCCGTGAGCAGGTGCAGCCGTTCCTCGACTTCGACGGCGACAACCCCGCCATCGCGGTCAACAACCTCGACTGGACTCAGGGCATATCGGCCCTCGACTTCCTGCGTGACTACGGTAAGCACTTCCGCGTCAACGGGATGATCAAGAAGGACGCCGTCGCGGCGCGCCTCAACTCCGAGCAGGGCATCAGTTACACGGAGTTCAGCTACCAGATCCTCCAGGCCCTCGACTACCTGCACCTGTTCCGCGAGTACGGCTGCACCTTGCAGCTCGGCGGCTCCGATCAGTGGGGCAACCTCATCGCCGGCTCTGATCTCATCCGTTCGGTGGAGGGCAAGAGTGTGCACGTGCTCACCTCGCCGCTGCTCACGGACGCGTCCGGGCAGAAGTACGGCAAGTCGGAGGGCAATGCCATCTGGCTCGACGCGCAGATGACGAGCCCGTACGCCTTCTACCAGTACTTCCTCAACGTCGAGGATTCCGAGGTCATCAAGCTCATCAAGTTCATGACCGATCGGACGAAGGACGAGATCGCGGAGCTCGAACGCGCCGTGGCCGAGGAACCCTTCAAGCGAGTGGCGCAGAAGACGCTGGCGGCCGACGTCACGACGCTCGTGCACGGTGAGGCGGCGACGGCCGGCGCCATCGCGGCGAGTGAGGCGATGTTCGGCAAGGGTGACGTGACGGCCCTCGACGCGCGGACGCTGCGTGACGCCGTCGCGGAGTTGCCCGGGGGAGAGGTTTCACCGGGTACCACCCTGACGGACGCGCTCATCGCGGTCGGCATCGCGGAGTCTCGCAATGCGGCCCGGCGTCTCATCGGGGACGGCGCCATCTCCGTGAACAACGCGAAGCTCGACGACCCGGAGCACGAACTGAGCGCTGACGACTTCCTCCACGGCGTGGCCGCGATCATCAAGCGTGGGCGCAAGCACCAGGCAGCCGCGCGGCTCGCGCACTGACCGAGACGACAACGGGGGCTCACCATGACGGTGGGTCCCCGTTGCGCATCCCGGGGTGGTGGCCGCACCCGGGCTGTCGATTTGGCAGCACCCGCCGCGCTGTGTAATGTTCTCTGAGTCGCCGCGAGCGGGGAGCTGGAAACAGCGACTCACTCGGACGGCTCTTGGTCACCAATTCGACTGGGACGCAACGAATTACAGCGATGTGGTTCCAAGCGCCGAGTTGAAGTCGGGGAGCGAGGGTGGTAAGGTTGACGAGTTGCCCCGAGCGGGGCGGGAAACGAAAAGGGTCCTGCTTCGTGTGGTGTGCGATGGTGTTTTGAGAACTCAACAGCGTGCCGATGTGATCATCGCCAAACATTTTTGTGGCACTTAT
>NZ_JANJER010000022.1:0-31874 GCF_044878485.1 Dermacoccus sp. BD5 | reverse complement strand
GCGCGGCCCGGGCGGGCGGGGGGGGCCCTCCGGCGCGGTTGGGCGCGCCGCGCGGCCGGGGGGGGGGGGCGCGGCCTCCGCCGCCCCCCCGGGGGGGGCGCCCCCCGCCCCCCCCGCCGCGGGGGGCCGCGTCGAGAACGCCCTGCGAGCCGCCGGGCGGCACGTCGAGGGCGTCGACTACGCCCAGGGCGCGGCCTCAGGAACGGCGCGTCTGGTGCTCGCCGTCACGGAGGCCGACCGCGCAGCGCTCGAGAGCGAGCTCGCGAGTCTGACGGGCGGTTCGGCCGACCTCGACGAGTGTGGGCAGCGCTGGGTCGCACTCGCCGACCAGCCTGGGTGAGGCGTCAGCCGGCCGGACCTGCGCGCGTCGTCGGGGCGCACCGGCCGCAACCCACCAGCGACACCACACCTGCCCCGGTACTTCTGTCGCGCCACGGCGCGTCTCCCGCGCCCTGAGACGGGGTTGGCGCGTGGGCGTGCGAACCCCCAGAGTGGCTCCATGAGTGAACCGAAGACTTTGACCCCCGACGAAACATACGCACTCGACCGGGCCCACGTCTTCCATTCGTGGTCGGCGCAGGCCGCGCTGAAGCCGATGGTCGTGACGAAGACGTCCGGCTCCCGCCTGTGGGACGGCGACGGCAACGAGTACCTCGACTTCACCGGTCAGCTCGTCTACACGAACGTCGGCCACCAGCACCCGCGCGTCGTCGAGGCGATCAAGACGCAGGCCGAGACGCTGTGCACGATCGGGCCGAGCAACGCCAACGACCAGCGCTCGCAGCTGGCGAAGATGATCAGCGACTTGCTGCCCGACACGCTCAACAAGGTGTTCTTCACCAACGGTGGTACCGAGGCGAACGAGCATGCCGTCCGCATGGCTCGCGAGGTGACGGGCCGTCGCAAGCTGCTCGCCGCCTACCGCAGCTACCACGGCGCGACGGCGCAGTCGATCCACCTCACCGGTGAGGCGCGCCGCTTCGCCAACGACAAGGGCGCGAGCGAGGTCGTCCACTTCTTCGGTCCGTTCCTCTACCGCAGCGAGTTCTGGGCGACGAGCGAGGACGAGGAGTGCGAGCGTGCGCTGACGCACCTCGAGCACACCATCACCTCCGAGGGCTCAGACGCGTTCGCCGCTCTCATCCTCGAGCCCGTCATCGGTTCGGCCGGCATCATCCCGCCGCCGCCGGGCTACCTCGAGGGCGTGCGCCAGATCTGCACGAAGTACGGCATCATCTTCATCGCCGACGAGGTCATGGCCGGCTTCGGCCGCACCGGTGCCTGGTTCGCGCACCAGCACGCGAATGTCGTGCCCGACCTCATCACGTTCGCCAAGGGCGTCAACTCGGGGTACGTGCCGCTCGGCGGCGTCGTGCTGAGCGACGAGATCGCCCACCACTTCGACGAGCGTGCCTACCCCGGCGGCCTCACCTACTCCGGCCACCCGCTCGCGTGCGCCGCAGGCGTCGCGACGATCGCGGCGATGCAGGACGAGGGCATCGTCGAGAACGCCGCCCGCATCGGTTCCGACGTGCTCGGCCCCGGTCTGCAGGCGCTCGCCGAGAAGCACGACGCGGTCGGCCAGGCGCGTGGCGTCGGGGTGTTCTGGGCGCTCGAACTCGTCAAGGACGCCGCGCGCACGCCCGACGTCGAGCGCGCCGCCGCCGTCGCGGCCGCGAGCAAGAAGAACGGCCTGCTCGTCATCGCCGCCGCGAACCGGCTGCACGTCGTGCCGCCGTGCAACGTCAGCGACGACGACGTCCGTGCGGCCCTGACGATCCTCGACGAAGCGCTCTCCGCGAGCTGACGACGACGCGCCGTCGGTGGGCGATCGACCGGGTGCGACGCTGTCGAACGAGGCAGCGTCGCACCCGGTGCAACGTCGGGGGTGCCACGGCGCGGAACGCGCCTCGAACCGGAAGGCATGCAGAACACGAAAAAGCCCCCGAGACGAATCTCGGGGGCTTTCTCGGTGGAGCGTGGCCAGAGACGGGGTCGAACCGCCGACCTAGCGATTTTCAGTCGCTCGCTCTACCAACTGAGCTATCTGGCCCTTGGGAAAGGGATGGCGACCCCGACGGGACTCGAACCCGCGACCTCCGCCGTGACAAGGCGGCGCGCTAACCAACTGCGCTACGGGGCCTCGTGAAAGGCCGATCTGTGCGTGGTATCCCCAACGGGATTCGAACCCGTGCCGCTGCCGTGAAAGGGCAGTGTCCTAGGCCGCTAGACGATGGGGACTACACAAATCATTCCCGCGAGCCGCTCACCTTCCGGTGTTTGCCCCGCTGGAACTTGCGTAACTTTAGTACACGTTCGCCGGGCAACGCAAAACGCCCGGAATAGCGGGGATTCCGGCGGCATGGCGTGCGGCGCGCTGCCGGGCCCGGACGGCGTCGAGGCGCTTCTCAGGCGATCTCCTTGCGCGCGAACGCACGCACCCGCTCGACGTCCCACGTCGTGATGACGCGCTCGAGCGGCACCCCGAGCTCCTCGATGCGCGCGGCGCCGTACTGGAGGAAGTCGAGCTGGCCGGGCGCGTGCGCGTCGGAGTCGAGGGAGAAGTAGCAGCCGGCGTCGATCGCCTCGCGGATGAGATGGTCGGGCGGGTCGCAGCGTTCGGGGCGCGCATTGATCTCGACGGCGACGCGGTGCTCGGCGCATGCAGCGAACACGGCCTTGGAATCGAACGTCGACGGTGGGCGGACGCCGCGTTCGCCGTCGACGAGGCGGCCGGTGCAGTGCCCGAGAATCGTCGTGTGGGGGTTCTCGATGGCGCCGAGCATGCGTTTCGTCATGGCGGCCGGGCCCGAACGCAGCTTGGAGTGAACCGACGCGACCCGCACGTCGAGGCGGTCGAGCATGTCGGCGCGCTGGTCGAGGGAGCCGTCCTCCTTGATGTCGACCTCGATGCCCTTGAGCAGGACGAACGGGGTGCCCGTCGCCCCGAGGGCCGAGTTCATCGCGTCGATGACGCCGAGCTGCTTCGTCAGCCGCTCGGCACTCAGCCCGTTGGCGACGCGCAGCGAGGGGGAGTGGTCGGTCTGCACGATGTACTCGCGCCCGAGGGAGATCGCTGCCATGACCATCTCGTCGATCGGTGAGCCGCCGTCGCTCCAGTGCGAGTGGGTGTGGCAGTCGCCCTTGACGGCGGCCATGACGCGCTGCGCGCCCTCGACGAGGTACTCGGGGCTCGATTCCTCCAGCTGGTCGAGGTAGCTCGGGACGCGGCCGTCGAGTGCCTCGGTGATGACGGCGAGCGTCGTCTTGCCGATGCCGGAAACGTCCGCGAGGGAGCCGTCGGCGGCCTGCGCGCGCAACGTCTCCTCGTCGAGCGCGGCAATCGCGCGCGAGGCGCCACGGAACGCCTTGACGCGGTATGTACCCGCGCGGCGACGTTCGAGCAGGAAGGCGATGCGGTCGAGCGCTTCGCGAGGCGTGGGAGCACCGGTCATGTGGTCACTGTACGAACATCGCCCGGACTTGCCCAGGGCCTCCGCCTTGCCCAAGGACCCTGATTTGCCCATAGCTTAGGTGAGCCTTAGTTTGGGGTTGGCTCGACTGCGTCGCCTCGGTGTCGTTCCTTCGTGGGTGCCACTGGAAATGGCCGATCAGGATCGCGGCGAGGTGCCACTGCGGCGCCGAGGAGCCCCGACGAGACGAGGACATCGTGACGAACGCCGAAGAAGCGCCGGCCCGCCCGCGTCGAACGCCCACCCACGTGAGAGTCGAGCGGACCGAGCGGCTGACCCGCGACCTCGTGCGCGTCCACTTCAGCGGGGACGGGCTGCGCGCCCTCGAGCCGAAACCGTTGACGGACGCCTACGTCAAGCTCCTCTTCCCGCCGCGCGGGGCCGACTACGCAGCGCCGTTCGACCCCGAACAGATCCGCGCCGAGCGCCCTCGTGAGGAGTGGCCGGTGACGCGCACCTACACGATCCGGGCGATCGACCACGCGGCCGGAACTTTGGCGATCGACTTCGTCGTGCACGGTGACACCGGCCTCGCAGGGCCGTGGGCGACTGCGGCGCGAGCGGGCGACGTCATCGGCTTCCTCGGCCCCGGCGGCGCGTGGGCGCCCGAGTCGGAGGCCGCTCATCACCTCTTCGTCGGCGACGAATCGGCCTACCCCGCGATCGCCGCGGCGCTCGACGCGCTGCCGCAGGACGCCGCGTGCACCGTCGTGCTCGAGGTGGCCGACGCGAGCGTGCACCCTCCGGTGCGCGCACTGCCGCACATGAACCTCGTCTGGGTGCACCGGGACGAGACGCGCAGCCACGGCGGCGGGCTCGTCGACGTCGTCGCCGCAGCCGACGTGCCGGGCCTGCGCGACGGTGATGCCCCCGACGGGCTGCGCGTGTTCGTGCACGGCAACGCGGAGATGATCAAGGAGATGCGCCGGTTGCTCATCGTCGAGAAGAGCGTCGCTCGCGCGCACGCGTCGATCTCCGGATACTGGCGCCCCGGCCACGACGAGGACGCGTGGCAGTCGAGCAAGCGCGAGTTCGTGCAGCAGATGGAGCAGGAACAAGACCGCGCCTGACCCCCGTGCCTCGCCCCCTGCACCCATCGGCGATTCTCGTCCCCAACGGCGAACGGCGTCCCCATCGGCGATTTTCGTCCACATTCTTCGAGGCCGCACTGATGGCCGGGCGCTCGGCCCCGCATCACTGATCGCCTCGGCGCGATCGACGCCGAGGTCCGCGACGACAACGACGCGGCGCGGTCGCGGCGAAACGCGAGACAATGCCGCGGTGAAGTCCTGGATGCTCCTGCTGCTCGTCGTCGCTGCTGCGGCCCTCGTCCTGCTGACGCGTCGTTCGGTGCGGACGTCCGTCGTCACGTGGATGGCGACGCGGCTCGGCCCCGACGCGCGCAGCGGCCGACGGGCCGCGCTGCTGTGGCACGGCTCGGCGTTCCTCGCCGCCGTCGCAACACTGACGGGCGCCTGGTTCGGTGTGCGTGCCGGGGGAGCGGCGCGCTGGGTCGGGGATGCGGCGGCGATCGCGGTCGTCCTCGGCTACCTGCCGTTCACGTCGCTGGGCGCGCCGAAGATGACGCGGTGGCAGAAGAGCTTCGGGCAGCACCTCGCCGAAGCGGGTGCCGCCCGAAGTGCCGCGACGGCCTGTGCCGACGTCGCGCGTGTGTTCTCAGTGGTCGGTGTGCTCGTCGCTCTCGCCGCGCTCGTCGTCGTCTCCGGCCGAGGGGCGTGAGGTGTTCGCGGACTCGATCTGACCGGCCGGCGCAGACGACTTCTGCTTCGTGCCGAGCGGGTCGCTGAGCGTCGACTCGAGCGTCTCCCTCGGCAGCGCCTTCTCCTGCAGACGGGCCGTGGACGCCTGGATCTGCTTCGTCACGTACGGCCCGACGAGGCTGATCGCCGCAGCTCCGACAGCCATCCACAGACGCGGGTGGCGCACGCCGCGCTTGAGCAGCATCTTCTCGACGTTCTTGTCTATGCGCAGCGCGAGCCCGGACGTCACGAGGCCCATGCCGGCCGTCGCGGCGGCGGCCAGGTCGCTCATCGACGACGATGTGGCGCGCCCGTCGACGACGTTGATCGCCTTGTTCGAGTCGGCCAGGCGGGAACTCGCGGGACGGCGCTCGCCCGCCATCGCCATGCCGACGCTCGTCAGCGTCGACGACATCGCGACGCCGCGTCGCACCCAGCGCGGGAAGCGCGCGGGACGCACCAGCGTCGTGGCGGCCGCCGTCGCGGCGGAGATGGCGGCCTGCGCGGCCGGGGAGTCGAGAGCGGGAAGCGTGAAACGAGGCATGACATCAGCCTAGCGAGAGGCGCTGACGCGGCACCACCACGTCGGCGACGTCGGCTGGTCACACCTGCGCAGCGCGCGCTTGCGCGCGCCGCAACAAACCGCGCGCCGCGACGGCGAGGCCGAGGGCGACGCTTGTCGCAGTCAGCGTGACGGCGAACGCGGCCGTCGCGCCGTGGGCGTCGACGAGGCGTCCGGCGATGCCCGCTCCGCTGGCGTAGCCGAGGCCTGTCGCGCCGGCGAGGAACGTCATGGCCGTCGCGAGGCGCCCGCGATCGGTGATGAGTTCGCCGAGCGTGAACGTCGTGATCATGTACGGCGCGATCGCGAAGCCGAGGATGACGAGCTCACCTGCGAGCCCCCACAGCCCGTCGACGGCGAGCAACGGCAGCGACAGCACCCACATGGCCGTCGCGAAGAGGAGCAGCCGGCGCGCGTGATCCGGGGTGCGGCGCACGCGGCCCAACGCGAGGCCGGCGCTGACGGAACCGATGCCGAGCAGCGCGTGGAACAACCCGGCGCTCTCGGCGTGGCCGGCGGCGCGCGTCATCATCGTCGTACCGGTCTGGATCGAGCCGAACAGGTTGCCGATGAGGAACTGCGCGACGAACAGGACGGTGAACGCGGCGCTCCACACCGGTATGCGCGACGAGCCCGTCGGGGCCGGCGACACCAGGGACGCGCTGGGGTGACGTGCAAACTGCAGACCGAACCACAGCAGCAGCGCCGCGGCGGCGAGCAGCGGCGCCCACGTTCCGAACAAGGCCGCGAACGCGCCGACGAGCATCGGGCCGACGACGAACGACGCCTCGTCCGCGGCTCCCTCGTAGGAGAATGCGGTCGTGACGAGCCGCCCATCAGCGCCGTGCGATCCGATGATGGGACGCCAGCGCACGCGGGCGAGCTGACCGATCTGCGGCAGCGCGAACCCGGCGAGCGCCGCGACGACGGCCGTCAGCCACCAAGGGGCGTCGAAGTAGCGGGTGGCGACGACACCGACGAGGCCCGCCGCGCCGCCGAGGCACTGCACGAGAAGGATGCGCGTCTGGCCGAGCCGGTCGGTGAGGGAACCGAACCAGGGCGAACCGATGGCGTTGCACACCGCCAGCGCTCCCGCGCAGATGCCGGCGTGGGTGTAGGAGTCGGTCGTCGTCGCGACGAGCAGCAGCGTGCCGAGTTGCGACATAGCCAGTGGCAGGCGCGCGATGAACGCGACGACGACGTACCAACGGCCCGTGAGCCCGAACAACCCTGAATACCCGACGTGACTCACCCGCCCATGCTACCGGCGCCGTGAGGGCGCCGAAACCGCCGACAACCGCTACCTGGCGGGGTTGTCGGTCCTGGCGCACCTAGGCTGAGCAGGTGCTCGTCTCACTCGTGCGTCAGGCGCTGGCGCCCCATCGTCGGTTGCTGCTCGGGCTCGTCGCCGCGCAACTCGTCAGCGTCGCCGCGTCGCTGTATCTGCCGAACCTCAACGCCGACATCGTCGACCACGGCGTCGTACGAGCCGACACCGGTTACATCTGGCGCACCGGCGGCTGGATGCTGCTCGTCAGCCTCGTCCAGGTGTGCGCCGCGATCTGCGCGGCCTGGTTCTCGGCCCGCATCGCGATGAACGCCGGACGCGACATGCGGGCCCGCGTCTTCGGCGCCGTCCAGCGCTTCAGCTCGCGCGAGGTCGCCGAGTTCGGCGCGCCGTCGCTCATCACGCGCTCGACGAACGACGTGCAGCAGGTGCAGATGCTCGTTCTCATGGGCGCCAACCTCATGGTGACGGCGCCGATCATGATGGTGGGCGGCGTCATGATGGCGCTGCACCAGGACGTCGGGTTGTCGTGGCTCATGGTCGTCGCCGTGCCGGTGCTGGCCGTCGCGATCGGTCTCATCGTCTCGCGCATGGTGCCCGGGTTCCGCACGGTTCAGAAGCGGCTCGACGGCGTCAACCGGGTCATGCGCGAGCACCTGTCGGGCATCCGCGTCGTGCGTGCGTTCGTCCGGGAACCGCACGAGTTGCAGCGTTTCGGCGCCGCCAACTCGGCGCTCGCGAACGCGCAGATCCGCGTCGGCAACCTCATGGCCTTCATGTTTCCGACGGTGTTCCTCGTCATGAACCTCTCGACGGTCGCCGTCTGGTGGTTCGGCGGCCACCGCGTCGGTGACGGCGACCTGCAGATCGGCGCGCTGTCGGCGTACATGAGCTATCTCATGCAGATCCTCATGGCCATCATGATGGCCACGTTCATGCTCGTCATGATTCCGCGTGCCGCAGTGGCTGCCGAGCGCATCACGGCGGTACTGGACACGTGCTCGAGCGTGGTCGAGCCTGCGTCACCGATCCTGCCCGACGGTGGGGTGCGCGGCGTCGTCGAACTCGAGCACGCCGAGATGCGCTATCCGGGCGCCGACGAACCTGTCGTGCGCGACCTGTCGTTCACCGCCCGCCCCGGCCAACGCGTCGCGCTCATCGGCTCGACCGGTTCGGGCAAGTCGACGGTGCTCGGCCTCGTCGCGCGACTGTTCGACGTGTCGGCCGGCGCGGTGCGCATCGACGGCGTCGACGTGCGCGAACTCGACCCGCAGGCGCTGTGGGGCAGCATCGGCCTCGTCCCGCAGCACGCCTATCTGTTCTCCGGCACCGTCGCGTCGAACCTTCGCTACGGCAAACCCGACGCCACCGACGACGAGCTGTGGTCCGTGCTCGAGACGGCACAGGCGCGTGACTTCGTCGAGAGAATGGACGGCGGCCTCGACGCCGTCATCGAGCAGGGCGGTAGCAACGTCTCCGGTGGCCAACGGCAGCGATTGTGCATCGCTCGGGCGCTCGTCGCGAAGCCCCGCATCTACCTGTTCGACGACTCGTTCAGCGCACTCGACCTCGCGACCGACAGGCGGCTGCGTGCCGCGCTCGCGCCGCAGGTGAAGGACGCGACGGTGCTCATCGTCGCCCAGCGCGTCTCGACGATCACCGACGCCGACCTCATCATCGTCCTCGAGGACGGCGCGGCCGTCGGCATGGGCACGCACGAGGAACTGCTCGCCACGTGCGCGCCGTACCGCGAGGTGGTCGATTCGCAGCTCGGACGTCAGGAGGGAGCGGCGTGAGCCGCCGTCAGCCGTCGGGGCCCGCCGCATCGGCCGCATCGCCCGGCTCGGGCACTCGCCCGCCGGGCCCGCCGGCCGGAGGGCCGCGTCGCGGGGGTCATGGCGCGGCGATGGCGCCCGCGGAGAAGTCGCTGAACTTCGGCGCATCCGCGCGCCGCCTCATCGGGCTGCTGAAACCGCATCGGCTGCGCGTCATCGCGGTACTGGCGCTCAGCGTCACCGCCGTGGTCATGAACGTCGTCGCGCCGAAGGTGCTCGGCAAGGCCGTCGACGCAGTGTTCGCGGGCTCGGTGAGCATGCATCTGCCCCTGGGCTCGACGAAGGCACAGGCCGTGGCGGCGCTGCGCGCGTCGGGGCAGTCGAAGATGGCCGACATGGTCGCGGCGATGGACCTCGTGCCGGGCTCGGGCATCGACTTCGACCGTGTCGCGACGATCCTGCTCACCGTCGTCGCGCTCTACGTCGTCGCATCGCTGCTGCAGGTCGTGCAGGCGCGTCTGCTCAACACCGTCGTGCAACGGACGGTGGAGAAACTGCGCGCCGACGTCGACGCCAAGCTGCAGCGGGTGCCGCTGGCCTATGTCGACTCGCGCCCGCGCGGCGAGCTGCTCTCGCGCGTGACGAACGACATCGACAACGTCGGGCAGTCGATGCAGCAGTCGGCGGGTCAGCTGCTCGTGTCGATCTGCACGGTGCTCGGCGTCGTCGTCATGATGCTGACGGTCTCGTGGCAGCTGACGATCGTCGCACTGCTGACCATTCCCCTCGTCATGCTCGTCGCCGGGCAGATCATGAAGCGTTCGCAGGGGCAGTACGTGGCCCAGTGGGCGCACACGGGCACGCTCAACGGGCAGATCGAGGAGGCGTTCACGGCGCACGAGCTCGTCAAGGTCTTCGGGCGCGGGCCGCAGGTGGAGGCGGCGTTCGCGTCGACGAACGCCTCCTTGACGGAGGTCTCGCGCCGCGCGCAGTTCCTGTCGGGGCTGATGATGCCGATCATGATGTTCGTCGGCAACCTGCAGTACGTCGCGATCTGCGTCATCGGCGGCGTGCGCGTCGCGTCGGGGCAGATGACGCTCGGTGACGTCACCGTGTTCATCCAGTACTCGCGCCAGTTCACGCAGCCCGTCACGCAGATCGCGTCGATGATCAACCTGCTGCAGTCCGGCGTCGCGAGCGCCGAGCGCGTGTTCGAGGTGCTCGACGCGCCGGAGGAGTCGCGCGACGCCCGCGGGCGCGGTGCCGGCGAGAACGCGCACCTGCCGACGCCGCTGCGCGGAGAGGTCGTCTTCGATGACGTGCGCTTCGGTTACCACCCTGACGCGCCGCTCATCACGGGCCTCGACCTGCGGATCGAGCCCGGCCAGACGGTCGCCATCGTCGGGCCGACGGGTGCGGGCAAGACGACGCTCGTCAACCTCGTCATGCGCTTCTACGACGTCGATGCGGGTCGCATCCTCGTCGACGGGGTCGACGTGCGTGACGTGCCACGCGAGGAGTTGCGCTCCCACTTCGGGATGGTGCTGCAGGACAGTTGGCTGTTCCGGGGCACGATCGCCGACAACCTGCGCTACGGGCGGCTCGACGCGAGCGACGACGAACTGCTCGAAGCCGCTCGCGCGACGTTCGTCGACCGGTTCGTGCACTCACTGCCCGACGGCTATGACACGATCATCGACGACGAGGGCGGCTCCATCTCGACGGGTGAGCGTCAGCTCATCACCATCGCGCGCGCCTTCCTCGCGCGGCCCGACATCCTCATCCTCGACGAGGCGACGTCATCGGTCGATACGCGCACGGAGGCGACGCTCCAGCAGGCAATGGCGGCGCTGCGTCAGGATCGCACGAGCTTCGTCATCGCCCACCGACTGTCGACGATCCGTGACGCCGACATCATTCTCGTCATGGAGAACGGCGACATCGTCGAACAGGGCTCGCACGACGATCTGCTCGCCGCGCGCGGCGCCTACTGGCGGTTGTACGAGGCACAGTTCGCCGGGGCGGCGCAGACCGACACGGACGAGGGGAAGGCAGCGGACGTGCGACCGGCCTGACGGGAGCCGGATGATTCCGGCGTCGTCGTCCGCATGCTTCGGCCGGGAAGACCGCCCCGACGTTCTCGAGGGCCGGGGCGGTCGACGGCATCTCAGCCCCGGGCGTGCTCCCACGCGCCGCGCGTGTACTGCGCCGGATACGGCGTCTCGCGCCACGTCAGACCCAGTTCGGCGGCGGCGCGCAACGGCCAGTACGGCTCGCGCAGGCCTGCTCGTCCGATGAGGACGACGTCGGCGTCGCCCTCGGTGAGGATCGCCTCGGCCTGCGCGGGCTCCGTGATGAGTCCCACGGCTCCGGTCGCAATATCGGCCCCGCGCCGGATCTCGGACGCGAAACGCACCTGGTAGTTGGGCCCGACGGGGATGTCGGCGGGCACGTTGCCGCCGGTGCTCGTGTCGACGAGGTCGACGCCGACGGACTTCAGCTCGCGAGCGAGGCGGACGGTCTCGTCGATGTTCCAGCCCGTCTCGGCCCAATCGGTGGCCGAGACCCGCACGAAGAGCGGCTTCGCCTCCGGCCAGGCCGCGCGCACCTCGGTCGCGATGCGCAGCAGCAGACGGGCGCGGTTCTCGAAGGAGCCGCCGTACTCGTCGTCACGGAGGTTGGAGGCAGGGGAGAGGAACTCGTGCAGCAGGTAGCCGTGCGCCGCGTGGAGCTCGACGACGTCGAAACCGGCCTCGTCCGCGCGTCGGGCGGCGTCGACGAAGGCGTCCACGACGTCGTCGATGTCGGCGAGCGTCATGGCGCGGGGCGTTGCGTAACCGTCGAAGGCGACCGCGGACGGGCCGAGAGCCTCCCAACCGCCTGCGTCGACGGGCACGCTGCCGGAGGGCTCACCCGCGAAGGGGCGGTAGGTCGACGCCTTGCGTCCGGCGTGCGCGAGCTGGACTCCGATCTTTGCGCCGTTCGCGTGGACCGCGTCGACGACGCGGCGCCATGCGGCCACCTGGTCGTGGTTCCACAGGCCGGCGTCCTGGGGGCTGATGCGCCCCTCGGGCGCGACGGCGGTGGCCTCTGTCAGCACGAGCCCGAAACCACCGACGGCGCGCGTCGCGTAGTGAACGAAGTGCCACGCGGTCGGGATACCGTCGCACGCCTCGCAGCTGTACTGGCACATCGGCGTGAGCCAGATGCGGTTGCGGAACTCGACGTCGCGCAGGGTGAGGGGTTCGAACAGCTGGGGCATGCGGGGGCCTTTCGTCAGGATCGGGCGCGGCCACGGACCGCGCCTCGTGGGGCCCATGCGACAACGGTGGTTAGGGACGCGATATTTCCTGGGCCCGTTGTTCTGGCCGCGAACCGCTCCGTCAGAACGCCGCCGATGCCTCGCCGCGCTTGACGTCGGCGCGCCATCGCGTGAGGAACGCGGCACCGGCGGCGTCGTTCGTCAGCGCCGGATCGGGCGTGACCTCGACGGGGTAGGTGCGATCGAGCAGGCCGTCGGCGGGGCGAACGTCGCCGTGGCGCACGACGAATCCACGCTCGTGCAGACGATCAGCCATCGCGTAGTCGCTGCGTGAATCGCCGAGGGTGCGCCACTCGCGCGGGGTGATGCCGCGCGCGGCGAGCAGTTCGATCGCCTTGTCGGCACCGACGTTCTTGCCGACCCCGGCGTGCTCGATGTCGGTCGAGATGATCGTCGGATCGATGCGGACGGCGATGTCTTCACTGCCGTTGAGCGCTTCTCGCTCACCCCAGACGACGCCGATCTCCTGCTCGGCGAGGTAATCCCACACCCGCTGATCGAACGCGTGCTGACGTTCGCGGTAGACGTCGAGGTCGATGCCATGGTGCGCCTCGAGGCTCACCATGGCCTTCTTCGTGTCGTCGAAGAACATGGCGTCGTCGAAATCGGGGGCGATACTGCGGCAGTACTCGACGAGCCCCGTCGGAACGCGCAGGGCGTCGTCGACGCGCAGGTCGACGCCCGCGTTGCGCAGGTGCGCGCGCGTCGGGGTGAACCACGTCGCGCCCTTCTCACAGACGGCGATGACGGGCGCGTCGTCGGGTAGTCCGGCGTCGAGCAGGGCGGGCATGACGGTGGCTGCGACGAAGTCGTCGGAGCGACCCGTGTTGAACACGATGGGGACGCCCGCCCGCGCCATCGCGACGAGATCCGTGGCGATCGACGGGATCGCGACGGTGCGCGTCACCGGGCTCGCGATGGGTCCGTCGACGTCGAGGAGGAGGCCGTACAGGGGTTCGCGCAGCTGGCTCGTCATGCTCGAAGTGTCGTCGCGCGCGGGGCCGGTCGCAAGCCGCACCCCCACGCCTCGGTTAAGGATGATTAACTGAAGTCGGCATGGTGTGAGGTGCATCTCACGAAGCGCGATCTGGAGGGTTCATGGACAAGGTGGTGGCCTCGGCCGCGGAAGCGGTCGCCGACATCGGTGACGGTTCGTCGCTCGCCGTCGGAGGGTTCGGGCTGTGCGGCATCCCGAGCGTCCTCATCGCGGCGCTGCACGAGCAGGGCGCGAAGGATCTTGACGTCGTCTCCAACAACTGTGGGGTCGACGACTGGGGTCTCGGCGTGCTGCTGCGCGACGGGCGCCTGCGCACCGTCATCGCGTCGTACGTGGGCGAGAACAAGGAATTCGCGCGCCAGTACCTCGAGGGCGAGCTGGAGGTGCACCTGACGCCGCAGGGCACCCTCGCGGAGAAGTTGCGCGCCGGTGGCGCAGGCATCCCCGCGTTCTACACGGCGACGGGTGTGGGTACGCAGGTCGCCGACGGCGGCATGCCGTGGAAGTACGCGGCCGACGGCTCGGTGGAGAAGGCCTCACCGGCGAAGGAGACGCGCGTTTTCGGTGACGGCGACGACGCGAAGTCGTACGTGCTCGAGGAGGCCATCACGACGGACTTCGCACTCGTGCGTGCGGCGAAGGGTGATCGTCACGGCAACCTGGTGTTCAACCTGTCGGCGCGCAACTTCAACCCGCTGTGTGCGATGGCGGGCCGCGTCGTCGTCGCGGAGGTGGAGCAGCTCGTCGAGCCGGGCGACATCCACCCCGACGACGTCCACCTGCCCGGCATCTACGTGCAGCGAGTCGTGGAATTGACGTCCGAACAGGCTGACGACAAGCGGATCGAGAAGCGCACGACCCGCGAGACGGAGGGTGACTGAGATGGATGGGCGACTGTTCGGGGGGCGTGCGTTCGACCGAGAGTGCGAGAAGCGCACGACCCGCGAGACGGAGGGTGACTGAGATGGATGGGCGACTGTTCGGGGGGCGTGCGTTCGACCGAGAGTGCGAGAAGCGCACGACCCGCGAGACGGAGGGTGACTGACATGGCCTGGACGCGAGAGCAGATGGCGGCGCGTGCTGCGGCGGAGCTGCAGGACGGCGATTACGTCAACCTGGGCATCGGGTTGCCGACGCTCGTGCCGAACTACGTGGCGGACGACGTCGAACTCGTCCTGCAGTCGGAGAACGGGCTGCTGGGGGTGGGCGCGTATCCGAGCGATGGCGCCGTCGATCCCGACCTCATCAATGCGGGTAAGGAGACGGTGACGCTGCGGCGCGGCGCCTCGACGTTCGACTCGGCGATGTCGTTCGGCATGATCCGGGGCGGCAAGGTCGATGCGGCCATCCTCGGTGCCATGCAGGTGTCGGCGGACGGTGACATCGCGAACTGGATGATCCCGGGCAAGATGGTCAAGGGCATGGGTGGCGCGATGGATCTTGTGCATGGCGCGAAGAAGGTCATCGTCCTCATGGAGCACTGCGCGAAGGACGGATCGCCCAAGATCCTGCCCGCGTGCACCCTGCCGATCACGGGGCTCGGTGTCGTCGAGCGCATCATCACCGACCTCGCCGTCATCGACGTGACGCCCGACGGTCTCGTCGTCACCGAACTCGCACCGGACGTGACGTTCGCCGAGCTCGAGTCGAGGACAGGCGTGCCGTTGACGGCGGCGGCATCGGTGGGCTGAGGCAGCCCTTCGGGCGCCGTGGGTGATCGACGGCGATCCGGGCGCGCGGCGTGAGCTCGGGGCGTCGTCGGCGACCGATGACACCCCGAGCTCCAGCGCGGCCTCGGGACGACGCGGCGATCGATGGCGACGCGGGGGATGCCCAGTGTGACCTCGGGCGGCCCCGGGGGTGTTTCATAGTGCGACAACGCAGTAGCGTGGCAGTGAGGAAAGGTGGTGCGTCATGGGGACGTGGAACTACGTGGTGAACGAGAAGTTCACCGAGGAGTACGGCGAGGGTTCGCTCAGCCGGTTCGCGGACATGCTCGGCGACGTCGCCGGGCGAGTGCGGCCGGGCGATCGTGACGGCGCGATGGAACTGCTCGAGGCAGGCTTCGAGCGTCTGGGCATGAACATGCCGAAGCTCACGCGTGACCAGCTCGCCGAGAACCTGACGATGGAGGAGCACAGCACTGTCGTCATCAGCGATGACTCCGGTCGCATCATCGCCGAGCACGCGCTGCCCGGTGCGGTGACCAGCACCGACGAGGAGCGGCGCACGCACGTCGAACCCGAGGACGGCGACCGCCCGGCCTACAGCTGAGCCGCCGCTCGCCCCGTTCGTCGGCACCCGCTCGCAAGGCTCGCCCCGCCCGGTTCGTCGTGGCGCGTCGGGCGGGGCTAGGCTGTCTCGAGCTGCACGGTGGCCGTGAGAGTCGACGATCGCGAGTCGGACGACTCGTCACGATGCTCTTCTGGCGCATCGAGCCCGGTGCAAGGGTCTGGGTGCCTCGAGCCGAGCAGCAAGGGCCTTTAGCTCAATTGGCAGAGCTGCGGACTTTTAATCCGTAGGTTGTGGGTTCGAGCCCCACAGGGCCCACCACTCGTCGGCGCGACGAATGTGGACGATAATCGCCGTTGCGCCAGGTCCCGACGGGCCCGCCCCTTCTGCGATTCCCGTCTACATCTGCGATTTGCGTCCACATTCGGTCCAGCAGGCACTCGGGTCACGACGCAGGTCGCGCCGCTCCACTCCTCGCGGCCCCGCCCATCGACGCACCACTCGTCGGCGGCAGGGGCTTGGCGTACTTGCCCATGGCGTGGGCGATGGCGTCGACGTAGTGTTCCGTCTCCGCGAACGGCGGGACGCCGTGGTACTTCGTCACGTTGCCGAAGCCCGCGTTGTAGCCGGCGAGCGCGAGGCGCATGGGGTTGTCGGCGATGCCTGAACGTTCGGCCCGCTGCTTCAGCTCACGCATCAAACGCCCCTGTGCGGCGATGGCGTCGGCGGGGTCGAACGGGTCGCCCTTGCCGTGGCTGGCCCACGCGTCGGGCGTGAACTGGGCGAGCCCCTTGGCGTTCGCGTGCGAGACGGCCTTCGGGTTCCACTTCGACTCGACCTCGAGCTGCGCAGCGAGCACAGCGCCGGGCACGCCCGATTCGCGCGACGCCGCCGCGACGAGCGGCCCCCAGCCGTTCGGCACCTTCGACTCGTCCAGCGCGCCGAGGGGCGCGTCGAACGACGTGACGGGTCGCGGGTCCGAGCGTGTGGACGTCATGAGCAGCAGCAATCCCGCGCAAAGCGCGACGACGAGGCACGTCACGACGATGCGCCCACGCCGCGTCAGACGGATGGGCGCGGACGATGACGCGGCGCGTCGTGGGGTCATGATCTTCTCGTTCGCTCTCGTCTTGCGCGTCTTGACGTCCGACTCTCGGCCGAACCCCGCTGCTTGCCCGCTGCTGCCACACACGCCGCTAAACGATCAGGGGGCGTAGAACCCTGCCGATGTACGCAGCCCCGCTGCAAGGCCGGGGTAGCGGGCCGCTCCAGTCTGACAGGCTGACGGCGCCCGTCTCGGCTGCCACGCTCGGACGCGTCCCGGATCGACGATCCGAGGGCCTGACGACGACGCGTCGCTGCAACGTCGCACAACACGTCGACAGATGGTCGCAGCCCCCCGGCGACGGGCAGCCCTGATAAATCGACGAACACATGAACGTCCGCCCCGACCTCAGCCACGCGCCTCGTCGAGGTGACACGATCGAAGGGGGGCAATGAGTAGCCCTTGCTGTTCGATCGACACCGAACCCCTCGGGCGCCGTGGACGCCTCAGATCTGGAGAAGACGATGACGAACACCCCGATCACCGCCGGGCACACGATCGGTGAATGGCTGGAGCACGCCTCGATCACCTTCCTGCTGAGCGACGACTCGACCAACAGCAACGGCGCGGTGCTCACCTCGGACGGCGGGTGGTCAGCGGCCTGAGCCTCAGGGGCTCGGATTCGGCGGAATTCCGGGGTTGTCGGCATGATGTGGTTGGGTTGTTGTCGACGAGGAGAACCCGACCACACCGACGCCGAGGAGGCGCACCGATGGTGAACGACACCCCCGCAGCATCCGACGACCGCTCGAACGGCACGTGGCGCGACGTCGCGTCACCGCAGGCGCAGGCCGACCTCGACGAACTGCTCTCCGCAGCGCTCGGCGCGGCGATGGAGCACCTCGAGAAGAACGGCGAGTTCTACCCGTTCGCGATGTCGGTCGACGGCGAACCGACGATCGACTCCACTGGTGAGCCGACGGACGCGAGCAACGAGGCCGTCGCGCCGGACGTCGACATCGTCTTCGCCGACCCCGCCGCGCTGGGCGAGCAGCCCGAGCCCGAAGCGGTGCTGGCCGAGCTGCGCCGCGTCCTCGCGGTGCGCGCCGAGAACGAGAACCGCACGGTCGCGCAGCGCGCGACGGCCATCGTCCTGTACGTCGTCGTGCCCGAGTTCGGTGACGCGGTGCGCGTCGACCTCGAGCACGCCGAGGGTGTGCAGCTCATGGTGCTCGCGCCCGTCAAGGGCAAGGGCAAGTCGCGCAAGCGCACCTTCGAGTACGGCGACCTGCGGCTGTTGCCGGGCCAGCGCCACATCTGGTGAGCCGCGCCCTTGACCTCGTCCGCGATCCCGCACGACGACTTCGCGCAGCGGGATGCCCCGTCGACCACACCGAGCAGCAAGGCTGACATGACGAACGAATCGCCCGACGACGCCGCGGCCGGCGCCGTCGAGACCGTCCACCCCGGCGCGCAGGACGTCGCGGGCGACTTCGCCGCGTCCGCGGATGCCGCTGCGCGGGAGGCGAACCCGCGCGTCAAGACGCTGACGCAGCGGTTGCCGAAGACGTTTGACGCCGACCGCATCTACGAGGAGTTCACCGCCTGGGCGGGCGATCGTGGCCTCAGCCTCTATCCGCACCAGGAAGAGGCCATCATCGAGGTGCTCGACGGCAAGAACGTCATCCTCGCGACGCCCACGGGCTCGGGTAAGTCGATGGTCGCGACGGCGGCGCACTTCGCGGCGCTCGCAGGCGACCGGGTGAGCTTCTACACCGCGCCGATCAAGGCTCTCGTGAGCGAGAAGTTCTTCGCGCTGTGCGAGATCTTCGGTGCCGAGCACGTCGGCATGCTGACGGGCGATGCCTCGGTCAACGCCGACGCGCCCATCATCTGCTGCACCGCGGAGATCCTCGCCAACATCGCCTTGCGCGAGGGCAAGGACGCCGACGTCGGCCTCGTCATCATGGACGAGTTCCACTTCTACTCCGAGGGCGATCGCGGCTGGGCGTGGCAGGTGCCGCTGCTCGAACTGCCGCAGGCGCAGTTCCTGCTCATGTCCGCGACGCTCGGTGACGTGCGCCGTTTCGAGGAGGACATGACGCGTCGCACCGGCCGCGCCTCCGTCACCGTCGCGGGGGCCGAGCGTCCCGTGCCGCTCAGCTATCGCTGGTCGACGACACCACTCAACGAGACGATCGAGGAGCTGCTCGAGACGCGTCAGGCGCCCGTCTACGTCGTGTTCTTCACGCAGGCCCAGGCGCTGGAGAACGCGCAGGCGCTCATGTCGCTCAAGGTCGCCTCCCGTGAGGATCGCGACAGGATCGCCGAGATGATCGGCGATTTCCGCTTCTCCACCGGCTTCGGCAAGACGCTCTCACGGCTCATCCGTCACGGCATCGGTGTGCACCACGCCGGCATGTTGCCGAAGTACCGCCGTCTCGTCGAGACGCTCGCGCAGGCCGGTCTGCTCAAGGTGATCTGCGGCACCGACACGCTCGGCGTCGGCATCAACGTGCCGATCCGCACCGTCGTGCTCTCCGGCCTGACGAAGTTCGACGGCACCCGCCAGCGCATGCTCAAGTCGCGCGAGTTCCACCAGATCGCCGGGCGGGCCGGCCGTGCGGGGTTCGACACGAGCGGCACCGTGGTCGTCCAGGCGCCCGAGCACGTCATCGAGAACACGCGCAACATCGCGAAGGCCGGTGACGACCCGAAGAAGCTCAAGAAGGTGCAGCGCAAGAAGCCGCCGGAGGGTTTCATCAACTGGAGTGAGGAGAGCTTCGAGCGCATCGTCGCGAGCGAGCCCGAAGCGCTCGTCAGTCGCATGCGCATCACGCACTCGATGCTGCTCAACCTCATCGCCCGCGACGGCGACCCGTTCGTCGCCGTGCGCGATCTCGTGCGCGACAACCACGAGGATCGCAAGGGGCAGGCGAAGCTCGCTCGCCGCGCGATCGGCCTCTACCGCGAGATGCTGGCCGCCGGCGTCGTCCGGCGACTCGACGAACCGCAGGCCGACGGGCGCCAGGTCGACCTCACGGTCGACCTGCAGGACAACTTCGCGCTCAACCAGCCGCTCGCACCGTTCGCCCTCGCCGTCCTCGACATGCTGAGTCCCGACGACGCCGCCCCCGCCCGCGGTGACGCGCCGGAGGTCGACACCTCGACGAACGAGGGCGCACGCGCCGCGGCGCGCACGAACGCACAGGATTACGCGGTCGACGTCGTCAGTGTCATCGAGTCGATCCTCGACGACCCTCGCCCGGTGCTCATGGCGCAACAGCACAAGGCGCGCGGCGTGGCGATCGCCGAGATGAAGGCCGACGGCATCGAGTACGACGAGCGCATGGAGCGCCTCGAGGACGTGACGTGGCCGAAGCCGCTCTCCGACTTGCTCGACGCGGCGTTCGAGACGTACGCGCAGAGCCAGCCGATGGTGCGCATGTACGAACTGTCACCCAAGTCCGTCGTGCGCGAGATGTACGAGAATGCCTGGGGCTTCGGCGATCTCATCCGCTTCTACGACCTCGCGCGCAGCGAGGGCGTCGTCCTGCGTTACCTGACCGACGCGTACCGCACCCTGCGTCAGAGCGTGCCCGAGTCGAAGAAGAACGAGGAACTCGCCGACCTCATCGAGTGGCTCGGGGAGGTCATCCGTCAGACCGACTCGAGCCTGCTTGACGAGTGGGAGGCCCTGACGCACCCGGGTGACGCGCCGGTGCAGCAGGAGACGGTGCTGAAGCAGCGTCCCCTCACGGCCAACCCGCGCGCGATGAAGGTCGCCATCCGCAAGGCGATGTTCAAGCGCGTCGAGCTCGCAGCGCGCGACGACGTCGACGGCCTCGCCGCGCTCGACGCCGCCGTCGCGGCGACGACCGACCCGCCGACCGAGATCGTCATGGATGCCGACGCGTGGGATGCCGACCTCGGCGCCTACTACGACGAGCATGACGAGATCCTCCTCGACGCGGACGCCCGCGGGCCGAGGATGCTGCGCATCACCGAGCAGCCCGACAAATGGGAGATCCGCCAGGTCATCCACGACCCCGATGACGACAACGACTGGGGGATCGACGCGGAGGTCGACCTCGCCGCCTCCGACGAGGCGGGCGTCCCGCTCGTCGTCGTGGTCGGCCTCAACCGCCTCGGGGGCTGACGCGCGTCCGCGACGAGCGGCGGTCATCGAGAGCCGCATACCGGCCAAGGACGAAAAGCAGCCGAGCCAATCTTGTGAGCACGGGGAGCCCCTGACGACGAACACCGAACGCACGGGCTCGGGTCGAGCACGTACCCTGACCCGGTTGTCGGCCGGCGCGGTGTCGCACGAGCGTGCCCAGCGCGACGCCTTCAATGAGACAGCCACGCCTCACCCCAGCTCGTCGAAGGAGAACACGGTGGATCAGCAGGTCGGCGCCCACGCGGTCGAGGGCTCGGCGAGCACGGACGCCCCGGCGAGCTCAGAGGGTTCGAGTGGCCTGACGCGCAGCCTCGGGCATCGCACCATGCTGATGATCGGTCTCGGTTCCGCGCTCGGCACGGGCCTGTTCTTCGGTTCCGGCGCGGCGATCGGGGTGGCCGGCCCGGCGGCCGTCGTCAGCTATGCGCTGGGCGCGCTGCTCATCGCCGTCATCGGCCTCGCCATGGCGGAGATGGCGACCGCCCGCCCCGAGCCGGGCAGCTTCGGCGCCGCCGCGGGGCGTTACCTCGGGGAGTGGGCCGGCTACGTCTCTCGCTGGTGCTACTGGGCGGCGAGCGTCATCGCGCTCGGCGGCGAGGTCGTCGCGGCCGGCGCATATCTGCAGTACTGGTGGCCGCAGACGTCGCGCTCCGTGTTCGTCGCCCTCGTGGCGCTCGCGATCATCGTCATCAACCTGCTCTCCGTGCGCGCGTTCGGCCGCGCCGAGGTCGTCTTCTCCACGCTCAAAGTGACGGCTCTCGTCGCGTTCATCCTCGTCGCGCTCGTCCTCGTGCTGTTCGGCGTGCCCGGCCATCCCGCCACCGGGTTCGCTCACCTCACCGACCACGGCGGGTTCATGCCCGGCGGTATGGAGTCGATCTGGTTGTCGATGTCGATCGTGATGTTCGCCTTCGTCGGCGTCGAGGTCGTGCCGATCACCGCGGCCGAGGCCGACGACCCGCGCCGCAGCGTCCGCACCGCGATGCGCGCCCTCGTCGCCCGGCTGGGGTTGTTCTACGTCATCGCGGTGGGTCTCATCGTCACGCTCAACGCCTGGACCGACGTCGCGTCCGCGAAGGGCCTGACGGCGAGCCCGTTCGTCAAGGCGTTCGACGCCGTCGGGCTCCCGGCCGCCGCGGGCATCATGAACGCCGTCATCCTCGTCGCCGCGCTGTCGACGGGCAACGCGCAGCTGTACGGCGCCGGTCGGCTCGTGCACTCGCTCGCCGTCGATCGTCTCGCACCGCGATTCCTCGCCCGCACGACGTTGCGGGGAGTGCCGCTCGCGGCCACGCTCGTCTCGACGTTCGGCCTCGTCCTCGCGATCTACCTCGCACAGACGGGGGTGGCCGACATCTTCACCAAGCTCGCCTCCATCGCGATCTTCTCCGTCATGGTGACGTGGCTGCTCGCCCTCGCCAGCTTCATCGCGTTCAAGCGCCGCGGCGACGTCGATGGCAGCGTCCACCTGCCCGGCGGCCGCGTGACGGCGGCGATCGGCGTCGGCGGCGTGCTCGCCGTGATGGCCACCGCGTTCGAGGTCGACGACATGCGTCAGGCGGCGCTCATCGGCAGTGGCTGGGTCCTCGTGCTGCTCGTCGCGTACCTCCTCACGCGGGCCGGGCGAGCCCGGGCCCGTACCTCCTGACGCCCCACCTCACCCCTGCGGTGGGATGCTGCGGCCCCGACTCGATTTTCCGCGCGAATGGTGGTGGGGTTGGAGGCATGAGCGCGCCCGTGACGTCCACCTATCGCTTCCAGCTGCACGCCGACTTCCCGTTCGACGCTGCCCGCGCGCAGTTGCCGTACCTGAAGAAGCTCGGCATCTCGCACGCCTACTGCTCGCCGATCCTCACCGCCGTCCCCGGTTCGGTCCACGGCTATGACGTGCTCGACCACACCCGTGTCAACCCGGAGCTGGGCGGACGCGAAGCGTTCGAGCGGTTCGCCGACGCCGCGCACGAGCTGGGGCTCGGTGTCGTCGTCGACGTCGTGCCGAACCACATGGCGTTCGTCGCGCCCGAGTCGAGCAACGCCCCGCTGTGGGCGCTGCTGGCAGGGGGGAAGGACGCCTCGACGGCGCATTGGTTCGACGTCGACTGGGACGCGCTCGACGGCGCGCTCGGCGTCCCGATCCTCGGCAAGCCGCTCGACGAGGAGATCGCGGACGGCTCGATCACCCTCGACCGCAGCGGTGACGAACCCGTCATCCGCTACTACGAACACGTCTTCCCCGTCGCCGACGGTTCCCTCGACGGCATCGGCGAGGCGCCGCAGGGCGACGAACTCGCCCGGCTTCTCGAGCGTCAGCACTACCGGCTCGCGTTCTGGCGCGATCGTGACGCGGTGCTCAACTATCGTCGCTTCTTCGAGGTCAACGAGCTCATCGCCGTGCGCGTCGAGACCGACGACGTCTTCGACGCGACGCACGCGCTGCTGCTCGAACTGCATCACGCCGGCCACATCGACGGCTTCCGCATCGACCACCCGGACGGACTGGCCGACCCGGCCGGATACCTCGCGCGACTGACGCAGGAGTGCCGCAGGGGCACGCCGATCTGGGTCGAGAAGATCCTCGAACCGGGCGAGCACCTGCCGAGCGACTGGGCCTGCGCGGGCACGACGGGTTACGACGCGATGGCCGCCATCACCGCCGCGCTGGCCGATGACGCCGCCGCCCCGACGATCGAGGCATGCTGGCAGCGTGCGCTCGGTGACGGCGACGCCCGCGACGTCGAGGTCGCGACGCGCGAGGCGAAGCGCTTCGTCGTCGAGAACGGTCTCGTGCCGGAGGTCGAGCGGCTGACGCGTCGCGCCGCCGAGGTGCGCCCCGACCTGCAGCGCGAAGCACTGCGTGCCGCGATCGTCGAGCTGCTCGTCGCGGCGCCCGTCTACCGCGCCTACCTCGTCCCGGGCGCCCGCATGGCACCGGAGTCGAAGCACCACCTCGACGAGGCGCTCGAGGCCGCGCGCGAGGCCCGCCCCGATCTGGCCGACGAGCTCGATGCTCTCAAGCGCATCGCGCTCGTGCGTCCGCACGCCGGGGCCGACGAGTTCGACGACATCGAGCCGGCCGCGTCCGACTTCGCGGTGCGTCTGCAGCAGACGTGGGGCCCGGTCATGGCGAAGTCGATCGAGGACACCCTCTTCTACCGGTGGCACGCGTTGACCGCCCTCAACGAGGTCGGCGGCGACGTCGACGTCCTCGTGGACGCCGGCGCGCACCGTCTGAACGCCTGGGCGCAGCACAACGCCGAATACTGGCCGCGCACGATGACGACGCTGTCGACGCACGACACGAAGCGCAGCGAGGACGTTCGCGCGGCGTTGCTCGCGATCGCCGGTGACGACGAGGCGTGGACGGCGTGCAGCGACGCCGCGTTCGCGCTCGCCGACGCGATGGGCGTCGACCGGCCCGCGGCGGCGCTGGCGTGGCAGACCATCGCTGGATTCTCCACCGCCTACGGCCCGTTCGACACCACCGATGCTGACGGCGCCGCACCCGACGCCGTCCACGGGCGGCGCGATCTCGGCATCGACGCGGATCGCCTGAGCGAGTACCTGACGAAGGCGCTGCGCGAGGCGAAGGTCTACACGGCCTGGACCGACGGCGACGAGGCGTACGAGAAGCAGGTGCTCGCCTTCACCACCGCTGTCCTCGAGGCTGACGACGCCGCCGCCCCTCGAACGGGGGAGAGCGCTGCATCGGCGCCGGCCGCCGAGACGCTCGCCGCGGATCTACGCCGCAGCCTCCTCGACGCGCGTCGACGGAACGCCGAGGCGATCACGCTGACCGGGCACACGCAGAAGGTGCTCGAGCTGTTCCTTCCGGGCATCCCCGACACCTACCAGGGTTCGGAACGTCCGACGCTCAGCCTCGTCGACCCCGACAACCGTCGCCCGGTCGACTACGGCGAACTCAAGCAGCTCCTCGACGTCGGGGGCTCGCGTCCGCGCCTCGTGCAGCGTTGCCTCGCCGCGGACGTCCATGCACCGGCGAACCCGGGGTCGGGTTACGAACCGCTCGAGTCCGACAGCGAGTTCCTCGTAGCGTTCGAGAGGACGGTGCCCGCAGCGTCCGTCGTGCGCCGTCAGATCGCCGAGGCCGGGCGTCTCGTCGAGGCCGCGGGGCGTCAGGTGAGCAAGTTGGTCAAGCGCGCCCAGGGCGGCGAGCAGACTGACGCACCGACGCCCGCCGAGGCGGACGCGACCCCGCTCGCCGTCGCCGTCATCGGGGTGCGCGCTGCATCCCGGGCACTGCGCACGGGCGCGCTGGCCGATGCCCACGTCAGCCTGCCTGCCGGAGAGTGGCGGCACGCCTTCACCGGCGAACGCCTCACCATCACCGACGCGCCGGTCGCGTTCGGCGATCTCGGTGACCACGAGTTCGGCCACGTCCACGTCCTCGTTCAGGAGAAGCGATGAACACCTACTCCTCGCCCGGTTTTCACGGCGCGACCCAGACGATCTCGGTGTGGGCGCCGGCCGCCGAGCGCATGGTGCACCTCGTCGCGGACGGCGTGAAGGCGCCCATGAAGGCCGGCGAGAACGGCTGGTGGCATTCGCCCGAGCCGGTGCGCGTCGGCAGCGAGTACGCCTTCAGCATCGACGGCGGCGACCCGCGCCCCGACCCGCGTTCGCTGCTGCAGCCCGAGGGCATCCACGGCCCCAGCGAGGTCGTCGACCTCGCGGCCCACGACTGGCAGGACGACGGTTGGCGCGGCCACCACGCGGACGCGGCCTCGCACGACGACGCGATGCGCGGCGCGGTCTTCTACGAGCTACACATCGGCACGTTCACCGAATCCGGGACGTTCGACTCGGCCATCGAACGGCTCGATCACCTCGTGACGCTCGGGGTGACACACGTCGAAATCCTGCCGGTGAACGGCGTTCCGGGAGCGCGAAACTGGGGCTATGACGGTGTCAACTGGTACGCGACGAGCGCCGCCTACGGTGGCCCGGCCGCCTTCCAGCGCTTCGTCGACGCGTGCCACGCGCGCGGCCTCGCCGTCTGCCTCGACGTCGTCTACAACCACCTCGGCCCGAGCGGCAACTACTTGCCCGAGTTCGGCCCCTACTTCAATGCGCTGCACCACACGCCCTGGGGCCCCGCCGTCAACCTCGACGGCCCGCAGAGTGACGAGGTGCGCCGCTTCATCATCGAGAACGCGCTCATGTGGTTCACCGAGTTCCACGTCGACGCGTTCCGCCTTGACGCCGTCCACGCGCTCGCCGACGACACGGCCGTCCACATCCTCGAAGAGCTCACGGCCGCACTGGAACTCGCCGCCGAGCAGACGGGGCGCAACGTGGTCGTCGTCGCCGAGTCCGACCGCAACGACCCGGCCACCGTCACGCCGCGTGCGCGCGAACCGCGCTCGGGTCAGCGCGGACTCGCAGTCGCCGACGGTGGCAGCGCCGGCCTCGGGCTGAGCGGGCAGTGGGCCGACGACATCCACCACACCCTGCACGTGCTGCTCACCGGCGAGACGCAGGGCTACTACGAGGACTTCGCGGCCCCCGCGGCCCTCGCCAAGATGTACGCGACGCCGTTCTTCCACGACGGCACGTACTCGAGCTTCCGCGAGCGCCGCCACGGCCGCCCCGTCGATCCCGAAGCGACGCCGGGTTGGCGCTTTGTCGCGTCTCTGCAGACGCACGATCAGGTCGGCAACCGCGCGACGGGCGAGCGCCTGTCGCAGCTCGTCGGCGTCGACCGGCTGGCCTGCGCGGCAGCGCTGCTGCTGACGTCGCCGTACACGCCGATGCTCTTCATGGGTGAGGAGTACGGTGCGCAGACCCCCTGGCAGTTCTTCACCGACCACGTCGACCCCGAGATCGCCGAGGGCACCTCACGCGGGCGCGCGGCCGAGTTCGCGGCCCACGGCTGGGGTGACGCGGTGCCCGACCCCCAGGAGGAGTCGACCTTCCGCAACTCGGTGCTGCGCTGGAGCGAGATCGACGACCCCGACGGCGAGCAGTCGCTCCTGCTCGACTGGTACCGCACCCTCATCAGGCTGCGCCGCGAGGTGCCCGACCTGTCCGACCCGACCCTCGGCACGAGCCGGGTCGAGCGTGACGGCGAGGGCCCGACGAGCGTCGTGACGGTGCACCGCGGCGACTGCCGCGTCGTCGTCAACCTCTCGGGCGAGGCGACGACGATCGACGCCGACCGTGTCATCGCCGCATGGCACATCGTCGACGAGCGCCCCGCCGACGGCGGGGGAGTGCGCGTCGTCATCCCGGCCGACGGGGTGGCCATCGTCCGCTGACCCGTAGCAGTGTCGTGCCGCCGGGTGCGACCCTGCGGAGTTCTCGGCGACGGCGTCCGGCGGATGTCTCGACGGCGGTCGGCGGAATGCCGGCCGCCCGCGCGTCGTTGACCCGATGACGCACTCGACGCCTCGTCGAGGCACCGAAGGAGCCAGCCGTACCCGTGACGCGTTCCCACCACAAGCCGTTGTTCTTCACCGACCGCGAGTTCCAGGCGTTCGAGGGAGCACCCGACCCCGCCGATGTCACCGCCATCGCGCACGAGAGCGCCGCCATCCTCGTCGGCGCCGGGCGCACCAACGCGGACCCGGAGGTGACGGCCCGGCTCATCGCGCTGACGGACGAGATCGGCTTGTCGACGCTCGCGCAGCTGTGGGCCGGGCGCCCCGCCGTCAGCCTGCCCGGCGTGCTGTGGCGCCTCTACACGCTGCGCGAATGGGTGCGACGCGACGCGGTAGGCGCTTCGGGCGACTACAACGCCGGCATCCGGCACGCTCACGTCTCCCACGCTGTCGCCGGATCGGCCGACCCGAGCGGACCGGCCGAGATCAAGGCGCTCGCCGACCGCATCCTCGAGGGCGCCTACACCGGCGACTTCGCCATCGCGCTCGAACGCGCCGCAGCCTTCTGTCGCGTCGTCGCCTCCGGCCGGGCCGAACGCGCTGAGCGTCACGACGGCCATGACGACGACCTGGCCGCGCGCGAGGCGCTCAGCGCCGCACGGCTCGGCGACACAGCCCGTGACCTGACGAAGGCCGCCTCCGCCTGGCGCACCGGCAACCTCGACTGATCCGACCCGACTGACTCGACGCAGGTCATTCGACCAGGGCGGTCCGTCTCGACTGGTGCATCTCGACCGGTTCATGGGGGTGCGCTGTCTGGTCTCGACCGGTGGTGACGCCTCGCCAGGCGTTGCCGGCTCCGGGACGACGCTCCACTGCGTGACGTTTCTCGCAGCCGCCGGGAATGCGAGGGCCGGTGATGTCCGTTAGGGTTAATGAGCACGCTGGGCTGCGGCAGCCCCGGGTCCCAAATTCAGCCGCTACGAGCGGCCTAGTGCCGAGAGGCGCTCCCGGCCCAGCGTGTCTCACATCTCTCGCGGCGTGGCCATCGCCCGCGCCGCTACCTCACCTCATCGCGAGCGGCGAAGCACCTGCATCGCGCCGGGATGTATCAGCATTCGAGCGTGCGGTCGTGGTCAGTGCGCCAGGAGGTAGTGCTCCGCCGCGTCGCGGCGGGCTTTCTCGCGGGCGCGACGCCCGCCGCCCTTCCAGTCGCAGACGTGGCAGACGCCGTAGCTGAAGTTGCCGTCGTCGACGATTCCCGGGGTGTCCGAGAAGACGATCTCGTCAGGGGTCGGGTGAGCGCCGCGCGCGATCGCCTTCTTCTTGCGGTTCTTGAGCAGCGACTTGCGCGACGACGTTCCAAAACGAGTTGCATCCTTCGGCACACGCACAGTGTGCATGAAATCGGGATGAACGGCCCCCGAACCCTCGCGTCGATTTCTCCGATCTTGAGCTCGATATCTGGTCCCGACACGAGCGGTGCCGAAGACGGTTGCGCCCCAGGGCAACTCGATCGGCACACTGTCATAGCCCCCCGCTCATATGTGATGTGAGTCATTCTGCATCCCGACGTGCAGCGACGCCTGTAGCGCCTCCCAGCGTGAAGTCAGGTTGACGCCGCATGAACGCTGCCCGGCAACGCAGGCGCCCCCCACCGTCACGACGGTGGGGGGCGCACAACGCACGATGGATCAGCCGTGCTCCTCGGGCTGAGCTCGGAGGGTGCCTGCGGGCCTCACTTCGTTCGTGTCCTCGGCACCCTTTTGCTTTCACCTGACGGGCTCGGAGGGCCGCGCCGGGCCGGTGCTCGCTTCGCTGCGCTCCGGTCCTCACGGCCCTTTCGCCCGGCTGTCAGCCGAAGCGACCGGAGATGTAGTCCTCGGTCGCCCGCTGATCCGGGTTGCTGAACATCTTCTGCGTGTCGTTCATCTCGACGAGCATGCCGGGCTTGCCCGTCGCCTCGAGGTTGAAGAACGCCGTCCGGTCAGCCACACGCGCCGCCTGCTGCATGTTGTGCGTGACGATGACGATCGTGTAGTCCTTCTTCAGCTCCAGCATCAGATCCTCGATGGCGAGCGTCGAGATCGGGTCGAGAGCCGAGCACGGCTCGTCCATGAGGAGCACGTCCGGCGACACCGCGATGGCGCGCGCGATGCACAGACGCTGCTGCTGACCGCCCGACAGGCCGGCACCCGGCTTGTCGAGGCGATCCTTGACCTCGTTCCACAGGTTCGCGCCACGCAGCGACTGCTCCGTCTTCTCGGCGAGCACCTTCTTGTCCTTCACGCCGTTGAGGCGCAGACCCGCGACGACGTTGTCACCGATCGACATCGTCGGGAACGGGTTGGGGCGCTGGAACACCATGCCGACGGTGCGGCGCACCGCCACCGGGTCGACGCCCGGCGCGTACAGGTCCTCGTCGTCGAGGAGCACCTGGCCCTCGACGCGGCCGCCGGGGATGACCTCGTGCATGCGGTTGAGGGTGCGCAGGAACGTGGACTTGCCGCAGCCCGACGGGCCGATGAAGGCCGTGATCGAGCGGGGCTCGACCGTCATGGAGACATCGTTCACGGCGAGGAAGTCGCCGTAGTAGACGTTGAGGTTGTGAACGTCGATCCGCTTGCTCATTGAACTCGGGTTCCTTTACGAGTCGTATCCGCGCGAGCGGATGTCAGTTCTTGACCTTGCTGAAGCGGCTGATGAAGCGGCCCAGCAGGTTGAGAAGAAGGATGAGGAGGATGAGGGTGCACGCCGCCGCCCACACGCGCTGCGCGGAGGCGTCGACGGCCATGTTGTCCTTGCCGTTGTAGATCATCGTCGGCAGCGTGCCCATGAGGCCGCCGAACAGGTTCGTCGACAGCGACTTGAAGTAAGGCGCGAGGATAATGAGCGGTGCCGTCTCGCCCATGACGCGGGCGAGGCCGAGCAGCACACCGGTGACGATGCCGGAGAACGCCGTCGGGAGCACGATCTTGAGGATCGTCTTCCACTTCGGCACGCCGAGGGCGTACGCGGCCTCGCGCAGCTCGTTCGGCACGAGCTTCAACATCTCCTCCGTGGAGCGCACGACGACGGGAACCATGAGCAGCACGAGCGCCAGGCACACGGCGAACGGGATGCGGTCGAAGCCGAACGTCGTCACCCACACGGCGTAGACGAACAGCGCGGCGACGATGGAGGGGACACCGGTGAGGATGTCGACCATGAAGCTGACGATCTTCGCGGCACGGCCGCGGCCGTACTCGACGAGGTAGACGGCGGTCATCACGCCGATCGGCACGGCGATGAGAGCCGTGACGAAGGCCTGGATGAGGGTGCCCTGGATGGCGTGGGCGGCGCCGCCGGCGACCTCGCGGCGGCCGACGCCGCGCTGGCTCTTCGTCCACCAGTCGACGTGCAGGAGCAGCTCGCCGCCCTTCATGATGACGGTGGCGATGATCCACACGAGCGGTACGAGGGCGACGAGGAACGCGGCCCACATGACGACGGTGGCGATCGTGTTCTTCGTCGCGCGGCCGCCGGACTGGCCCTTGCCGGAGAGCGAGTTCTTCGACCGGGGCTCGGGAGCGGGGCTCTTCTCGAGGGAGTGGGCTGCGGTGCTCATTCGGTGAACGCCTTCCTGCGCTCGATGACGACACGGGCGATCGCGTTGACGACGAACGTCAGGATGAACAGGACGAGGCCCGCCGCGATGAAGGCCCCCGTCTTCGAGGGGTTGTCGAACTCGCCGGCGTTGTTGGCGATCTTCGAGGCGAAGGTCTCACCGCCCTTGAAGATCGAGAAGTTCCAACCCTCGCTGCCGTTGAGGGCGGAGACGATCATCATGACGGCGACGGTCTCACCGAGCGCGCGCCCGAGGCCGAGCATGGACGCGCTGATGATGCCGGGCTTGCCGAAGGGGAGCACCGCGGTGCGGATGACCTCCCACTTCGTCGCGCCGAGCGCCGTCGCCGCATCCTTGTGGGCCTGCGGCGTCTGCGCGAAGACCTCACGCGTCAGGGCCGTGATGATCGGCAGGATCATGATGGCGAGGATGATCGAGACGAAGGCGATGGTGCTCGCGGGGGAGGTGTCCGTCTTGGCGAACAGGGGGCACCAGCCCAGCACGTCCTGGATGACCTTGGCCACCGGGTCGAAGTACTGACCGACGGTGAACACGCCCCACAGGCCGTAGACGATGGACGGCACGGCCGCCAGCAGGTCGATGAGTGCAGCGCCCGGCTTCGCCAGCCACTTCGGCGCGTACTGCGTGAGGAACAGCGCGATGCACACGGCGAGCGGCACGGCGATGAGCATGGCGAGCACCGAGGAGGTGACCGTCACCCACAGCAGACGGGCGATGCCGAAGTGCATCGGGCTCGAGTCGACGTCCCAGTCCTGGGAGGTGAGGAAGTTCGAGTGGTCGTCCATGATGGCGGGAACCGCCTGGATGACGAGGAAGGCTCCGACGAGCGCGACGAGGACGACGACGAGGAGGCCCGCGCCGCGCGCGAGGCCACCGAAGATCATGTCGCCCCTGCGGCCCGTCGCTGCGCGGTCACCAGAGGGGGCGCGTTCGCCGGGGCCCTCCCCGGGGGTGTGACCGTCGTCGGGGCCGGGTGCGTCGGCCACCGAGACGCCGGTGATTGAACTCATGAGGTTTCCTGCCTCTGCTCGAGCTGGTACGGGTGGAACGCGAGACTATGGACTCGCTCCGACGCGCAGACGGGGGGGGGGGGGGGGGGGCCCGCCCCCCCCCCCCCCCCCCCCCCGGGGGGGGGGGGGGGGGGGGGGGGGGGGGGGGCCCCGCCCCCCGCCCGGGGGGGGGCCCCCCCCCCAACAAAAAAAAAAAAACAAAAAAAAACCCAAAAAACAACAAAACAAAAAAAAAAAAAAAAAAAACAAGACAAACCAACACAC
>NZ_JANJER010000021.1:0-33959 GCF_044878485.1 Dermacoccus sp. BD5 | reverse complement strand
TAGGGTGGAGCACGTCGAGGTCTTTCGGGATGGCGAGCGTGAAGAACTTCCATCATCCGGGAGACCTCGACCCCTACCCGGCCACTGACGCGCTCAACCGACTACACCCTCGTTCGTGAAGAGCCGACAACACGCCGATGGCGCAGATGAGCTGGGCTCCGTTCGTCACCTTCTGGCAGGTCAGCGCCGACATGCTCGTCTCCAACGAGGTGCCCGGCGGTTACGGTCACCGCTACTTCGGCGCCGAGATGGTGCCGGCCTGGGCGAAGGTGCTCGACGTCGACCCCGGCTCGCGCGAGGATGCCATCATCGACGCCGTCGGGCGCCGCTGAGGCGCGCTCGCCGTCAGCGATCATCGCCCGGAAACGCGTCATCCTCGACGCGTTTGCGGGCAATGATCTGGCGGGCCGTCAGTTCTGACGCGTCGGATCGAGCTTGCCCGTCATCGTCACCCCACCGGTGCTGACGGTGAAGCTCGCGACCGCGTTCGTGCACGTCATGCCGCTGACGTTGCTCGTGCACGTCGTTCCTGCGGAGGTGAAGCTGCTGCCGTAGCCGAGCACGGCCGTGCCGTCCTTCGTCGTCACCGGTGCGTTCGGCACGCTCGACGTCCAGCGCGCAGCCTCGCCGTCGGTGTCGAAACCGGGGTCACCGGTGAGGAAACCGACGCCCTTCGGCGTCAGCATGACGTAGTTCGCGCCGCCGTGCTTCGCCGACACCTCGGGGGTGAGGTGGCAGCCGACGACGCCCTTCGTCATGTCGCACCAGTTGCGGCCCGTGGGCGTCGTGAACTGCGACCATCCTGTCGCGGCGTAGGCATATGCCGTCGCGGTGCCGCTCGTCGACGGCGCGCTGCTCGCCGAGGCGGTCGGGCCCGCCGAGTCCTGACTGCCGGACGGCGCCGCGCCCGAGCCGGTTGCGCTCGCCTGCGGCGCTGCGGGGTCGCTCGCCGACGCACCGTCGCTCGTGCTCGGCGACGTGGACGAGGCGCTCGCGGCCGCGCTGGAGGGAGTGCTCGAAAACGTAGACGACGTCGACGCGGAAGAGCTGCGCTCGGAGGGCGTCTGGCTCGGTGCGGCCTGCTGCGTCGTCGACGACGCGGACGACTGCGCCACCGTGGCGTTCTGCGACGCGCCGTCCTGGCCATTTCCGCACGCGGCGAGCGCGAGCGTCAGCAGGCCCGCGGCGGTGAGAGCTGGGACGGTGCGCATGAGTTCCCCTTGTCGTCGAACGGTGCCGACACGTCACGCCGTGCCGCACCTCCACTGTGGCAGAGATAGCGGCCGTGGCGAAGGCGCCATGCCGACCGAGACGACCCGGCCGAAACTCGTGCCCGGCAGCCCGATTCGCTCACGTCACAGGTGGCCGCTGAGCGCCGCCATGCGGGATTCGAGCTTGCCGACAAGGGCGTCGAGCTCCTTGGAGTTCTCGGCGCTGACGGGCAGGACGTCGATCGAGATCGTTGCTCCACCGGCGAGGGAGCGCAGTTCGTCGAGCTTCGCGGCGAACGGCGAACCGCTGCCGGGTGAGTAGTAGTCGACGGCCGCGTCGATGTCGTTCGGGTAGAGGTCGGCCTTCGTCACGGCAATGACGACCCACATCGGCTTGGCTCGGCGCACCGCCATCGCGGCGATGCGGTGCGCGGTGATCGTCCAGTCCTCCAGCTCCGCGGCGAGCTGCTCGTCGCGCGTGCGTGACGGCGCCGCGCCGCTCGTGCCGCCGGCGCGTCGCGGCGTCGCGTGGCCGTAGGAGACGACGTGGACGATGCCGTCGACCGGCTCCTCGTAGAACACCTCGTCGAGGGCTGCGAGGCGCGTCGCGGCGTTGTCGCCGGGCACGACGCGGAAGCGGAAACCCTTGAGCCGCGGCGACTTCGACGTCCGACGCTCCATCGTCGCCGAGCCTGCCTCGGTGACGGCGTCGGGGCTCGTGCGGCGCGCGAGACGGTCGACGAGGCGCGTCTTGCCGACGCCCGTCATGCCCGTGACGGCGACCGTCGGGTAGCGGCGATGCACGAGGGAGGAGATCTTCTCGGGTGCCGCGGTGAGGGCGGTGAGGGCCGTTCCGGCCAGGCTGGCGCCGGCAGCGGCAAGGCCGGCGTTGTGGCGGGCACCGGTGTTCTTCGAGGTCACGGTTCACCTTTCGGCAGAGGCTCGTTCGACGCCGGGGCGCCGAGCACTTTGCCCTCTAGTCAACCCGAAACGGCGTCGAAACGCCTCTCCGGGGGTTTCTCCGACGCCTTCGCGGTGCTGCGCGCTCGCCGCGTCCGACCATCCGCGTGGGTGGTGAACCAGCGGCCTGCGCGTCCTAGAGTGAAGACATGACTCGCGAAGACATCCACGAAGCAGCCAAGAACGACGACGCGGACGGCCAGAAGCCCGGCGGCGCCGGGGAGGTCTCCGAAGGCGGCAGCGGTTTCGGCACCGACAGTGAGACGAACGTCAACGGCGCCGACGCCGTGCCCGACAAGACGACCGGCGGCACCAGCCCCCGTACGCCCAACCAGTGAGCTGAGTGCCTCCGACCAGGTGCCGGCCGGCCCCTGACCCCGAGGTCACGGCCCGCTCTGTCCCTGGAAGTCTCGACGGCGATCCGGCGACGGCGTGACGCGTCTGACGGTGCGCCGGATCTGTTGTGCGCCTGCGTCGCGCCGACGAAATCACGCCCGAGGGTGTAGCGGTTGTCGGTGCCTCGGTCTAGCCTCACGAGCATGACTGACATGAACACGAATCAGCCCGACGACACCCTCGGGGCGCCCGCTCCGGGCGCCCCGAACGGTCAGGCTCAGCAGGGCCAGGACATGCTCGGCGCGACGGAGCCGACGCAGGGTGGCCCGAACGATGCCTCCCTGCAGCGGGACCCCGACGAGTGGGCCACCGGCGACGAGCCGATGACCGAGGCGCAGAAGTCGTACCTCGACACACTCGCCAAGGAGGCGGGCGAGACACTGCCCGCCACGCTGACGAAGGCCGAGGCGAGCAAGCACATCGATCGCCTCCAGGGTTCGAACAACCGCGTCAACCAGCAGGGCGCGCAGGGCAACTGAGGCAACTGCCAGACGCCACCGGTCGGCCCGGCGCGACATGTTTCACGTGGAACATGTGGCGCCAGGTCGGGCGGAGGTGCGCTGCGACGAGAGGGCGGCGCACTGCGCGGTGACCACGGGTCATGCCCCCACCGGGGCTCGAGCACGCACCGAATGACGTGTCGATGATTCCCGGCGCTAATCGTCACACCCCACAATGGCTTCCATGACTTCCCTCGTCTGGTTCCGTGACGACCTGCGTACGTTCGACCATCCGGCGCTGCGTGCGGCGGTCGATCACGCCGTCACCTCACAGGGCTCCCAAGGCTCGCAGGAGTCGGATGACGGCGCGTCGTCCGAGCCCGCGGGCGTCGTCGCGCTCTTCGTCCTCGACGAGGAATCGGACGGCCTCCGCCCGCTCGGCGGCGCGGTGAAGTGGTGGCTGCATCACTCGCTCGTCGCCTTGCGCGAGAAGCTCGAGGCGCTCGGCATCCCGCTCGTCCTGCGACGCGACGCCGCGCACGACGTCGTCCTCGATGTGGTCGAGACGTTCGACGTCGACTTCGTCGGCTGGAATCGCCGATACGGCGGGCCGGAGCGCGCCGTCGACGCCGGGATCAAGGAAGCGCTCGCCGAGCGCGACGTCGAGGTGCACTCGTATGCGGCGAACCTGCTGTTCGAGCCGTGGACCATCTCAACGGGTGGTGGCACCCCGTACCGCGTGTTCACGCCGTTCTGGAAGGCGTGCCTGAGCGAGTCCGAGCCACGTGAGCCGCTCGGCGCGCCGTCAGCGCTCACCCCGCCGTCCGCACTCGTCGAGCAGGCCGGCCAGGCGAGTGACGACCTCGACACCTGGGCATTGCTGCCGACGAAACCCGACTGGTCGACCGGCATCGCCAGGGCCTGGACGCCGGGCGAGGACGCCGCGCACGAGCTGCTCGCCGACTTCCTCGACGACGCCGTCGTCCACTACGCCACCCAACGCGACGAACCGTCGAAGCCGGCGACGTCCCGCCTCTCGCCGCATCTGCGCTTCGGGGAGATCAGCCCGCAGGCGATCTGGCATGCGGCGCGGCGCAGTGGCAAAGACGTCGAGACGTTCTTGTCGGAGGTCGGTTGGCGCGAGTTCGCGTGGCACACGCTCTACGAGAACCCTGACCTTCACGAGGTGAACCTCAATCGGAAGTTCGACGCGTTCCCTTGGCCGCCGCTCGACGAGGACGCGCTGCTCGCATGGGAGAAGGGCGAGACGGGCGTCCCGCTCGTCGACGCGGGCATGCGCGAGCTGTGGGAGACGGGCACGATGCACAACCGCGTGCGTATGGTCGTCGCGTCGTTCCTGACGAAGAACCTGCTCATCGACTGGCGCATCGGTGAGGAGTGGTTCTGGGACACGCTCGTCGACGCCGACGCCGCGAGCAACCCGTTCAACTGGCAGTGGGTCGCCGGGTGCGGCGCCGACGCCGCACCGTACTTCCGCGTCTTCAACCCGGAGACGCAGCGCAAGAAGTTCGACCCCGACGAGCGCTACGTCCGCCGCTGGGGCGCTGACGACGGCCGCGAACCCATCGTCGACCTCGCCCAGACGCGCAAGGCCGCACTCGCCGCGTACGAGCAGACGAAGTGATCGGCGTGGCAGGCTGAGCCCATGCTGAGCGACGACCAGATCGAGCCGATGACGTTCGAGCAGCGTCGCGATCTCATGCGACGTCTGGAGAAGACGCCGACGTTGTCGCCGCGCTTCGTCAGACGCCTCGATACGGTGCGTCGGGTGCGCCTCGCCCTCATGGCCGTCTGCACGATCGGGTTGGTGCCGTGGATCATCTACCTCGCGTTCGCGCTGCCGCCCGTGTACGAGGCGCACAACTGGCGGTTCGCGTGGGTGGGGTTCGACGTCATCCTGCTCGCCTTCATGGCGGCGACCGCGTGGTGCGCGTGGCGTCGGCGCCAGCTCGTCATCCTCTGCTCGTTCACGACGGGCATGCTGCTCGTCTGTGACGCGTGGTTCGACGTGACGACCGTGGCGCCGGAGGATCGCATCTGGTCGATCCTCTCGGCGGCCTTCATCGAGCTCCCGCTCGCCTTCATCCTTGTCTACGGGTCGCTGCGACTGCTGCGGGCCATCGGCGAGGCTCGCCTGCTCATCCAGCCCGGGCAGCGCCTGCGAAACATCACGATCCGGCTGCCTCGCGACGACGCGTGAGCGCCGGCGGGTTCGTCGCGTTTCAGGCCTCGGCGATGCGTGAGGAGGCGTCGTCGTCGCTCATCGCGTCGGCGGCCTCCTGAGCGCGCGACCTTGCCGCTCAGTGGCGGAACTCAGCTCCGTTCCTCATCAGGCGCAGTCGCAAGAGTCGCGTCCAACATCGCCAACACCTCACTCGTGACCGACGCCGGCACGTGCTTCCACGGGACGAGGCGCTCGCCGAAGGCTTCCGGTTCGTCGAGTTCTCTCGGATCCAGGAGGCCGCGCACCGGCACCACGTTGAGGATGCGAATCGGTGGATGCTCGTGGGGCGCCGACGTCGGGATGCCGCCGTGGGTGATCAGGATCGTCAGATCAGCGCTCTCCGCTCGAAGCCCGTACTGGAAGGCGAGGCCGGCATCGACGGACGGCCCACGCTCGAAACCGTGCCGAGCGAGCAAGCCGACGAGCGAGGTCGCGGCGATCTCACGGGTCGGCACTCCCGGCAGCTGCACGTTCTCCGCCCCCTCCTCGGTGAGCGTGAAGATCGGTCGCTCACACTGCTGGAAGGGGGCCGCACCACCTGCCGTCAGCATCGTCAGGATCCAGGCGTCGCGTTGCTGTGGGGTCAGTTCGACGGCATGGACGACGCCCACCTCGGCGTCCTGCGGCACCTCGACACGACCGCCGTCGACATCCATCGTCTCGCCGCCGACGAAGCGGAACGTCGCCGTCACGATGCCGAACTCGTAACGCGCCCAGACGATCTGCGCCGCGACGGGCCCGAGCACGGGATGGCCGACGATGTGGTCGACGACGTCCCGCATGAGCCAGCGGTAACCCGACATCATCGCCGACTCGTACCGCTTCGCCTGCGTCGCGACGGCCTTCGTCAGTTCCTTCTTGAAGAGCGAGAAATCGGCCTTGACCGCCCGTACCTGCTCTGCGTCCTCACCGGCGCGCGCGGGCGGGAGAGCGGTGCGTGGCGCGCCGACGGGGGCATCGTCGGCGTCGATCTCGGTGACGGTGACCTTCGCCGAGGCATCGAGTGACGCCGCGAAGCGACGCTCGCCGTACGAGAACACCCGCGGGCCGGCGTCCAGCCCGAACGTGGGTGTGACCCGGTCGGCGAGCTGGCAACGGTCGAGGCCGCGAGCGGCCGCAGCCTCGTCCATGCGCGTCTTCGCGTGCGCGCGCAGAGCCGGCTTGCCGCGGCCTGTCGTCACGGCGAGAAGATGCGACAGGGCAGCGTCGGATCCGTTCGCGCCGAGCGCGTCGATGCCCTGTTTCGCGCGAGCGGCCTTCGTCGTTCCCCATCGTTCGACGAGGGGAGCGAGCACCGCGACGTGGCGCAGATCGCCGAGCCGCGCGCCTTCGGTGAGCATCCAGCTCGACTTCGCCGGTCCGCCCGACGACAGCCACGCGCCGAGGAGGGCCGTGGCGAACGCATCGGCGCTCGCCGTGTCGAGAACCTCGAGCGCGCCGGCGAGGGAGGCGCGCTCCGGCGCGTCGAGTCCCTGGGCCAGTGCGGCGAGAAGGCGAGCGGTCTCGTCTGTGCCGAGTGCGCCTTCCCCCACTCGAAGCCGCGGGAGCCGGGTGACGAGTTGCCGCAACGTCGGTGTGGCGCTCGCACCCACGGCATCGAGGGTTTCCGACAGCTGCGGGCACGCGACATCGGGCAGGGCGCGGTCGTCGGCGATGGCGTCGATGACGCGTGCCACCTGCGGTGCGGCATGCCGGCGCGCTCCGGTGAGAGCGGTGGGTGACAGTTCACGAAGAAACGGCGCCAACGCCTCGGCGCCCGCACGGTCGAGGTCGGCTCTCGCGGCGGATCCGAGGTGGCGCGTCAGCCAAGCACGCGCTGCCGGAGCGCCGTTGCGCGTCAGAGCATCGATGAAGAACGCTGCCGCCCCGGGGCCCGTCAGCATTGCGCCGGCGAGTTCGACGAGACCTTCGGCGAAGGGCGCTGAGCCGGCCTCGAGGGAGTCGAGGATGCACGTCAACCCCTCACGGCCCGTGGCGTGGATCCAGGCCGAGAGCGTGGTGGTTTTGGTGTCCTGCGCGAACTCGAGCCCCCATCGCCGGAACGCCGCCACCCGCTGCGGCACGGTCGGATACAGCAGGAGATGGCCGAGGTGGTCATGGACGCTCGGATTGCCGTGAGCGTGATCACGTGGGTTCCACGCGTCCAGTGCGGCGATCACCTCGGTGTCTCCTGGCCGCAGGATCGCGGCGTGGACGAAATCATCGCTCGGCGACGAGTCGTACGCGACCATCACCGGAGGCAGCGGCTCCGACGCTCGGGCCGCGATCGCCGATGCGAGCTCGTCCGACGCCAGCGGCATGAGGGCACGTGAGGCGAAAGCCCCCAGGGTGCTGGCGTTCTTCTGGTCGAGCACCCATTCGACACCGTTCAGCGCGGCCAACACCGGAGTGAGCACGTCCTCGAGGGCGGCGCTCGCTTCGCGGTTCGGCAACGGGTCGGAGAACAGCCACATCTGCCACGCCTCAGCGACGGCGACCGGGGGCACGTCGACGAACGGCGCTTCGTCGAACACCCAAGCCGCACTCTTGATGTTCCAGCTCTGCAGCCCGACACCGTGCGCGATCGATTCAAAGCGTGCTCGCTCGGCGTCGACGTCGGCGGCCTCGTTCGAGAAGGCTGCCACGGGGATGTTCTCGATGCGGTACCCATCGGTGAACGGCGACGTCCCGATGAGCCCGATGTCGTCACGGTCGGCCGCATCGAAGACCGTGGGGGCGCTCGACGTGTCGGGGGCGGCTGGAGCCGATGCCTCGACGGCCGGCGGCAACGGGCTGACCGGCGTGACGTCATCGCTCGGAACGCTCGCGGTCCGATCGCCGGCCGCCGGGTGGCCGCCAACGCCCGCACCGGCGTCGACCGGCTCGTACCCCTTGGCGATCTTGGCGTCGCGCTGCTTGACGGCGGCGGCCTCCGCCTCGGCGGGAGTCGCGAAGCGAGTCGTCTTCGACACGCCCTTCGTACCGTTGCGGCCGTAACGCACCGTGACGTCGCATCCGGTGGTCTCGACACTCCAGAACTTGTTCGACGAGCCCGCGGTCAGCGTCAGCGTCTGCTTCATGTATCTGTTCTAGTCGATGCGTTGGGTGACTCGCTGCAGCCCGTGCTCTCGGCCCGTCGCAGAAGTCGACTCAGCCCATCTCGTCGGCGAGTTCCTGCGCAGCGCGACCGTTCAGCTCGGCGGCGATGCCGTCGCGTGCCCCGAGGCGGTCGGCGTCACTGCGATGCGCCGAGATCTTGAAGCGAGCTTCCATGCGGTGCACGGGGATTCGGATGCCGACGATCTTCGTCAGCATGTCGTCGAGATAGTCACAGGGTGCCTGTCCCATGCGCCACGGCTCGTCGCGCTCGCCTTCCATCACCCCGGTGAGGCGAGCGACGACGCCGCGCACCCATCGGGCGTCGTCATGCACCTGCAGCTCGCCCCAGGCATGGGCGACGAGGTAGTTCCACGTGGGGACGACGCGATGGTGCTCGGCCTTGCTCGGGTACCAGGTCGGCGAGACGTAGTGCTCGACCGGCCCGAACGTCGCGAGGCTCAGCCCCTCGTGACGGCCCGCTTCCCACAGCGGGTTCGCGCGCGCGACGTGCCCGATGAGGGCCTTGCCCGACGGCGCGTCGTCATCGTCGACGAGCAGCAGCGGGACCATGTCGGCTTGCGGCGTCACGCCGTCGTGCGTGATGAGCGTCGCGAGCGGGTGTTTCGCCATGAACGCGGCGATCGTCTCGACGTCCGTGACGGCATCGTGCGGCGGATTGTAGGCCATGACACCCAGTCTCGCGCACCACGCCTGGCGGAGCCCGCCGCGTCCTCGACGAGCCGGGCCTTCGAGACGGTCGACGGGCGCGCAGGCGAAGCGCGGCGGTTTCTGACGCGCAGCCGGCCCCGCCCACGCGAAGCGGGCCGCCTCTCCACGTGGGAGGGGCGGCCCGCTCGGCGTCCGATGAGGCGGCTCAGCTCTTGGCGAGCACCTCGTCGGCCTCTTCGTACGGCGCGTCCTCGCGCACGCCCGCAGCCTTCAGCTGGTCGGCCTCGGCGTGCAGATCCTTGACGACGCCGTGCGCCTCGTGGTCGTGCTCCACCGAGGGGGCCGAGCCCCACAGCGGTCGGCCGTTCGACTCGGGCAGGAAGTGCACCGAGACGAGGCCGATGACGCCCGCGATGATGAGGATGTACGCGGGCCACATGAGGTTGCCGGTCGCGTCGACGAGAGCGCCCGTGTAGAGAGCCGTCGTGCCGCAGAACGCGGAGATGAAGATGTTGAACGCGATCGACAGCGCACCGGCGCGCACGGCCGTCGGGAACAGCGACGGCAGCGTCGACGGCATGGTGGCGCTGAAGCAGATGAGCGACAGACCCATGATGATGAGACCCGCGATGACGGAGCCCTCGGTGTTGCGCGTGATGAGCATGAGCGACGGGAACGCCAGCACGATCAGCATGACGGAGCCGATGCGCACGATCGTCTTGCGCCCGATGCGGTCGGAGGCCAGACCGATGAGCGGGATGATCGCGAGGCAGACCGCCATGACGATGATCTGCGAGACGTTGTTCATGTTGTCGCTGATGCCCTGGCCGCCCTTGTGGTCGGTGACCGTCGACAGGAAGCTCGGCATGTACGCCGTCAGCATGTAGTTCGTGACGTTCCACGCGATGACGAGGCCGCCGCAGACGAGCATGGCGGGCCACATCTTGAACGTGTCCTTGAGCGAGACCTTGTTGTCCTTCTCGCGCTGCTCCGACTCGGCCTCGAGGGCCTCGAACGCCGGGGTGTCGCCGAGCTTCGAACGCAGGTAGACGCCGATGAAGCCGAGCGGCAGGGCGAGGAAGAACGGCAGGCGCCAACCCCACGAGTGCAGCTGGTCGGTCGTGCACAGCGCCATGACGAGCGCCGACATGCCGGCACCGAGCAGGTAACCGGTGAACGTGCCGACCTCGAGGAGGCTGCCGAGGAAGCCGCGCTTCTTGTCGGGCGCGTACTCGGCGATGAACGTCATCGCGTTGCCGTATTCACCACCGGTCGAGAAGCCCTGCAGGACGCGGCACAGGAACAGCAGGACGCAGGCCCAGACGCCGGCGTGCGCGTAGTCCGGGATGAGGCCGATGGCGACGGTCGCGCCGGCCATCATGATCATCGTCATCGCGAGGACCTTGTTGCGACCGATGCGGTCGGACAGCGGGCCGAGGATGATGCCGCCGAGCGGGCGGAAGAGGAAGGCGACGGCCATGAGCGCGTACGTCATGAGCGTCGCGGCGGAGCCCTCGAGCGGCATGATGACGTCACCGATCGTGAGCGCCATGTAGCTGTAGACACCGAAGTCGTACCACTCGGTGATGTTGCCGATCGCGGCGGCGCCGATGGCGCGCTTGATGACGTCGGGGTGCGTCACCGTCACCTCGTCGACAGACCATCGTCGACGAACACTGTCCGGTCCGAACATGTGGTTTGCCCCTTTCACACGTGGGTCGGTTGTCTGACGTTTCTTCGCGATGCTATGGGAGTTCTCGACCCGGCAACAAACAGCAATCTGGCTGCAAATCAAGCAGATTGACAAAAGATCGACTGTCGATTCGTCGCCGTCGCGGGTTGCGAAGGAGGGGTTTGGACGTCAGGTGACCACGTCGTGAGACGACGTAACGGCTTGTGCGCGTAGGGCGTTGAGGGGATGGCGAGGCTGGGAGCCGCTTCGGCGCAACCCCTCAAGAAGCTGAGGGTCCGAGTGGCGCTGCGCCGCCGCTGGCCGGCGGATCGGCCGGGACGATGATGTGTCGACCCTCACACGCCATCGGGTGCGTTCAGGCCGAGCGAGGTACCTGCGCCGGGTCGACGAGAGGCGCAGCGAGCCGGCCCGTCACGACGTCGGCGGCCTCGCGCCAGTCGTCCCCGAGGGCGACGACGCCGGGCACGCCCGCGAGGGTCGCGCCGGGGCCGGCGACGTAGACGGGTGTCGACCGCGCCATGACCGTCAGCTCCGAACGGCGGGCCGCGAACGACGTCGCCTTCATCCCCGAGATGACGCACGCCCGCGCGCTGGTGGCGCGCACGGCGGCACTCGTCGCGGCCCACGGGGTGTTGGCGCCGAGCACGAGGGGCGCCCAGCCACGTTCGACGAGCATCGCCGAGAACAAGTGGTTGGGCAGGTCGTGCAGTTCGCCGGGCGGGCACGTCAGGACGACGCGGGGGCGCGCGTCGCGCTCTGACTCGGTGCGAACCGCCTCGCCTCTGAACTCCGAGACGACGGAGCGGACGATGTTCGACGCGTGGTGCTCGTGCATGACGCTGAGTTCGCCGGCCGACCACATGACGCCGACGTGGTGCAGCGCGGGCACGAGGACGTCGGCGACGAGGGCATCGACGCCGTGCTCGCCGCGAGCACGAGCGAACTCGGCGCGCAGCGCATCCTCGTCGAGGGTGAGGACGGCGTCGAAGATGCGCCGGCCCACCTCGGCCGTGAGGATGTCGTTCGTCTGCAGATCCATCGTCAGATCAACATATCCCGGACCTGCCGGGGCGAGGTGTCATTCGTCCCGTGCGGCATGGTCTTTCGCTGTTCGCTGTTCGCTGTTCGCTGTTCGCTGTTCGCCGGAGCCCCGGGTCTCTAGGCTCGTGGCATGAACTTCGTCGAACACGGTTCCGGTACCCCCATCGTGCTGCTTCACGGCTTCGACGCCGACCACCGGCTCGTGCTGCCGTTGGAGTCGGCCTTCACCGCGGGTGCGGCGCGCGAGGACGTCGCGACGACGGGCTGGCGTCGTCTCTACCCCGATCTGCCGGGCTTCGGCAGCACCCCGATCGGTGACGCAGCGAGCACCGACGACGTCGTCGAGCGTGTGCTCGCGTTCGTCGATGAGCAGATCGGTGACGCACCGTTCGCCATCCTCGGTGACTCGTTCGGCGGGATGGTCGCCCGCGCTGTCGCGCACCGCCGTCGCGAGCAGGTGCTCGGGTTGGGCCTGCTCGCGGCGGTGTTCGTCGCGGACTCCGATGCCCGTACGACGCCGGAGCAGACGGTGCTGCGACGCGATGACGACGCCGTCGCCCAGGTCAGGGACAAGGCCGACGACTACACGGCCGTCGCCGTGGTGCAGAGCGACGACACAGCCCGTCACTTCCTCGAGTTCGCCGCGCCCGGAGCCGAACTGGCTGACAAGAACGCGATGAAGAAGCTCGCGGAGAACTACGAGCTGGGCGAGCAGCCCGAGGAGGAGGCGCCCTTCGAGAAACCGACGCTCATCCTCACCGGCCGCCAGGACCACCTCGTCGGCTTCGGCGACGCGCTGCGCCACCTCGAGCACTACCCGCGCGCCACGTTCGCGACGCTCGACGGCGCCGGCCACAACGTTCACTTCGAGCGCCCCGACCTCGTCAGCGCCCTCGTCGCCGACTGGCTCACCCGCATGCGCGACCTTCCCGCCTGACGGGGTGTGACGGCGGGCTCGCCGGGCGGCCGGATGGCGTCGTCCGGGTGGCGGCGCTCCGCGCGTCAGACCGGGTGGCTGCGGTAGGCAGCCTCGGCTGACGGGTCGAGCGCTCCGCGACGGATGAGTTCGCGCAGAGCGAGCAGCGCGACGCCGTGCTGGTCGTACACGTGATGCATGACGAGCGCGAGGTGCTTGAGTGCCTCGTCGTCGACGGTCTCGGCGTCGTCGAGGCGGGCGAGATCGCGCACGTAGAGCATGTCGGCCTCGACGAGCTGACGTGCGTGCGCCTCGTCGGTCGGTGCGTCGCGATCGGCCCATTGCACCGGTGCGAGTGGCCAGGTCTTCGTCGCGACGAACGCGTGTGGCACGAATCCCTGCGCGCGCAGCTCGACGTCGACATCGGCGAACGTCGGCTGATCGACGTAGAGACGGTGGAAGTTCACCTCGAGCTGGATGCTCGTCGCCGTGCGCAGGCGCTCGCGGCCGTTTCGGAAGATCATCAGCTCGGCGCCCTGCACGTCGATCTTGAGGTGGTCGAGCAACTCGATCTCGGTGATGTCGTCGAGGCGGGTCGTGTCGACGTCGACGCGGTCGATGACCTCGGCGAGCCGCGGGAAGTCGGTGAGCAGGGCGAGTTGCGCGGCGTCCGGTTCGAACAGGCTCGTGAATCCCGATTCGGCGCACACGTGCAGGGTGTGACGCTCGCCGTCACCGATGGCCGCAGGCAGGTAGCGCTCGTGCGGCCCGGCGGCGCGCTCGAGACGCGCGAGGGCGTCGGGTTGTGGCTCGAATCCGGTGACGCGGCACAGACCGTCGCGCAGCATCGGCAGATAGGGCGGGGTGTCGACCAGGGGGTTCGCGCCGATGTCGACGACCTCGGTGAGGCGGCTCGGCTGCGTTAGTTCCCGTAGAGCGGACATCGATGCTCCTTCGCGACGGCATGACGGGTCGTCGCAGTCTTTCAGGTGCGCGCAGATCCTTCGTCCGTGGGCAGGGGGAAGGGCGACCCGGCCATGCGCCGGACGGGTTGCGCCGGGGTCGATGCGCCCGTCTCCCCCAGAGGTGCCGGGCGTGGGATAGCGTGAGGTGGTGACGCAGACCTCCCGCTGGGACACCGGCTTTCCCGACCCCGAGCAACTGCGCGAGACGGCCCGTCAGGCGCGTCAGCTGCCGACCGAACCGATGAGCCGGGGCGTGCGCGCGATCGTCGGTGGGGCCGTGGCCGTCTGGCTCGTCACTGTTCTCGTCGTCTATTCGACCCTGCCCGAACGCGTCCCGACGCACTGGGACGGCTCGGAACCCGACGACTGGTCGAGCCGCGCCGGGGCGCTCGTCGCGTTCGTCGTCGGCCCGATCGCCATCGGCGCCGTGCTGCGCCTCGTGACGACGCTCGTCCTGCGCTGGCCGCAAGGCATCAACGCGCCGAACAAAGAGTACTGGCTGCAGACGCCGCAACGGCTGCGACACTTCGAACGGCTGGTTCGCGAGGACCTCATGCTCATCGGTGCTCTGACGACGCTGCTGTTCGCGGCGATCAGCGTGATGACGGGTGTCGCCGCGCATCGTGAAGGCGGGGAGCTGCCCGGGGTGTTCTTCGCCGTCATCATGATCGCGTTCATCGCAGGCATTCTGGGCCTCGTCGTGCGGATGCTGCTCGGCAGGCGCTATCAGCCGTCGGACGAGGCGGTGTGACCAGCTGCGATTCTTGTCCCCTTCTGCGATTCCTGTCCACATTCGTCACGTGACCGCTGGCGGCGAATGTGGACAGGAATCACAGTTGAGGACGGGCGGGGCTGCGTCGCGTCGACGGGTGCGTCAGGTTGATGAGTTGTCCGACGGCTGAGGACGCCGACGCTCAAGACGCATCCCGACGCTGCGGGGCGCAGTCTCGACGAAGCCGAGGCTCTCGTACAGTGGCCGGCCCGGTGCGTCGGCCATGAGCGTCACATAGGCACCGGACGGCGCGTCGTGCTCGATGCGCGCGAGCAACCGAGTGAGAATCGCCCGCCCGAGGCCCTGACGCTGATGCTCCGGCGAGGTGGCCATGTCGGCGACCATGAAGTACCACCCGCTGTCACCGATGACGCGGCCCATCGCGACGACGTCGCCGCTCGCGCGATGACGAACCGTCACCCATGCCCACGAGTTCGTCAGGGCCGGCGCGCCCTGCTCGGCGGTGCGGGGTGTGAGGCCGCTGATTCGTCGCAGCTCGAGGTAGGTCTCGAGATCCGGTGCGGAATCGAGCAGTTCGTAGTCGGTGTTCACGGGGCCTCCTGGTGGTGAGACGGAGTGGGAGAGAGGGCGGCGATAGAAGGTCGGCGAGAGCGCGGGGAAGCGTGAGCCACGGCGCACGAGGTCCGATTGCGATGCACGATCTCGTCGGCTCAGATGCACCTGCGTGCAAGTGCACCCGGGTGCACTTGCACGCACGTGCATACGGGCGCATGGGGACTGCCTCGTGGTGACGGCGATGTTGCTCATGGCAGGAGAACAGAGCCTGGGCGAGGTGTGCGACGCGCCCTGAGACGTACGTGAGCCCTGCGACCGCGCATCTGTCAGCCCCCGGCACCCCGTCAGAACAGACTGTGCTGCGCGACGGATTCCGGCGAGCGAGCGGCGTCGTCGAACGTGACGCGGCGCCCGCCCAGTGCGTCGAGGTCGACGAGCATGAGCGAATCGGCCGCGCCTTCCGCCGCATCCCCGGCCACGCCTTCGGCTTCGGCCGCACGTTCGGCTTCGGCTTCGGCTTCGGACGCAGCGTTGACCTGAACCAGCGCGACCGATCCGACGAGGCTGACGGGCGTCAGGCAGTGGGATCCGCCGGTGACGGGGTGGGCGTAGACGGGGTGGATGCCACGGCCGGCGTCGAAGAACGCCGCGTGCAACGCCGGGGGTTGCCAAGCCTCGTGGGGCATCGAACGCGCGCAGAGGCCGCGCGTTCGCAGGTGCGCCTCGACGGCGGCGACGCAGTCGGCGTGCGCGACATCGAGCGCCGTTTCGGGCAACGCCCGGGTGAGAGCAGCGGCCTTGCTCGTCTTGTGACGCGCCTGGGGCACACCGACGTGCTCGGTGACGGCGTCCTCGAGAACTCGAACGGCGAGCCCGTCGTCCGTGCGTGCGACGTACGTGGCCCGCACCGCGCCCTGCTCGTCGAGACGAACTCGCTTGCGCGCATCGGACGCCGTACCGACCTTGTGCGCGCCGTCCGCGAACGTCGCGATGTAGAGCCAGTGAGGTTGCGCCAGGTAGCGACCGAGCGCCTCCGGTACATGGCCACCGCGATGCGCGTGGTGCATGAAGCGCAACTCGTCGCGACTCGCACACCGCTCGCACTGACGGCCCGTGGTGGCGAGACGCGCGCCGTCGCAGGGCTCATGACGGCCACCGCTCGACCCCGTGGCGATGAACACGCCGGTGCAGAATCGCCCCCTCGGGTCGACGTGGAACGCGAGACGTTCACCGACCAGGTTCAGCGTTCGTCGCTCGGTCTCGAGGGGGCTCGAGATGACGAGATGCGGCTCCCCACCCGTCCAGGAGACGGAGTGCGCGAGGAACGGCGTGTCGCGAGGAATGCTGGGGCGAGGCATGGCTCCATCCGATCATGACGGGGTAGATGGCAGCACTCGGGCTCGGACTGTCCGTACGCCGCACCGCGCCCGTTGCAGGCCGCCCGTCGGGTCGCGTCACTTGGACCCCGCCAGTTGGACCCAGTCCGTTGGACGTCGCATGCCGCACGTCTGAGTGGCCACTGGCCGCGTCGGCACCTGTTGGCCCTCCGCCGCTCTGCGGCACAGCTAGCGGGAGTGCCAGTGCCGCCGTCGCACCCGGACGTCAGCGCCACCGCCGTTGAACCTTCTACGATCATGGCCATGACTGACGCCACGCCATCGTCTGCGCAGCCCGCCCAGGCCGTCCTGCGCGAAGCCGTCCACGAACGCATCGCCGAGTTGTTCACCCGCGACAGCGCCGTGTTCGGCCGCGACCTCGCGCCGTATCGCGGGCACGCGCAGCGCGTCGCCGCGCTCGTCATGGGGCAGGTCGACATGCGCCCCGACTGGGTCGAGCCGGTCGCCGTCGCCTCGTACTACCACGACGCGGCGATCTGGTTCGAGCACACGTGGGACTACCTGCCCGGCTCGGAAAGCCTTGCGGCGCAGGAGCTCTCGCGAACCGGCCACGAGGGTGAAGCCGCGCTCGTCACCGCGATGATCGACGAGCACCACCGCGTCCGGCCGGCGCGCAACCCGCACCCCCTCGTCGAGGCGACGCGACGTGCCGACGCGACGGACGTCTACCGTCTGCCGCTTCCACCGCACGTCAGCCGTGACGACTACCGCGCCATGCTGAAGCGGTTTCCCGACAACGGCATGCACCTCATGCTCGGGCGCGGGTTCGTCATGGGGCTGAAGGAGCGCAAGCGTCTCAACCCGATGCCGATGGTCAAGCTCTGAGCTGTTCACGCTGGTCTAATCCCCGACGGGCGCAACCTGCTTCGCCGAGCCCCGGGGCCTGACGGCGGTCGCCCCGGGTCCGCGCATCTCGATCGCGGACCTGTGGCACCCTGATCCGATGACGCTTCGACCCGGCGCCCGTGCGGCGTTCGCCTTCAACGCTGCGCTCGCCTGGATCGGGTTCGTCCTCGTCTGCGTGCTGTCGGCGACCGATCAGTACGCGCACGTGACGCCCGCTCCGCACGAGTACGGCGTGCATCCCGGCGGTTTCGCAGGAGCGATCTCGCGGTTGTTCGACACGCTCAGCTACTTCACGGTCTGGTCTAACGTCATCGTCGCGATCAGTTGCACCCTCGTCGCGGTGGCGCCCTACGCCGACACGCGGTGGCGGCGCGTCGTCCGCCTCGACGCGCTCATCATGATCACCGTGACGGCCATCGTCTACGCGCTGCTGCTCGCGCCGGGGTCGCACCCGACCGGTTGGGATCTCGTGACGAACCCGTGGCAGCACATCGCCGTGCCGCTCGTCACCGTCATCGTGTGGCTCGTCTGGGGCCCGCGCGGCCGCATCGATCGGCGCACCGTCGCGTCATGCTTCGCCATCCCCGGCGTGTGGATCGTCTACATGCTCGTGCGCGGCGCCGTCGTCGACGCCTACCCGTACCCATTCGTCAACGTCGACGCGCACGGTACGGCTCGGTGGCCGTGACGCTCGTCGTCATCCTGCTGTTCGGCCTCGTGCTGGCGCTCGCGTTCTGGGGCATCGACCGTCTGCTGACACGTCGCGCGTCCATCCGCTCTCGGCCTTGAGGTCCGAAACGCCGCACTGCAGGGTTTCGGCCCTCAATGTCCGGAACGCTCACGCGGCGCGGACGCGAGCAGCGCCCATGCGGCGGCGTTCAACGGGACCCGCCCTGGACCTTCGTGTTCGCCTCAGCGCCACGCCGCGTCACCCCGTCGACGACAGCCGTCAGCACGACCGCGGTGAGGAACGACGTCAGGCTCGCGCTCATCCAGCTCGGTGCCGTGAAGTGCAGGGTGCCCGCGATGTCGTGCCACATCCGTGACCACCAGCCGAGTTCGCCCGGGGAGATGAGCTGGTACATCGCGAACCCGGCGAGCCACGGCAAGAGCATCAGTGGGCGACCCGGGGCGTCGACCGACGTGTTCCAGCGCCGACGCCCGCCGAACGCGTAGTAGTCGACGAGGAACACCCCGAGCAGGGGCGCGAAAACCGAGCCGATGAGTGAGAGGAACGTCGCGAAACCGTAGATGTCGATGCTCCACGCGAGCACCATCGAGATGATGCCGAGCGCCGTCGAGATGAGGCGACGATCGACGCGCGGCAGCATGTTCTGCGCCGACACGGTCGGCGAGTACACGTCGACGAAGCACGCGTCGATCTCGCGCAGCGTCAGCACCCAGAAACACAGTGTGCCGCCGGTGATGCCGAGGAAGATCGAGAACACCTTGTCACCGTCACCACCGGCGATGACGAGCGCCACCATGCCGATGCAGTACACCGCGATCTGCGTGACGCTGTACCCGACGTAGCTGCCGATGACGGCGGCGCGGTGCGACGTCGAGTGGCGCGCGTAGTCGCCCGCGACGGGCACCCACGACACGCACAGCCCGATGATCGCGTCGACGGCGATCATCCAGCCGTCCCAGCCGTGGCCGTGGTAGGCGGGCAGGTCACGCGTCGCCAATTGCGTTGCGAGATAGACGAGCACGACGATCACCGCCACCGTCACGTACTTGCGCAGCACCTTGACCCAGTGCAGCGGGTAGATCGCCAGCGTGATCGTCACGAGCCCGATGACGCCGATGACGGGCCAGCTCGGCACGTCCCAGAGCGTCTTGACGGCGAACGCCGTCGTCACCATCTCGAACGTTCCCCAGCCGACGAGCTGCACCATGTTGAGCACGCTCGGCACGTACGACAGACGCCCACCGAACAGGCCGCGCAGCATCACCATCGCCGGCTGCCCCTGCTGCGACGACGCGAGCGCCATCGCCGAGACGCCGGCTGTGCCGACGAGCGTCCCGACGACGAGTGCGCTGAGCGCCGCGCCGACGCCCATGCCCGGCGCGCCCAACGGCTGCAGGACGACGAGCGCGCCCGCGAACGCGAGCAGGCTCATGCCGAGGTTCGCCCACATGCCGAGCTGGTCGAGCAGGCCGAGGTTGCGCGGCGCGTGGCCCTCGTCGAGGGTGCGGGGGACGTCGTGGGTGTCGCGCAGGTCGGGGGCGTCCTGCGCGGGGGAGGGCGACGTGGGGGAAGCGGTGCTCACAGGCTGAGTGTCTCCTCGAATCGTGGGACGGGAACATTCCGACCCGATGGAACCTTAGAGGCCGATCGCATCGAATGGTCGCCGAACTACGCGTGCGCCTCCTGCGGCGCGCGATGATGGCGTCACCCGCGAAGGTCAGGAGAAGCCATGAAACCCCTCGAGGCAGTGACGGTCGTCGAGCTCGCAAGCCTTGCGCCCGCACCGTTCGGCTGCATGATGCTCGCCGACCTCGGCGCTCACGTGACACGTGTCGAACGTCCAGGTTCGGGTGCGCTCGACGTTCCGACGGCGGCGCTCGACCGGGGCAAGACGACGATCGTGGCCGACCTCAAGACACCTGACGGACTCGCCGCCGTCCGCGAACTCGCGTCAGCGGCAGACGTTTTCGTCGAGGCCTACCGTCCCGGAGTCGCCGAGCGCCTCGGCGTTGGCCCCGACGACCTGCTCGCTCTCAACCCGCGACTCGTCTACGTGCGCATGACGGGGTGGGGTCAGCACGGCCCGCTCGCGCAGACGGCGGGGCACGACATCAACTACCTCGCGTTGTCGGGGATGCTGTACCCGCTCGCGCGACCCGGTGAGCGTCCGAATCCGCCGACGAACGTGCTCGCCGACTTCGCCGGTGGTGGCATGCTGCTTGCCAATGGCGTCCTCGCGGCCCTCGTCGCACGGGCCACGACGGGTCGGGGGCAGGTGCTCGACGTCGCGATGGTCGACGGCGCGTCGCTGTACTCGACGTTCCTGCGCGGCCTGCACGCCGTGGGGTTGTGGAGCGGCGAACCCGGCACGAACCTGCTCGACGGCGGCGCACCGTTCTACGACACGTACACGTGTGCGGACGGCCGGCACGTCGCCGTCGGAGCGCTCGAACCACAATTCTTCGCGGCCCTCGTCGACGGGCTCGGCCTCGACGCCACGACGATGCCCGCGCAGACCGACGTCACGGGATGGTCGCGCTGGCGTGAGGTGCTGACGGCGACGTTCGCGACGAAGACGCGTGACGAGTGGGCGCAGCTCTTCGACGGCACCGACGCGTGCGTCACGCCCGTCCTCACACCCTGGGAAGCACCGCATCACCCGCATGCCGTGGGGCGCGAGGCGTTCGTCGACGTCGACGGCGTGACGATGCCCGCTCCCGCGCCGCGGTTCGGTGGAAGCGACTGAGGGTGCCGGCATCCGAAGACACAGGACCCCGCCGCACCAGGTACGCCGGTGCAGCGGGGTCTCGCGTGGACGGGGGAGGTCAGCCTTCGTTCTGCTTCGACTCGTCCGTCGTCTCGTCGATCTTGATGCCCTGCTGCTGCGAGCCGGACATGATCTGTGACAGCGCCGTGTTGGCGGCCATGATCGAGGCGAAGTTGCCCGAGGTGAGGTCGCCCTTCATGTTCTTGACGTTCTCGACGGCGGTGCCGAGCGGCTGCGCGATCGTCTTGCACAGCGTCGGGTTGGCCTGGGCGTTCTTGACGGCGTTGTTGAGCAGCTTGAGGTCGAGTGCGGCGGTCGCGCCACCCTTGATCAGGGCCTTCGTGCGGCCGTCGGCGCCCTTCTGGAACGTGCCGGCCTTGTAGGGCTTCCACAGGTAGCGGTGGAATGTGCCGGCCGTCAGGCCGATGTCCGTCGCGAAGCGCGTCTTGGCGAACTTGCGCGTGTTCTCGGTCGGGCAGTCGATCGGCTTGGCGTTCGACGAGGACGACGATGCCTCACCCGAGCCGCTGGCGCTTGAGTTGGAGCTGGCGTCGCCGGAGGCGGAGGACGTCGCGCTCGCGGCTGCGCCGGAGGCGGCGCTCGTCGCGGAGGAGGCGGAGTTGGACGAGTCCGAGCCGCACGCCGTGAGAGCGGTGAGCGACAGGGCCGCGACGGTGGCGGTGGTGGTGGTGGTGAAACGCATCGGTGTTCCTTTCGGCGGGGATGTCACAGAGGCAGACGCATGGAGAATCTATGGGTTGCGTCCAGGTGGGTGTGATCCCCGTCCCCCGACATGTGCCGGGGTCCTACGCTGGGAGACATGGTGGTTCGTCGCGTGGCCGTCGTCGGCGGTGGAGTCGCAGGACTGACGTTGGCCGCGGCGCTCGACCCGGCGCGTTTCGACGTCACCGTCCATGAGGCGCAACCCGATCGTCGGACGGGCGCGGCCCTCGGGTTGTGGCCTGACGCTCTGCGCGCGCTTGCAGAGCTGGGGGTGCAGCTCGGCGGCGGTCACGGTGTGAGCGGCGCTGCGCCCGGTAGGGCCCGCGGAGTCGGTGTGTCATCTGGAGTTGGAGTGGTTCGCAGGTGCGAGCGAGTCGACCTGCACACGATGACGGGGCGACGGCTGTTGCGTGCCCCCGCGCCACCCGTCGCGCAGGTTCGGCGTGAGCATCTCATGGTGGCGTTGCGGGCGGTGGCGCCCGCGCCCGTCGCGCATCGCGTCGACGATCCTCGCGAACTGGACGCCGACGTCGTCGTCGGTGCTGACGGCGTGCGCTCGCGGGTGAGGGGCACCGTCGACCCTTGGCGTGCCGAACGACGTGCGACGCCCTGGGTGACGTTGCGCGGTATCGCGCCCGCGCTCGAGGGTCTGGACGGAACGAACCCGTTTGCACGCGAGTTCTGGGGTGCGGGAAGGCTTTTCGGCGACGCTCCGGTGAGCGGTGGCAGGTATTGGTTCACCGCGCACGCGATGGCGTCGGCGCAGGGCGACACGCCCGATCACAGGGTCGGCGTGATGCGTGGGGCGTATGCGCCGGAGCAGCTCGACGTCATGGCGGTCGTCGACGAGGCGAGACGACGTTTCGCGGGTGCGGCACCCACCGTCCGGGCAGCGCTGGCCGCAGCCGACGACACGACCGTCGCGGCGCGGTTGTGGGTCGCCCCGCCGATGCGTCGCTATGTGCAGGGCCGCTTCGTCGTCATCGGTGACGCGGCGCACGGGTCGCTGCCGAACCTCGCGCGTGGCGCGAGCGACGCCATCATCGACGCAGTGACGCTCGCCCGGGTGCTGAGCGCCGACGGCGGCCTGGGCCGCTGGCAGCGTCGGCGATGGCCGGTGACGCAGGCGGCGCGGCTGGGCGCGTCGGCCGTCATGGCCGTCGCGACGGGCTGGGGATAGCCCCTCCCCTCCTGCGCCCAGATGCACCCGGGTGCACTTGGGTGCAGGAGGTGTTTGAGTTGGGTCACCCCATCTGCGTCCCGATGCACCCGGGTGCACTTGCACGCAGATCGTCGGGGCCGAGACGGGCAGGATGGGGGCATGGCTACTTCTCTCTTGTTCGGCGCCGGCGATCTGGGCACGCAGATCGGGTTCGACCTGGCGCGCGCGGGCGATGACGTCGTCGCGCTGCGGCGTCACGCCGATCGCGTGCCCGAGCCGCTGACGGGCATCTCCTGCGACCTCGGCGCGGGCGTCGACGCGGTGCGGGCGGCGCTCGAACCGTTGACGGAGCGCGGCGGCTGGGCGCGTGGGCCGCAAAGCGTCGTCGTCTGCCTCACGCCCGACGCGCGCGGCGAGGAGGCCTATCGGGCGACGTTCCTTGAGGCCGCGGGTACTGCGCTCGCGGCGATGGCCGCGCTGGGTTGGGCGCCCGAGCGGGCCCTGTTCGTGTCGTCGACGGCGGTCTGCGCGTCCGGCGGTCTCGTCGACGAGAACACGCCGCCCGCTCCGAGGACGCCGACGGCCCGTGTGCTCGCCGGGGCCGAACAGTTTTTTCTCTCAGCGCTTCCCGCGTCGACGCGGGGCATCGTCGTGCGCCCGAGCGGCATCTACGGGCCGGGTCGCGAATGGTTCGTCAACCGGGTGAGCGAGGGCGACGTCGGCGATCCGTCACGGACGACGCATCGCGTGCATCGTGACGATCTGGCGCGCGCGATCACGCACCTGCTGACGATGACGGCGGAGCCCGACGCGCTGTATCTCGTCACCGATGACGCGCCCGCGTCGGCGGGTGAGGTTGCCACGTACCTGGCCGAACGCCTGGATGCCGACGCCGACCCGTCGTGGCGCGGGGAGTGGAGTGCGAGCCGTCGACTCGACAACTCGCGACTGCGGCGCACGGGGTTCGCGTTCGACTTCCCGACGTATCGCGAGGGCTACGCCGCCGTGCTGGACGGCGACGGCGTGCGTCATTCGTGACTCGCGCGACGCATCATGCCTGAGTCATCGGCGCAGCGCGTCACCCTGACGCGGTCGGCGGCGACGCGAGAGAAGCGGTGCGGCTGTGAGCAACGCCTCAGCGGCGTATGGCGCCGATGATCGGCGAGTGGCTCCGGGGGGCTGCGGCGCGCCGTCGGCGGACAAGAGCCATGACGTGCCCGGCGCCGAGGAAGGTGATGCCGATGACGCCGAGCACGACGAGCGCGTAGGAGATGATCCGGTTGCACACGCCGATCTGAGTCGGCGCGCCCCAGGCGTACCAGTGCCCGGTTTCGGCGTAGATGTACGTCTTGTACGCGAGAGCCCACAGGACGAAGGGGGCGCTGAAGAGGGCGCCTGCCGCGATGATGGACGCGCCCACGTGACGCAACCACCGATCGACGCCTGGTGTGAAGGACGCCATGCTGACCATCTCCTGTGTCGTAGCTCACGTAAAGGTAGCGCGTCTTTCGGATGAACAGCTTCACCCTTTGGATCATTTTTTCCCTTAGGGCCGATAGGTGGGGGCGGGCAAGGGGCTGTTTTTCGGCATGACGCGGCATGCTGCCTCGGTTCGAAGAGCTGCCGGGGGAGGCTGGCGGGCGATGGCCGCAGACGACGATGGCGGGGGGTGGAGGGTGCGCCCTTCGTCAGGTATGCGCCGCCGGGCCGGTGGGCGGAAGAGGGGTCAGCGTGCCACGTCGAACACCGCGAGGTTGATGCCGTTGGCGAACTGTTGGCTCTCGACGAGCGTCAGGCGCGTCTTGATGCCGTCATCGGCGAACAGCCGCTTGCCGCCGCTAGCGGCGATGACGGCCATGTCGCGGGGGCGCCATACCTCGTTCGCATCTGCCCAGCATGGAAATGGGCATCGTCGAGAGGTGTGGCCGAAGCGAAGACTTGTGCACGCTTCACGCCCGAGGGGGCACGCATCTGGGGTGGGCGGTGAGCATGCCCGCACGCCGAGGACGCGGTGTACCCGGCCTCACAGCGTGGCTGGGCGGGCGCGCTGGGTGCTGCTCGTAGACTGATTGGGTGGAGCTCGGGCAGAAACAGCAGGTGCGCTGGGTGCGCAGCCTGCTCGTCGCTGCCCTGACGGCGTGCTCGGCGGGCGCCGCGCACGTCGCCGGAGGCGGGCATCGCGCGCCGGTGCTGCTCCTCATCTGCCTGACGGTGATCGGTACGCCGATCATGCACGCGGTGAGCACGCGACGCTGGAGTTTCGCGCAGCTCGTCGGCGTCATGGCCGTCGCGCAGCTCGCGCTGCACGCGGCGATGTCGACGCTCATGCCCGCCTCGATGACGATGCCGCACCACGCGAGCGCCGCCGACGTCAGCGCCGACGGCACGAGCGCGACGATGGCCGCGAGCCACATCGGCATGACATGGCTGTTCGCCGCGCTCCTCGCGTACGGCGAGAAGGCGCTCGCCTGGACGATCCGCGTCCTCGTGCCGCAGATTCAGCTCGCGCCGTTCGGTGAATTCCCGACGGCTCGGGCCGCGTTCGACGACATTCGTGCGCCCCGCCTGGTGACGCTGCACGCCCCGCGGGCCAGCCGCGCCCCACCGGTGAGTTTCGTTCTCTCGCACTGATCCTCGGATCTTTCCCTCTCTCACGGGCCTGGCCATCAGGGCTGTCGACATGCGCCTCACGGCTGTCGACCGAGCGTCCACATCGTGCCGGTGCGGTGCCCCCTGGTGTCAGGGGGGCCTGACGAGCGCATGACGGCATGAGCAGCCCGTGGCCGCGCACCATGTCGGCGCCACCCCGTTGCACGTCGAGCGCCCGGGCGCCCCGCGCGTCCTGCGTTTTCCGGCAGCCGTGAAATCGCCGCAGCGTTCGTCGCATCCATCGGCGACGCCACCGATTCCCCTGGCCGTGAGAGCCGCCGCGACGCCACGTCGCACCCAGAACGAAAGTCCTCACCATGAACCTCACCATCACGTCCGCCACCCGCCGCACCCGCCGCCTGACGGCCGTCGCCCTTCTGACGCTCGCCGCGCCGGCAGCGCTCACCGCCTGCTCGTCGGACGATTCGGGCACCTCGGGCGACTCCAAGAGCGCCGCATCGTCGGCGCCGGCCACGTCGACGTCAGCCACGTCGAGCGCCGACGCCACAATGGCGTCGCGCATCACGCCGTCAGACATCTGGGCGAAGGCCGCCGATTCGGGCATGAGCGCCGCGTTCGGCACGCTGAAGAACACCGGGACGAAGCCCATCGTCATCACCGGCGCGCGCGGCGACGCTGGGCCGGTGCAGTTGCACGTCACGCAGAAGACCGCGACGGGCATGGAGATGAAGGAGACGAAGTCCTTCACCGTGCCCGCCGGCGGCTCGCTCGAACTCAAGCCGGGCAGCAGCCACCTCATGTTCATGAATCTCTCGCACGCGCTCAAGGCGGGCGAGACGCAGAAGCTCACCGTGACGTTCGAGGACGGTTCGCACACCGACGTCCGCTTCCCCGTACGCGCCTATGACGGTGCGAAGGAGAAGTACGCGGGCTCCGGCCACGCGCAGCACTCGTCGGAGGCGACCCACTCCGGCGACGCCCACTCGAGCGGCATGGGTTCGCACTCGGCCGGCTCGACCATGCCCGGCATGTCGACCACACCCTCCCACTGACCCTGACGGCCCGAAAGGCTCCCACGATGAAGAAGACCTACGCCGCCCTCGCGCTCGCCACGACGATCGCGTTCGCGCCCGCCGCATCCGCCCACGACGAACTGACCGGCACGACGCCGAAGAACGGCGCGACGGTGACGAGCGCGCCGTCATCGCTCGAGCTGACGTTCGCCGAGAAGCCGCTCGCCGTCGGCAACCAGATCTCCGTCAAGGCACCGGACGGGTCGACGTCGAAGGCCACGCCGAAGGTCGACGGCAGCACCGTCAGCGCCCCGTTCGCCGGCCACGGTGACGGCGCATACACCGTGACGTGGCGCGTCGTCTCCAGCGACGGCCACCCCATCAGCGGGTCGTACACGTTCACGCTGAAGGGCGGCACGGCAAGCACTGGGGCGCCGTCGACGGCAGCGTCGTCCTCGGGCGGCGCCGCGTCGTCGTCGCCGCGCGCGACGGCCACGACGACGTTCGACTCGCCCGCTCCGTCACCCGCGGCGGAGGCGCACCAGGACGCTGACGGCAGCGCCGCGTGGAGCGTCATCGCCGCGGTGGCGGGTGTCGTCGTGGTGGTCGGCCTCGGAGTCGCGCTCATGGCGCGGCGCCGTCGCGGCCAGTGAGCCTTCGCCGTCAGCGTCGTGACGATGCGCGGGGTGCCTCGACGGAGGTGCCCCGCGCGGGCCGCGGTCAGGACGAGGAGGGTTCAGGTGATGGTCCGTCACGCGTGGATCCGCAGTGCCCAGCCGGCCCAGGGGCGGCGACGGCCGGGGTCGCGCGCGAAGGTGGACGAAAATCGCAGAGGGGGACAGGAATAGCTGATGGGGGCGGGGCCTCGCGGCGGGGAGTGATCGCCGGGTCGTTCGAGCCTCGGTGCCGTTGCGCTCGCGGCGTGCGATCGCGCGGGGTCGGGAGCGTCGGCGTCAGGGGCTGGGCCAGGTTCTGGGGCGGTAGCTTCGGGATCCTCGAGTGCCTCGGCCCCTCAGTGCGCGCGTGCCAGCGCGTCGGCGCATCCGGCGCGCTGGCACGTGCCGAGCGGTGCGCCGCGTCAGTCGGGTGTGACGACGCAGCCCGGTGCGCACGCGCACTGGATCGGCCTCGACCTCGCGCGCGATGCTATGAAGGACGACCTGCGTCGTGCGCTCGTCGTCGTCGACGACACCGCGTCGCGCTTCGTCGCGGGGTCGACGCCGCTGCCCGACGTCGCGCATGAACTCGCGTTCGATGCCGGCGGCGTCGCGATCGCCGTCGGCCTCGGGCCGCGCGTGTTCACGCTGCGCGGCATGAGGGCGAAGGCTCCGTCGTGGCTCGCGCCGATCCCCACGATGCCGATCGATCGGTTCGAGAAGCCTTGGGATCAGACGGATCTCGTCATCCAGATCGACGCGGCCAACCCCGTCGGGGTGAGTCACGCGGCGACGCAACTCGTCAGCGCGCTCAAGGGCATCGCGACGCCGCGCTGGCAGCAGCGCGGTTTCCACGCCGGCGCGCGCCCGAGCGATGCAGGTGTCACGCGCAACCTGTTCGGCCAGCTCGACGGGCAGGAGCAGCCGAACGTCGACGGCAACGAGGCCGACCGCGTGTGGAACGCCGCCACCACCGACGCGCCGTGGATGGAGGGCGTCACCAGCATGGTGATCCGCCGTATCCGCATGGACGTCGACGTGTGGCAGACGCTCGATCGTGCCTCCCAGGAGAACGCGATCGGCAGGCGGCTGACGAACGGTGCCCCGCTGACGGGCGCGTCACCGCACGACCCGATCGACTTGGAGAAGACCGACGAGCTCGGCCTCAGCGTCATCAACCCGGCGGCGCACGTGCCGCGGGCGCGGCCGGCGAAGACGGGGGAGCGCATCCTGCGCCGCCCCTACAACTACGAGGACGCGCGCGCCGACGGCACGAGCGACCGCGGGTTGATCTTCGTCGCGTTCTGCGCCGACGTGGCCGCGCAGTTCGTGCCGATCCAGCGCCGCCTCGCCGAGGCCGACCTCCTCAACACCTGGACGACGCCCATAGGCTCCGGTGTGTACCTGCTGCCGAGCGCCCCGCGGCCCGGAAAATACCTGGGCCAGAACATCGTCGAGGCGTGACGCGCGGCGTGCACCTTGTCGGCAGGGTGCCTGCGAATGCCTCTTTCGTCACGTCGAGGGGTGCCGCGAGGTGTCGAAAGCCGCGGAATGACGGGGTTGTCGGTGGCGGATGCCAGACTTCACATCGCAGCCTCGTTGACGGGATCTGCCGCGCGTACTTGACTGGAATCAAAACGTGTTCACGAACGAGGCGGCAGGTGCCGCCGGAGGAGTCAGCTCGATGAAGCTCGCCGATCAGATCGTCTCCCAGCTCCAGGCCGCCGGTGTGCGCCGCATCTACGGCATCGTCGGAGACAGCCTCAACCCCATCGTCGACGCCGTGCGCCGCACCGGCGGCAGCGCGAAGGGCGGCATCGACTGGATCCACGTGCGCCACGAGGAGGTCGCCGCCTTCGCCGCGTCCGCCGACGCGCAGGTGACGGGCGAACTCGCCATCTGCGCGGGCTCCTGCGGCCCGGGCAACCTGCACCTCATCAATGGCCTCTACGACGCGAACCGCTCCGGCGCGCCCGTGCTCGCCATCGCGAGCCACATCCCGAGCGCGCAGATCGGGCAGGACTACTTCCAGGAGACCCACCCCGACCGTCTCTTCACCGAGTGCAGCGTCTACTCCGAGCTCATCTCGACGCCCGTGCAGAGCCCCCGCGTCGTGCAGGCGGCGATCCAGCACGCCGTCACGCTCAAGGGTGTCTCCGTCATTACGCTGCCCGGTGACATCGCCGACGAGCCCGCCACCTCCGACGTGACGCCCGTCGCCGTGCCCGAGCCGGGCGTGCTCGTGCCGCCGGCCGGAGTCGTCGAGAAGCTTGCCGCCGAGATCAACGCGGCGGAGAAGGTCGCCATCTTCGCCGGCGCCGGTGCCGCCGGGGCACACGACGAGCTCATGCGGCTCGCGAGCAAGGCCAAGGCGCCCGTCGGGCACTCGCTGCGCGGCAAGGACTTCGTGCAGTACGACAACCCGTTCGACGTCGGTATGACGGGCCTGCTCGGCTACGGCGCCGCCGCGGAGGGCATCGAGGACGCCGACCTCATGATCATGGTTGGCACCGACTTCCCGTACGACCAGTTCCTGCCCGACACGCGCACCGTGCAGATCGATGCGCGCGCCGAGGTGCTCGGTCGCCGCACGGCCGTCGACCTGCCGATCCAGGGCGACGTCAAGGCGACTCTCGACGCCGTGCTGCCGCTCCTCGAGGAGAAGAAGAACTCGAAGTTCCTCGACAAGACGCTCAAGAAGCACGAGAAGCTCATGGACAAGGCGGTGGGCGCCTACACCCGCAAGGTGGAGAAGCACACCCCCATCCACCCCGAGTACGCCGCGTCGCTGCTCAACGAGGCCCTCGCGGACGACGCGATCGTCACCGCCGACACGGGCATGTGCAACGTGTGGTCCGCGCGCTACATCCAGCCGACGGGCCGCAGCCGCCTCATCGGCTCGATGCTGCACGGCTCGATGGCCAACGCGCTGCCGCAGGCCATCGGCGCCCAGTTCGCGCACCCCGACCGCCAGGTCGTCGCGATGTGCGGTGACGGCGGCTTGTCGATGCTCATGGGCGACATGCTGACGGCACGCGCCTACGACCTGCCGCTGACGCTCGCCGTGTTCAACAACTCGACGCTCGGCATGGTCAAGCTCGAGATGCTCGTCGACAAGCTGCCCGACTTCGGCGTCGACGTGCCCGAGGTCAACTACGCCGCCATCGCTCAGGCGATGGGGTGGCACGCCATCCGCGTCGAGAACCCGAAGGACCTCGATAAGGCGTACGCCGAGGCGCTCTCTCACAAGGGTCCGAGCCTCGTCGACATCGTCACCGACCCGATGGCACTGTCGATCCCGCCGAAGATCACGAGCGACCAGGTGTTCGGGTTCGCGACGGCCATGTCGCGCATCGTGCTCAACGGCGGTGCCGGCGAAGCCGTCGCGATGGGCCGCTCCAACCTGCGCAACATCCCGCGTAGCTGGTGACGGCGCTCCTCGCCGCCGGCTGAGGCGGGCGGCGAGGCCGGGGGACGAGAGCGGTCGCGTCCTGTTGTGGCGCGCCGCAGGCGTGAGTGCCAAGCGAAATCTGCCTGGGTTCTGCGATTTCCTCCGGCGGCACTACAGGTGTAGTGTGACTCGACGGGGCCTGGGGAAGTACGGTTGAACCACGGCCCGGCAGCTCGCCGCGACGCGAGCGGCCGGCCCCCACGAAACCGCCCGCATCCCGTCCTTCGGAGGAAGCCCATGGCGCAGCGTCTCGACGAGTCTGCTCCCGCACAGACCACCGCTCGCGAGCAGATCCGTCAGTTCGCCCCCCGCCTCATCGTGCTCGCGCTCATGTGCGTGCTCGTGCAGGGCCTCATGGGGCTGTCGTACATGGGTGCCTTCGGCAAGCCGAAGGCGAAGAAGGCGCCGTTCATCGTCGTCAGCCACACCGAGGGCAACGCCGGCTACATCGCGAACAAGCTCAACGCCATCGACGGTCAGCCCGTGCTTGCGACGATCAGCACCGACGAGAAGGCCGCCATCGAGCAGGTGAAGAAGGACAAGGCCGTCGGCGTCTACGTCTTCAACCCGAGCAAGACGGAGAAGAACCCGAAGGACACGCTCTACTACGCCTCGGCTCAAGGGGCCTCGCGCGCTCAGGTGGCGCAGACCGTCGCGACGAAGACGTCACAGAACGCGAAGCGCGGCCTCGTCACGCACGACGTCGTCAAGGCTGCGCCCGACGACGCCCGCGGAACCGCCGCGTTCTATCTCGTCCTCGCCTGGATGGTCGGCGCCTACCTGCTTCCCGCGTCGATGACGACCGTCGTCGGCAACCGCTCGCACACCGCCATCGGGGCGCGGATGCGTCTGCTGCTGTTCGCCGGGTACGCGGTGCTCTCGGGCATCGTCGGCACCTTGGTGGCGCAGTACGTGCTCGACGCGCTGCCCGGCCCGTTCTGGAAGATGTCCGCCATGGGCATGGCGCTCGTCTTCGCCGTCAGCACGTTCACGTTCGGCCTGACGTCGGCATTCGGTTCGCTCGGCGTGGGCCTCGCGATCCTGCTGTTCGTCATCCTCGGCAACCCCTCCGCCGGCGGTGCGTTCGCCTACGACGTACTGCCCGAGCCGTGGCGCTCGGTCGGCCCGTACCTGCCGAACGGCGCGGGGGTCGACGCCGTGCGCTCGATCGCCTACTTCGGCGGCGTCGACCTCACCCGCCCCCTGTGGGTCGTGGCGGTCTGGGGCGTTATCGGCCTGTGGATCCTGTTCATGATCGGCAACAACACCTACCGCTTCGCCCCGGGCGGCGTCGACGCGAGTGACGACGACGGCGTCGGCGCCGTCGGCGAGTTCGTCGAGCATCAACTCGGCCACCACCCGCCGCACAGGCAGGAGGGCGAGCGGGGGCCCGGCTACGAGCGCGAGTCGCGGGAGCGGGCGTCTGAGGCCGCCTCGAACGATGACGTCGACGGCCGCGGCGACGGCGGCGACCGCACCGCGGAGCTTCCCCTGCGGCGCGACCGCCGCGAGCGTCACGACACCGCCGACCATCCCGGCGACGGCGACGCGCAGGCCTGACCGTCGCCGATCACAGGCCTGACGGGGCCCTGAGCGTCGCATTGAAACCACCCCTGGGGCTCAACCGAGCACCTAGGGGTGGTTTCTTCATCCTCTGACCTCGGTAGCGTCGCGTCATGGCCGATTGTGCGCTCGAGTTGAGCTTCGACAAGCGCAGCGCCACCGCCGTCGAGGAACAGTGGCGGGCGCTGCGATTGCTCGGCGTGCCGTCGCAACTCGACCACCGTGGCATGACGAACGCGCCGCACCTGTCGCTCGTCGTCGCATCTGCGATTACCGACGACGTGGTCGCCCGCGCCCGCGAGTTCTTCTCCGCCGCATTGCCGATCCGTCTCGACGTGCGCGGCCTCATCACGTTCGGCACGGGCTCACGGGTGACGCTCGCGCACCTCGCCGAGCCGCCCCGTGCCGTCGTCGATGAGGTGACGGCGCTGCGTCAGGCGTCACCCCTCGTCCGCCACCCGGTGTGGACGCCGCACGTGACGCTCGGTCGGCGCATCCCGCGCGATCGACTCGGGGAGGCCATGGCCGCCGTCGACGCCCGCGGTGGTGAACCGGCGCCTGACGTCCTCGTCGCCGACCGTCTGCGGTGGTGGGATCCCGCGACCGCGACGATCGATGTCCTCGCCCAGGCCTGACGCCACCCCCGTCTGTCAAAGTCACCGACACTGACCGAGAACGCGTCTACGACGGTGACAACGATCGGAAGCCGCTCGAGCTCGACATCACCCTCGCCGACGGCCGCGTCCTCACTGACGTATCGGGCAACGACGGCTGACGCCTGACGGTGAGGACTCCATCATCTGAGCCGACTGCGCCTGATCATCGCCCAGGAGCGCGTCATCCTCGAGGCGTTTCCGGGCGATGATCAGCGGCTCTCGGTCCGTGGCAGGCGGCTGCTCGTCTCACGGGTCGGCGCTCGAATCGGGTGTTGATGAGGTGCGGGCCTAGCCTCGATCGTCATGAGCGCCCATGCCGAACGCCCCTTCGCCGACCTCGTCGCCGACGATCGTGAGCTGTTGCTGTTCGCCATGACGCCGCCGCGCGCGACGACGAGCGCCGAACGTGCGCAGGAGATCGCCGACGCGACCCTCACGCGTCTCGACGGCCTCGATGTCGACGCGCTCATCCTCTACGACCTCGACGACGAGTCGGATCGCACCGATGACGACCGGCCGTTCCCCTACCTCGAGACGATGGACCCGGCCGACTTCCTCGCCGGCCCGCTCGCCGGGTGGGACGGGAACGCGATCGTCTACCGCTGCGTCGGCAAGTACGACGAGGCGCAGCTGCGCGACTTCCTCACCTCACGCCGCCAGGGTGACGCGACCGTCTTCGTCGGCGCTAGTTCGTCCGACAAGCCGGTGCGGACGAGCCTGTCGCGCGCCGTCGACCTCGCCGCCGAGCACGAGCACGTGACGCTCGGCGGGGTCGTCATCCCCGAACGCCACGCACGCACGACCGCCGAGCACGAACGGCTGCTGCGCAAACAGGAGTCGGGTGCGGCGTTCTTCGTCAGCCAGGTCGTCTATGACACCGGCGAGGCGAAGAACACGATCAGCGACTACGCCTACGCCTGCGCCGAGCGGGGCATCCGACCGGCGCGCCTCATCTTCACGCTGTCGCTGTGTGGCTCGGAGAAGACCCTCGACTTCCTCGAATGGCTCGGCGTCGACGTGCCCCGCTGGGTCGGCAACGAACTGCGCCGCAGCCACGACACCCTCGAGGCGTCCTACGAGCACTGCCTCGCCGCCGCGCACGAACTCGCCCGTTTCTGTCGCTACCTCGACGTGCCGTTCGGCTTCAACGTCGAGAGCGTGTCGACGCGCCGCGTCGAGATCGACGCCACGGTTCAGCTCGCCCGCGACATCGCGCGCGTTCTCGAACGAGGCGCCGGCAACGAAGCCGAGGTGCCACCGCAGGAACGTCAACCGCAATCAGCGTTCGGCGCCTGACGGGGCGGCGGGGCTTGCTCGGGCTGCTCGGAGTCTTGATGGGGCATGCAGCGGCGTCGGTTTTGGAAACCCCAGACCAGCCGCCCTGGGAGGGGTTTTTGAAGCGCCCTGAGTTTGTTGGAGACTCCTGACCTTGGAAACGAGGATGGGGTTATGCCGAAGGAACTGGCGAATGGGAAGCCGACGACGCGTCGCTACTCGGTCGAGGAGAAGGCCGCCGCGGTGC
>NZ_JANJER010000020.1:0-39500 GCF_044878485.1 Dermacoccus sp. BD5 | reverse complement strand
GGCGAAGAACAAGGGGTTGGTTCACTTTGGATGACCAAAATCGGCTCGGCGGTTCAGGTTGGATGAACGAAATCGTCATCGTGGTCCAGGTCGGGTGATTCTGGTTCACCTTCGATGACGATTGACACGACAGGCCGTGTGGGGGTGCTGGGGAAGGCCCCTCATCCGCTTACTTAACATAATGTCGATTATCGGATGACGAACGTGGCGCGGAAGAGGTCCCGATGACAGTGGGTCACACCGCGTCGTGCAATGTGACCCACTGCTGGACTCTCGTCGCCAGACTCCTGACGCTTACGTCCGCGCGCCCGAAGCGTCAGGACACGTCGTCGAGCGTCGACGTCGTGCCGTTGAACTCGAATGTGTCTTCGGCCCGCTTGCCCTCGATGGCTGCGTAGATCGGTGCGTCCGGTGAGATGCCCAGGTAGGTCGTGCCGCCCGAGGTGAACTCGTCCGTCGCCACGCCGACGACGAAGTGCTCGCCGCCGAAACTGATGACCGCGCCGGGCTTGACGACGTCACACGCCGTCGTCGTCAACGCCTTCGCCGTCTCGACGATGCGCTGCTGCGTCTTGTCGACCTCCTGGAGCATGTCGTGCATGTCGCCAGCGTCCTCCTGATGCGAGACGTCGTCGACGCGGTGCTCGTCCTGCTCGATCACCTCGCCGACCTGCTGGCGCAGGCCGACAGCCTTGTCGGCCTGGTCGAGGCGCTCGCTCAGGTGTGCGACGAGGTCCTCCAGGACCTGCGCCTTGTCGACACCGCTCACGGTGGTCTCCTCCTGGTGCAACTCCCCTGCGCCATAAATATAGCTAATGAATGTAAAGCGCGATCCTCAGACCGCAGCTGCTTCGACCTTCGGACGGTTCGCGTACCACTGGTACAGGCCCGCGATGAGCCCGCCACCGATGATGTTGCCGAGCGTCACCGGCAGCAAATTGTTGACGAAGACATGCGTCCAGGTGAGATCCGAGTACGCCGACATGTCGAGGCCCTTGAGGAACTTCGCTCCCCCGTGATCCTTGAAGATCATGGCGAGCGGCAGGAAGAACATGTTGGCGATCGAGTGCTCCAGACCCGTCGCGACGAACAGCGCGACCGGCCCGACGACGGCGAACGCCTTGTCGACGAGCGTCTTGCCGGCGAACGCCATCCACACCGCGAGGCAGACCGCGAGGTTCGCGAAGATGCCGAGGACGAACGCCTCACCCCACGAGTGATGCAGCTTGGCGGCCGCGCCGTCGAGGACGACCTTGCCCCACCCGTTCTTACCGTTCGTCTGCAGCCCACCGAAGTAGCACAGCGCCGCGACGAGCAGCGCGCCGACGAAGTTGAACACCCACACGATCACCCAGTGCAGCGCGAACTGGGGCCACGTGATGCGTCCAACGACCTTGGCGATGATCGTCATCGTCGAGGACGTGAACAGCTCCGCGCCCGTCACGATGACGAGCAGCAGGCCGACGGAGAACGCGACGCCGCCAATGGTGCGCGAGATGCCCCACGGCATCGTCGACGCGCCCGTTTGCGTCGTGATGTAGAAGACGAAACCGAGCGCGATCCATGCGCCGCCCAGCACGGCGAGCATGGCGATGCGCCACGGTTCGCGCACAGGCCGCTTGGCCATCGCGGCCTCGGCAGCCGTCGCGATCGCTTCAGGGGGGAGGATGGCGGTCGATGCGGCGGGTGGCGCCGCAGGGGCCGGGCTGACGGGCGCGGCGGGCGTCGACGAATCAGTGGGATGGCTCATGGCCACAGCGTACGAGATGGCCCGCCGCCGGGTGGCGCGACGCTCCGCACGGCCCGGGCACCTCACCTGCCACGTGCGACGGCGGGGGCGAATGCTTTCGAAAATCGCCGATGGCTACGCAGATCGCGAATGGGGACGTACATCGCACGTGGGGCGGGGCCGCTGGGCAGTAGTCGGAAGCTCTCTGAGGCCTTCGAACCGAGGCGTTCGGGCAGGGGTGAACGTCAGCCCTGCATGGCCTTGATGATGGCGACCTCGCGCGTCAGATCCGGTGCAGGAGCGCGTCGCTCGCGCGCGTCGTGGCAGGCCCGCCAGGCGTTGGCAAGCACCCGAATGATCGTCCATGCCCGGGCCGCTTCGGGCGCGACGCCCATCGGGTCGCACGCGTAGTCGACGCGAAAACGCAGATGATTCCTCAGGTTGTAGGCGTCAGCGGCCTCGTCCCACCGGTTCCACAACAACGGTGCAACCGCGAGCGCGAGGTTTCCCGCGACCGGTTTCGGGTCGGTCGCGACGAGCCCGCCAACAGCTCCGGCTCGCGTCACGCTCATGACGTTGTCGTCGTGCAGATCCGAGTGCACGAGCGTCGCGTCGACACCACGCTCTTGCGCGAGCGATCTCGCCAACGACACCCCCTGGGTGACGAACCGCCTCGGCATCGGCAGCTCCTCCCCCGTCAGCCGCTCGGCGATCCGGCCGCACCACGCAGACGCCGTGTCGAGCTGCGGCAACGCCGGCACGGCGAGACGCCGGTGGATCGCGCCGATCGTCTCCGCCGCGTCGAGCGACGACATCTCCACCAGCTGCGTCGCCGGCCGACACCGTTCGAGCAGCAGCGCCCATGACGACGGTTCGGCCGCGACGAGCTTGACCGCTCCGACACCGCGCCACGCGCGCAGCGCCAGGTGCTCGTGCCGTGCCTCGGCGTGCGGCCACGCGAGCTTGAGCGCGAGCCGCTCCGAACCCCGCCGCACCGGCACGACGAGCGCGCACTGACCGTGCATCGACGGCCCGTCCGGCGTCAGACGCCAGGTGCCCAGCAGCGTCTCGAGCATCTTCGGGACGCTGCGCAGCCACGCCTCACCGTCAGGCAGCCCGGCGCCGTCAGCTGCCCGACCGGCCATCAGCGCTCGCAGCGACTCGGGGATCAACGCGTCCGTCTCGACCATTGCCCGATCCTGTCATGCGCGTCGATTCCCCAACTCGGCGCGCAGGCGACATCTCGCTCGGCGCGCAGCCCCGCGTCGAGCGGCTACGGACGCAGGCCGGCAGGCACCACTGTCACGCGCGGTTCAGGTTCTGACGGTTGTTGAGGGCGATGCCCATGAGATGCCGATACAGCGCCGCGATGTCGAAGTTCTTGGGGAACTCGAACGTGTACTCGCCGTACTGCAGGGTGTGGGCCCTGAGGTAAGGCGTCACGACGTACGTGATCGTGATCTCCGAGTCGTCGACTCCTCCGCCGGCGGTCTCTGCGGTGACGTTCACGATCGCAGCCAGCTGGATCGACTTGACGCGAGTCTTCTTCCCCGTCGGACCCTGGTGATCAAGCGTGATGATGCGGAAGTTGGTCATGCAGAAGCCGTCGCGCAGCATCTTGTACGCCGACTGGATCTGCTCACCCTCGAGCAGCCAGGGGCTGTAGAGCTCATGTGCTTGCTGCGGGTCGATCTGCTGCATGTTGCCGGCGAGGCCTTGAAAGATTCCCATGCCGTGAATCTACGTGGCTGGAGGTACCTGCGGGCGCCCGGCGCCCTGCTCCTTGTTTCCGCGACTCCTGCTCCGAGGCCGGCCACGCGGGTGACCCAGGGGCTGTCCGGGCCGACCTGGGCTCTCCCTGCCACCACACTCGATGAGGGCGGCCGGGTGAGCATCGGAGCGTGCGTGTGCCAGCTCGGGCGGCTCCGGCATATCCTCTGGGGCATGGGTGAGTTCCGCGTCAGTCGCAGCCGTCACATCGCTGCGCCGCTCGAGCAGGTGCACGGGTGCGTCGACGACTTCCACGAATGGGTGCGCTGGTCGCCGTGGGAGAGGCCCGACCCGCAGCTGCGCCGCACCTATTCGGGGGCCGCACGTGGCGTCGACGCGCAGTACGAGTGGGCCGGCGACAAGAAGGCCGGGTCGGGACACATGGAGATCCTCGACTCGACGCCGCACGAGATCACCGTCGCACTCACGTTCACGGCGCCGTTCGAGTCGGAGAACACCTCCCACTTCGCCTTCTCCCCCGCCGCTGACGGAAGAACCGACGTCACCTGGACCATGACGGGCCGGCAGAGCGCGCCGCAGCGCGTCCTGTTCACCCTCATCCGCATGAACGCGAAGGTGGCGAAGGACTTCGACAAGGGCCTCGCCGCCCTCGACGCCGCCGCGACGGGCCGCGCGCCCGCGGGCGCCTGACGGTTCGCGAGCGCCGTCCGTGCCAGATTTTCATCCCCTTCCCCGCCGTCACGGCCTCAGTGCCGCATGGGTGCGCACGCCCGATCGTGACCGCACAAACCCCATGCCCTGGCCGACGATGCGGGCGTTCCTGCACGACAAGCTGCCCGACCACGTCGACGTCGACGGGATGCTCGAACGCGGCCGTTTCGTCGACGACCACGGCCGATCCTGGAACGGTGACGAACCGTACCGGCCGCACACGTTCGTCCACTTCCACCGCGAGCTGCGCGAGGAGCCGGAGGTGCCGTTCGAACTCACGGTGCTGCACGAGGACGAACGCATCGTCGTCGTCGACAAGCCGCACTTCCTCGCTTCCATCCCGCGCGGCAGGCACGTCACGCAGTCCGTCGTCGTCAAGGCACGCGCGATGCTCGACGAACCGACGCTCGTGCCCGTTCACCGCCTCGACCGGCTCACCGCCGGGGTGCTCCTGCTGACGCGCGAGCCACGCTGGCGCGCCGCATACCAGGGCATCTTCGAAGCGCGGCAGGTGACCAAGACGTACGAGGCCGTCGCGGCGTACGACCCGTCGCTCGAGCTGCCGCGTCGGGTCGAGTCGCACATCCGCAAGCAGCACGGCCTCGCGCAGGCGTTCGAGGTGCCGGGGGCGCCGGTCAACGCCATCACCGACATCGAACTCGGGCAGGTGCGCGGCGACGTCGCCACCTACCGACTCAGCCCCGCCACGGGCCGCACCCATCAGCTGCGCCTGCATCTCAACGGTCTCGGCATCCCGATCGTCGGCGATCCGCTCTATCCGCACGTGTGTCTCGACGACGACATCGACGACTTCACGCGTCCGCTGCAGTTGCTCGCGAAGACGCTCGCGTTCGTCGACCCCGTCGACGGCACCCCCCGCCACTTCACATCGGCGCGCACCCTCACCTGGCCCGACGGCACCGCGGCTCCGCCGACGGCGGGACCACGCTGACGTCCTGCCCAACCCGCGGACGTCACGTCGCCGGCGGCGAACGCAGCACTAGACAGATGAGGACGAATCACGCGGCGATGCGTCTGGGGGCGACTCACCGCGACTGACGCCGTCGTCCCCTCGCCGGGGCACGGCCCGAGGAGAGGAAGCCGTCATGGCCGCATCATCGGCGGGTTCGACCCCGTCTGCGAGCGCCGACGGGTCGTCGACGCCCGCGACGACGCCTGATCAGCCCACTCGCGGCGAGACGCCGCAGGACGCGGCGAATCGGGATGACACCAGCGGGCGCAAGACGTCGCGCGCGAAGTTCGGGCTCGCGTCAATCGTCCTGCTGACGATCAACGGCATCATCGGCTCGGGCATCTTTCTCTCCCCCGGCGCCGTCATGAAGGTCGCGGGCACGTGGACGCCGCTCGTCTACGTCGTCGCCGGTGTCTTCGCGGCCGTCCTCGCCGTGACGTTCGCCGCCGCGGCCCGTTGGACGAGCGAGAACGGCGCGGCGTTCGCGTACACGCGGGTCGCGTTCGGTGACGACGTCGGGTTCTACGTCGGCCTGACGCGCTTCGTCGGCGCCGCGATCGCGTGGGGCGTCATGGCGACGGCCGTCGTGACGACCGTGCTCACCGTCTTCGGCGGCCACGAGGCGGTGACGACGACGAACATCACGATCGGCTTCGTCCTACTCATGGTGGTGCTGCTCGCGATCAACCTGGCGGGCACAGGCATCACGAAGGTCGTCAACAACATCTCGACGATCGGTAAGGTCGCGGCGCTCGTCCTGACGATCGTCGCTGGCCTCGTCGTGCTGGCGATGACCGGCGACAACCACTTCTCCGATCTCACCCATCTCGAGGGCCCCGACGGCAGCCCTCTCGTGCCGAGCATGGACACGACCGCGTTCGTCGGCGCAATGCTCGCGGCGTTCTACGCGTTCACCGGGTTCGAGGGCGCCGGCAGCGCCGCGAGCGAGATGGAAGACCCGGCCCGCAACCTGCCGCGCGCCATCCCGATCGGTGTCGCGGTCGTCATCGTCGTGTACGTGGCCGTCGTGTCCGTGGCGATGATGATCAACCCGACGGGCGTGCTCGAGTCGAAGGACGCCGTCGTGCTCGCGAGCGCCTTCGACAACTCGATCGTGCGCGACCTCATCGTCCTCGGCGCCCTCGTCAGCATGTTCGGCATCAACGTCGCGGCGAGCTTCAACACGCCGCGTATCTTCGACGCGATGAGCCGCCGTCGGATGCTGTCCGCCGCGGCAAGTCGGACGTCGCAGCGCGGGGTGCCGGTCGTCGCGTTCGTCGTGACGGCGGTCCTCGCGATCGTCGTGCCGATGGCGTTCGGGTACTCGATGCGCGGCATCATGGTCATCAGTTCGGTGACGCGGTTCGTGCAGTTCGTCATGGTGCCGCTCGCGCTCATCCTGTGCTTCCTCGGGCGCACGCGGCACCGCCCGAACGATGTGAAGCGCAGCGTCGTCCTCGACGTCGTGTTCCCGATCCTGTCGATCGCCGCGTCGGTGTTCCTCATGGTCGAGTTCGACTGGCGTGGCGAGTTCAGCAATCCCGGCGGCGGGCTCAACCTGTGGGCGGTCGCGGCGATGATCGTCGGCTACGTCGTGTTGCCGGCGGCGTTGTACTTGCCGTGGAAGCTGGGCGTCTACGACGACACCCCGAAGCAGCTCCCCGAGGACCGCTGAGCTGACACATCGGCGATTCACGGACACATTCGCACCGCCCCACGAGGGCCAGGCCAGGAAGGACGCGCGATGAGCGCCCGCAAACCCGTCATCGGCATCATCACCAACGTCGAGTACGACCCGCACTACCTCTTCCCCGGCTACCGGCGCGTCGCCGTCAATGAGGACTATTCGCGCTCGATCACGCAGGCCGGCGGCATCCCGATCATGTTGCCGCCGTCGACGGATCACTCGACGCTGCCGCAACAGCTGGCCCTGCTCGACGGCTTGCTGCTCGCCGGCGGTTCCGACGTCGACCCGCTGCTGTACGGCCAGCCCGCGAAGCAGGAATGCCAGACGACGTCGCCGATCCGCGACGCGTACGAGATCGAGGCACTCCGGCTCGCGCGCGAGAACCGGCTGCCCGTGCTCGGCATCTGCCGCGGCATGCAGCTCATCAACGTGGCCCTCGGCGGGAGCCTGTTCCAGGATCTGCGCTACGCGGGCACCGACCAGCAGCACATGGCGATGGGCAACCCCGCCTCGCCGCTGCACCACATCAGCGTCGAGGAGCGCTCGTTCCTGCACGACGCGTGGGGCGTGACGAAGGCGGCCGTCAACTCCTTCCACCACCAGGCGCTCGACGCCATCGCCGACGCGCTGCGGGTCGTCGCGCGCGCCGACGACGGCCTCGTCGAGGCGGTGCAGCACGCGGACGACGCGTGGTGCCTCGCGGCCGTGCAGTGGCACCCGGAGATGATGAGCGGGGCCGACGTGCGTTCGCAGCAGGTGTTCACGTGGTTCGTCGACGCCGTCACCGCCGACGCTGAGCGTCGCGCCGCGGCCCGCTCCGCGCGCATCACCGCGAACCCCACCCACGACACCGCGCGGCCGCGTCATGACAGGCGCTTCACACCAGGCTGACGCCGACACCACCTGGCCGCACGGCCCGCTCACTCTCGTGCTGTTCGATCTCGACGGGACGTTGTCCGACTCGGCGCGCGGCATCACAGCATCGATGCGGCATGCGCTGGGCGTGCACGACGTCGCGGTGCCCGAGCAGCACGTGCTCGACTCGTTCGTCGGCCCGCCGTTCAAGGTCGCCCTCGAAGGCATCGGTATCCCGGCCGAGCAGGTACCGGGCATCGTCGGCACCTACCGCGAGGATTACAACGCCGGGCGCCTGTTCGACAACGACCTCTACCCCGGCATGGCCGACCTGCTCGCCGAGCTGCACGCTGCCGGCGTCAGCGTCGCCGTCGCGACGTCGAAACCGCAGCCGACGGCGCGCCGCATCGTCGCCCACTTCGGCCTCGAGCCATACCTGACCGGGGGTCTCGACGGCGTCTTCGGGGCCGACATCACGCGCCCGGACGACGCGAAGGCGGACGTCATCGTCCGGGCGCTGGCCGCGCTCGGTCGCGACGCCGGGCCGGACGTCGTCATGGTCGGCGACCGCCTCCACGACGTCGAGGGCGCCGCGCGTCACGGCATCGCGACGATCGGGGTGAGCTGGGGCTACGCCGCGGACGACGAGCTCGCGCGCGCGGGAGCCGTGGCCGTCGTCGACACCGCCGAGCAGCTCGCGGCACTGCTGCTGCCCCGGGCACAGGACGAGACGGCGGACGTCCACTAGGATCACGCCCCATGAAGACCAACATCGCCAGGCAGCTCGTCGCGCAGGGTCGCCGCTACGTGCAGCAGAACCCGAGAAGGTGCGCGCCATGACCGACAAGGCCGGCGAGTTCGTCGACCAGCGCACGGGCCGCAAGTTCTCGGCGCAGATCACGAAGGCGCGCGCCTCGGCTGGGCGCTACCTCGACAAGCAGCGCCTCGATCGGCGGCGCTGACCTCTCAGTGGCTCGCATCACCGAAAATCGCGTCGTCGATGTGACACGCTTCACCCGTGATCGAAGCCCTCACCCCGCCCCCTGACGCCGTTCGGACGAGGCGCCAGCGCAGCTGGTACTTCTACGACTGGGCCAACTCGGCGTACGTGACGACGACGTCGACGGTGCTGTTCTCCCCGTATCTCACGGCGGTCGCGAAGTCGGCGGCCTGCCCGGGGCAGGATACGGACCTGGCGTGCCACACCGACCTGCACGTGCTCGGTCTGCCGATCTCGCCCGGCTCGCTCGCGCCGTACACGGTGACGGTCTCGACGATCATCAGCGCGATCCTGCTCATCTTCGTCGGCGCGATCGCCGACCGCATCTCGCGCCCGGCGCACCTGCTGGGCGTGTTCGCGTTCGTCGGTGCCCTCGCGGCGAGTTCGATGTTCTTCGTCGCAGGCAGCAACTGGCAGCTCGGTGTTGTCGTGCTCATCCTCGCGAACCAGTGTCTGGGTGCCTCCCTCGTCGTCTACGACGGGCTGCTCGTTCAGATCTCGAGCGACGACGAGCGTGACCGCGTCAGTTCACGGGGGTGGGCGCTCGGCTATCTGGGCGGCGGGTTGCTGCTGGCGGTCAACCTCGTCGTCATGACGATGCACGACTCGTTGGGGTTGTCGACGGGCGAGGCCGTGCGCGTCAATCTGCTGAGTGCCGGCGTGTGGTGGGGCGTGTTCACGATCATCCCGGTCCTCGGCCTACGGGACGTGCGTCGCGTCGGCCCGGCCGTGACCGGCTCGCTGACGGCGGCGGTGAGCGGCAGCGTCCGTCAGCTTCGCTCGACGTTCGCGGAGTTGCGGCACTTCCCCGACACGATGACGTTCCTGCTCGCTTACCTGTTCTTCAACGACGGCATCCAGACGGTCATCGTCTCGGCGAGCCTGTACGGCAAGGAGGAGCTGGGCTTCGGCGACAGCCAGCTCATCGTGACGATCCTGCTCGTGCAGTTCGTCGCGTTCCTCGGCGCGCTGCTGTTCGGTCGGCTCGCGCGGACGATGGGCGCCAAGCGGGCCGTGTTGCTCTCCCTCGGCTTGTGGACGCTCGTCGTGTTCGCAGCGTTCTTCCTGCCGTCGGGGCAGTTCGGGTTGTGGCTCGTGCTGGGCGTCGGCATCGGCATCGTGCTCGGCGGGTCGCAGGCACTCAGCCGGTCGTTGTACTCGCGGCTCGTGCCGACGGGCCGGGAGTCGGAGTACTTCAGCCTCTATCAGGCGATGGAGCGAGGGACGAGCTGGTTCGGCACCCTCACGTTCGGTCTCGTGCACCAGCTGACTGGCTCCTACCGCCTGTCGATCCTCGCGCTCGTCGTCTTCTTCGCGCTCGGCGCGGTGCTGCTGCGCCGCGTCGACGTCGAGCGAGGCAGCGCCCGGGCACGCGCCGCCGGCTGACGAGGCCGGCTGACGCCCCGGGCTCGAGACCGGCGGCAGGATGCGCGCCGGCCGCTCCCCCGAACGCGATTCGTGACGCGTCCCGTCCGCGCCGTAGACTGGTGTGTCAGCGCGTCGGCGTGCGTGCGGAACAAACGGCCCCCGGCCGGCGTTGTTCCGTCAGGATCGCGCGGGCTGCAGGCTCAGCGCATCACGAACCACCACGAACCCCGTGTGACGTAGGGAGACACCATGGCAGAACGTTCACTGCGAGGCACCAACCTCAGCACGCTCTCGCTCGAAACCGACGAGGGCATCGCGTTCAGCGAGCGACAGATGGTCAGCTACAAGTGCGCTCAGGGCCACGTCATCGAGCTGCCGTTCTCCGTCGAGGCCGATGTGCCCGCGCTGTGGGAGTGCCGTTGCGGCCTCGAGGCGCTGCTCGTCGACGGCCCCGAGCCCGACCGCAAGCCCACGAAGCCGGCGCGTACCCACTGGGACATGCTGCTCGAGCGCCGTTCCGTCGAAGAGCTCGAGGAGCTGCTCGACGAGCGCCTCACGCTGCTGCGCGAGTCGCGCGGCGAAAAGCCGAAGCGAAAGCGTGCTGCCGCGTCCAAGTGACGCTCACGTCGTGACGAACAAGGCCGCCCCCGGTTCGGGGGGCGGCCTTCGTGTGTGCTCGCTCGTCTTGTTCAGGGCCTTGGGTATCAGCCTGTGACGGCGGAGGACACTGCGGCCGAGCCGTCTCACGAACTCAGTCGATGATCTCGCCCTCGACGACGTCGGACGCACCCCGTCGTGGAGAGTTCCAGGCAGCGTCGCGCCCGGCCTGCGTGGCGAACGCGTCGGCGGTGGGGTATGGCCCGGGCGCGGGTGACGGACCGGCCGCCGAAGCGCCGCCCGCATCGGCGGCGCGCACGCGGGTGAAGCGCACTCGGCCGGGCGCCGCGTTCGCGGCACCAAAGGCGGCCGCACCAAGGGGAGATGCACCGAACAGCTTGTGTGCGACGGCACCTTCGAGCAGTCGGCGCGTCAGCGGGCGCGTGAAGGGCAGCAGGACGAACAGGCCGAGTGCGTCCGTGAGGAAGCCCGGGGCGAGCAGCAGCGTGCCGCCGATGAGGACGAGCGCCGCGTCGGACAGCTCGCGCGCAGGCATACGACCAGAGCCGAACGCCTGACGGAGGGAGCCGAACGCGCGCGAGAACTCGCGCTTGACGATCCACGCGCCGAGCGCCGACCAGAACAGGAGCAGCAGGAAGGTGCTGAGGCCACCGATCTGCTGCCCGACCTTGAGGATGATGAAGACCTCGACGACGGGGACGACGAGCAACGCCAGCATGAGCCAGCGCGCGAAGCCGCGGCGGCGAGGTCGAGTCGTGGTGTTCACATCTGGTTCAACGCGCGGGCACGCTCGAAGAGTTCCGATTCGTCGACGAATCGTGAAGCGATCGCCGGTCGTGGAACCCCGGTGGGCACCAGCGAGAGCGGGCTCAGGCGTCGCCGCGACCGTTCTTGCGGCGACGGCGCGGCAGGCGGGCATGACGCAGCGCGAACGCGAGCGCGACGACGCTGACGACGGAGGCGGCGATCTCGGGCCAGCGTCCGAGCCGCTGGGCGGGCGTCGCGTCCGAACGCAGGGGCAGCTGCCCGGTCAGCACCTTCTGCGTGAACAGTTCGCTGCGCTCGTGCAGCTGCCCGTCGGGGGTGATGAGGGCGCTGACGCCGACCGTCGAGACGTGGATGATCGAGCGGCCGTATTCGAGCGCGCGTAGGCGCGAGATCGCGAGTTGCTGCGTCGACTCGGCGGTGTGGCCGAACGTCGCGTTGTTCGTCTGGACGGCGAAGATCTGTGCGCCCTGGTTCGCCGGTTTGCGCAGCAGATCGTCGTAGGCGACCTCGAAGCAGATGATCGGGGCGAGCTTCACGTCGCCCTTCGCGTTCGGCAGCGTGAACAACCCGACCTTGGGCCCGGAGGCGAAGTCGGCCTTGACGAGGTCGACCTGCGAGGAGAACGTGCGGAAGAACGAGCGGTACGGGATGTATTCGCCGAACGGCACCGGGTGCTGCTTGACGTAGGTGTCGCTCAGGCCCTTGCCGGGCAGGTAGAGCATCGACGCGTTGGACACCTCGGGGCGTGGTTCGTTCAGCACCGCACCGACGATGAGCGGCGTGTTGACGGCGGCGAGGGCTGAGGCGATCTTGGCGCCCGCGTCGGGGTTGCGCTTGGGGTCGATGTCGGAGGCGTTCTCGGGCCAGACGACGACATCGGGGCGCGGCGTCGCTCCGGCATCGATCTGCTTGGCGAGGTCGAGCGTCGCGTGGACGTGGTTGTCGAGCACGGCGCGGCGCTGCGCGTTGAACTCGAGCCCCTCGGTGGGCACGTTGCCCTGCACGCCGACGACGCGCAGCATCCGCCCGCTCGTGCCGGGCGTGATGAGTGAGCCGACGATCAGTGCGAGGACGGCCGTCGACGCGGCCGCAGCGGGCACGGCGATCGGGAGACGAGCCGTGATGCCGCGGGCGTCGTCGGGCCGTGCGTCACCAACAGGCGTGGCCCCGGAGCCCGTGGCGTTCGCTGAGGTGTGGGCGTCGTCCGAAACCGAAGCCGAATCCGAGGCAGACGTTCGGCTCGCACTCCCCCGCCGCTCCGCCGTGAAGAGTCGCGGCGCGGCCAGGGCCACGCACGATGCGAGCGCCGCGCCGGCGAGCGCGAGCACGAACGTCAGGCCGGGTGCGCTGACCCACGCGATGAGCGGTGCCCACGGTGCGTCGGCCTGGGAGAACGACAGGCGTGCCCAGGGGAATCCGCCGAACGGCGTCGTCGAGCGCAGCCATTCCTGCATCACCCACAGGCAGGCGACGACGAACGGCGCGATGCGGCGACGTTGCACGAGCGCAACCGCTGCGCCGAGCGCGGCCATGTAGAGCGATTCGAGGACGGCGAGCGCTGTCCACGGGAACGCGCCGACGTAGACGCCCGACCACGACAGCGTCGGCAGGAAGAACGCCATGCCGAAGACGAAACCGAGCAGCGCGCCGGTGCGCGCCCGCACGCGCCAGAGGCACAGCGTGATGAGGGCGACGGCTATTGGCGGCGTCCACCACAGACCGTGGTCGGGAAACGCGAGCCACAGGAGCAACCCGGCGCCGATGGCGCCGAATGCGCGAAGGAGAGCTTTCGTGGGCACCGGCCAAGCGTAGGCCTCTCAGGCGAGAGGCGGCGGACGGGCTCACGCCGTTGGGGCCATCGCGGGGTGAACCGCGAAGTTTTCTACTAGGCGTGAGGCCCGTCCGCAATGACGCGCGCTACGGGCGCGTTCGAGCCAACATAGCCGCCCCACAGCCCAGGAGCAACGCAGGTGAGCGCACTGGCGCCCGGCCGACGGGGCGCCGAACAGTGGCCGAGGTGCGTCATGCCTTGTGTGCGCAGGCGTGTCACGCACCTTGAATCCGTCGGGCATGAGGTAGCAGGATGAACGCGATGTCTCGCACGATGAACACACCACCCGCCACGCCCGCGACCCGCGCCCTCGACCGGCTCGGTATCGCCTACGAGGCGCTCCCCTACGCCCACGATCCCGACGTCACGAGCTACGGCGCCGAGGCGGCATCCGCGCTGGGGCTCGACCCTGCGTCGGTCTACAAGACGCTCGTCGTGAAGCTCGACACCGGCCGCTTCGCGATGGCCTGCGTCCCCGTCTCGACGATGGCGGACCTCAAGGCGGTTGCCGCCGCGTGCGGCGCGAAGAAAGCTGTGCTGGCCGCGGAGGCCGACGTCCGGCGTCTCACCGGCTACGTCCTCGGCGGCGTCAGCCCGCTCGGAACGCGCTCACGCCTCGACGTCGTCATCGACGCGCAGGCGCACGAACATCCGCGGGTCTGCGTCTCCGGCGGCCGTCGCGGCTTCGACATCCGGCTCTCCCCCGACGACCTCGTCCGTGCCTGCGGCGCCCGCGTGGCCGACATCGCGCGCGCTGACGAGCACTGACGCTCGACGCCGCACCGTGACAGGATGGCGCCCATGACGCCGCGCCGACTCATGTTGCTCGACTCTGCCAGCCTCTACTTCCGCGCTTTCTACGGCGTGCCCGAGCGCACCGCCGCCGACGGCACGCCCAACAACGCGCTGCGCGGCTTCGCCGACATGATCGCGACGCTGCTCACGACGTACGAGCCGACCGACATCGTCGCCTGCTGGGACAACGATTGGCGCCCCGCGTTCCGCGTCGAAGCGATCCCGAGCTACAAGGCGCACCGCGTGCAAGAGGGCTCCGACGTCGCCGAGGAGAGCCCCGAGAACCTCACCCCGCAGGTGCCGCTCATCCGCGAACTGCTCGAACTCGTCGGCATCACCCGCCTCGGCGTCGACGGGTACGAGGCCGACGACGTCATCGGCACCCTGACGCACCGATTCCGCGCCGCCGGCCCCGTCGACGTCGTCACCGGTGACCGTGACCTGTTCCAACTCGTCGACGACGCGATGGGCGTGCGCGTCATCTACACGGCCAAGGGTGGCGTGCGGGCCCCCGACCTCGTCGACGAGAGCTTCCTCATGGCGAGGTACGGCGTCGCGACGGGCCGCGCCTACGCCGACATGGCCGTCATGCGCGGCGACACGAGTGACGGGCTGCCCGGTGTCGCCGGCATCGGTGAGAAGACGGCGGCGGCCCTCATCGCCGAGTTCGGCTCCCTCGCGGCCATCCGTGAAGCCGTCGCCTCCGGCGACCCGCGGATCAAGGGCGCACGCCGCACGCGTCTCGAGGCAGCCTCCGATTACCTCGACGTCGCACCGCGCGTCGTCGACGTCGCTCTCGACGTCCGTGTGCCCCACGACCTCGTCACGACGCGCCCGCAGGGCGTCGCCGACGGCGCCGGATTCGCTGACTTCGCAGCGCGCTGGGACATGGGCGGCTCCGCTGAACGCCTTTCCGCAGCCCTCGCCCGCTGACGTTCAGTCGATCCGGTCAGCCGCGACGACGCCGCGCTGCACGCCCTTGATCGCCTTGCGCGCTGCCCTGCGGATGCCGTCGTCATCGGTGGCGGCGGCGATCTGGTCGAGCACGTCGACGAGCTGACGGCAGCGTCGTACGAAGTCGCCGGCGGTGAGGTCCTCGTCGCGTAGCACCGTCTCGAGGCCCTGGCCGCTCGCCCAGCGGTGCGCGGCCCAGGCCAGGCCCGCGTCGGGTGCCGCCATCTCGGGCAGTCGGTGCATGACGAGCGCGTCGTCGATGACCGACCACAGCTCGTGCGTGCGCTCCAGCGCGTCGGCGACATCACGGTTCGGCATGCGCGGGGTCTCACCGACCACGTCACGCCGCGACTCGTGGACGAGCGCCGAGACGGCCGCCGCGAGCGACGGTGCGTCAAGGCCCTTCCACGCACCCGAGCGCAGGCACTCGGCGGTGAGCAGATCCTTGTCCGAGTACAGGCGCATGAGCATCGCGCCGTCGTTGGTCAGCTTCACTCCACCGGCAGCCGACGGATCGGCCGCGAGGTAGTCGAACTCGAGCAGCAGGTCGCAGATGCGGTCGAACTGCTTCGCGACGGTGTTCGTCCGGTTCTCGACCTTCGTGACGAGCGCGTCGGTCTCGCGGCGCAGCGTCCACCAGCGTTGCGCCCAGCGCGCGTGCTCCTCGCGGTACTCGCACGCGTGGCACGGATGGGCCGCGAGCCGGCGTCGCAACTCCTCGATCTCCGCGGTGACGGCCTTGTCCGGTTCGATCTCGGTGCGTCGCAACGGCTTCGGCGGATCGTGCGGCACCTTGGCGCGCAGCGTCGCCGCGAGGTCGCGGCGCGACTTCGACGAGCGTGCGGTGAACGTCTTCGGGATGGCGAGGTGCGTCAGCACCTCGAGCGGCGCGTGGATGTCGCTGGAACGGATCTGGCGCAGCTGTGCGTCCTCGGTGACGACGGACGGGCTCGGGCCCTCGCGCTTGCCGCCGCGGTTGGTGCGCACCACGATGGCGAGCCCCTCACGTCGCCCGGACGGCACGCGCACGACGTCGCCGGGGCTGAGGTCGGCGAGCGAGCGGTCCGCGGCGGCGCGCAGGGCGGCGGCGCGTCGCTTCTGCGCGTTCTTCTCGAGGTCGCTGATGCGACGGCGGATGCCCGCGTACTCCGCGAAATCGCCGAGGTGGCACTGCATCGCCTCTGCGTAGCCCTCGAGGCCCTCATTGTTCTTGGCGATCTGACGCGACAACCCGACGACGCTGCGGTCGGCCTGGAACTGCGCGAACGACGACTCGAGCACCTCGCGCGCCCGCTCCCGTCCGACGGTGTGGACGAGGTTGACGGCCATGTTGAACGTCGGGCGGAAGCTCGAGCGCAGCGGGTAGGTGCGGCGCGATGCGAGGCCCGCGACTGCCTCCGGCTCCACGCCGCGGTTGTACAGGACGATCGCGTGGCCCTCGACGTCGATGCCGCGCCGGCCCGCGCGGCCCGTCAGCTGCGTGAACTCCGCGGGCGTGACGTCGACGTGCGCTTCACCGTTGTACTTGACGAGCCGTTCGAGCACGACGCTGCGCGCCGGCATGTTGATACCGAGGGCGAGGGTCTCCGTCGCGAACACGGCCTTGATCTGGCCGGTGACGAACAGTTCCTCGACGATCTCGCGGAACGTCGGCAGCATCCCCGCGTGGTGCGCGGCGAAGCCGCGCGCGAGGCCCTCGACGAAGTCGTGGTAACCGATGACGGCAAGATCCTCGACAGGGATGTGCGCGACGCGCTCGGCGACGTAGGCGCGGATCGTCGCGCTCTCGTCGTCGGTGACCAACTGCATGCCGTACCCGAGCAGCTGCGCGACGGCGCCCTCGCACCCGGCGCGGCTGAAGATGAACGTGATGGCCGGCAGCAGCCCCGCGCGATCGAGTGCGGCGATGACCTCGGCGCGCGGCGCCGGACGGAACGTCTCCCCCTGCGGCTGACGCGGCGCGGGACGGCGGCCGCGCCCACGTCGACCGGACGGGGCGCCGGCGTCGAAGCGGTGACCGCCGCGCGCGGGCGCCGTCAGGCTCGCGATGCGCGAGAGCAGGTCGGGGTTGACGACGCGATCGCCGCGTTCGTCCTCGCCCAGCAGGTCGTACAGGCGCGCGCCGACCATCATGTGCTGGTACAGCGGCACCGGGCGGTGCTCGGTGATGACGACGTCGGTGTCGCCGCGCACCTGCTGCATCCAGTCGCCGAACTCCTCGGCATTGCTCACCGTTGCCGACAGCGCGATGACCTGCACCGACTCGGGCAGGTGGATCATCACCTCTTCCCACACGGCGCCGCGGAAGCGGTCGGCGAGGTAATGGACCTCGTCCATGACGACGAAGCCGAGGCCGCCCAGCGTCGAACTGCCCGCGTAGAGCATGTTGCGCAGCACCTCGGTCGTCATGACCACGACCGGCGCCTCACTGTTGTGCGAGGTATCACCGGTCAGCAGCCCGACGTTCTCCGTTCCGAGCATCTCGACGAGGTCGGCGTACTTCTGGTTCGACAGCGCCTTGATCGGCGTCGTGTAGAACGCCTTGCGCCCGGTGTGCACCGCGAGATAGCAGGCGAACTCGCCGACGACGGACTTGCCCGCACCCGTCGGCGCTGCGACGAGGACGCTGCGTCCGTCCTGCACGGTCCGCGCCGCCTCCGACTGGAAGTCGTCGAGCGGGTACGGCAACGTCTCGACGAAGTGGCCGAGGTGACTCGAGTCGAACTTTCGCCGACGAGCGGCCTGGGCGAACTTCTCGGCGGGCGACGACATGCCCCCAGGCTATGACAACGGCGGGCTCCCGCTCGGGAGCCCGCCGTCGGGCGTCATGTGTGTCGTGCCTGCAGCCTGGGCCTCACAGGGCCGAGGCCTGGTCGTCGCTGACGTCCATCCAGGCCGGACGCTCATGCTTCTCCTTGCGTGCACGCCACGCGTCGAGTGCGAGGGCTAGCCCTGCGCTGCCGAAGAACAGCACGATGAGCGGCACTGCCATGAGGAACATCGTGTAGACGTCCGGCGTCGGCGTCATGATGGCCGCGAAGGCCACTGCGATGATGACGGCGAAGCGCCACCCCTTGAGCATGATCCGGCCCTTGAGCACGCCGACCGCGTTGAGTGCCAGCAGCAGGATCGGCAGCATGAACGTCAGCCCGAACGACAGGATGAAGCGGGTGACGAACGAGAAGTACATCCCGCCGTCGGCGAAGTTGGCCGCGCCGCGCGGCGTCGCACTGATGAACATCTCGACGGCGTTGCCGAAGGTCAGCGACCCCATGTAGACGCCGCAGGCGAACAGCACGATCGCTGAGGCGACGAAGATGCGGCCGACGCGCTTTTCCCGCGGCGTCAGGCCGGGCACGAGGAAGGCCCAGATCTGCCACAGCCACACGGGCGCCGCGAGGATGAGGCCGGCCCACGCCACGACCTTCAACTTGAGGTTGAACGGCGCCGTGACGGCGTTGAACGCGACCTCGACGTGCGCCTCGGGGTGGGCGTGCTGGTAGTCGCGGAACGGCTGCTCGATGAAGTCGTAGATGTTCTGGTAGTAGTGCCAGCCGATGATGCAGCACAGCAGGATCGCGACGCCGGCGACGATCGCGCGGTTGCGGAATTCGCGCAGATGGTCGCCGATGGACATCCGCGCTTCGGGGTTGTCCTTGCGTCGTCCGAAGATTGCCACGAGCGAACGGGATCCGATCAGACGTCGTTGCGGTGCGCGTCGGTGCGCGTCACGGGGTCACCGGAGTGGACCGGGTTGCCGTTGGCGTCGTGCACCGGGTTCGCCGTCTCACCCTCGACGGTGGCGCCGGAGGCCTTCGACCGGTTGCTCTCCGTCTTCATCTCGTCGATCTCGCTCTTGAGGATGCGCGAGCTGCGCCCGAGGCTGCGCGCCATGTCGGGCAGCTTCTTCCAGCCCAGGAGCACGACGATGACGAGCACCAGGATGAGCAGTGACGCGGGGTGTTCGAGCAGGTTTTTCATGGCCAGTCCTTGAGTCCCGGGAGTTTCCGGCGCGGCGGCAGCCGCATGGTCGTCGTTCACTCTAGTGGATCGCGCCAAGACGACCACACCTCGGCCTGGGAGTCCAAGCGCAGGTCGCGCTGCCGTTCGCGGGCCCGCTGACGCTCGCCTCGCCAGTGCGAGGCCGGCTTGTTCCACGCGAGATCGTCGACGCCCTGCGTGACGAGCGCCGCACTGTTCTCGGCGGCGGATCGCTGCTCGGCGAGGTTGCGCGCCTCGTCGAGACGCGACCAAGCCTCGGACGTCGTGCGGGCGAAGTCGCGCGCGTGCGGCCACACGCGCCAGCATCGCCAGGCGAGGTAGGCGACGGCCGTGACCCAGAAGATCGCCCAGAACAGCAGCCACATCCACCACGTCACGGCACGGTGCCCCCGAGCATCTCGGCGTAGGCGTCGAGGGCGCGGCGGGCCTCGTCGGCGACCTGCGCCCGCACCGCGGCAGGCGCGAGCACCTGGGCGTCCCGGCCGAGCTGCAGCAGCAACCGGCGCAACCAGCGCCCGTCGCCGAGGACGAGCGAGACGTCTGCGTGCTCGCCGTCGTCGGATCGTTCGACGTCGAAGCACGGGTAGTAGTCGATGATCCAGAACGCGGCCTGCTGCACCCGCAGACGCACCTGCGGCGCGTCGGGGCTGGGGGCGAAGAAGCCGCGCGAGAGATCGGTGCGCTGCGCGTCCTGCGGGATCTCGGCCCGGACATCGAGGAGCTCGACGCTCTCGATGCGGTCGAGACGGAACGTGCGCATGCCCTCGGCGCGACGGCACCACCCTTCGAGGTACCAGTGGCCGTCGGAGGTGAACAGGCGCAGCGGGTCGACGTCGCGCTCCGTCACCTCGTCCCGGGCGGGCGCAAGGTAGCGCAGGTGCACCCGATGTGCGCGGCGCACAGCGTCCTGCAGCGTGCTGAGCACCTGCTCACCATCGCGTTCGAGGCTGACGTGGACGCGTGCGGCGCCGCTCTCCCCCGTCGCCTCGCTCAGCTTGGCGAGGGCGCGATCGACGGCGTCGCGCTCCTGCAGCCCGGGCACATCGAGCAGCGTGCGCAGCCCGACGGTGAGGGCGAGCGCCTCGTCGCGGGTGAAGCGCAGCGGTTTGGCGATGGCGTCGGCGTTGCGGATGTAGACACGCCCCTGCTCCCACTCGGCCTCGATGAGGTCGTCGGGCATGTGGCCGGGTGTGCCGCAGACGAAGAGCAGTTCGAGGTCGGCCTCGATCTGCGCGCGGCTGACGCCGAGGGTGCGGGCCGCCTCCTCGATGTCGATGCCCTGACGGTTCATCAGCCACGGCACCATCGTGAGCAGCCGTGACAGGCGCGTCGTCGCCGCTTCGGAGTTGATCGGCCCCGAGTTGATCGACCCCGAGCTGATGGAAACCGTGTCGGCGGACCCAGAGTCGATCGCCCCAGAGCGGGCGGCCTTGTCAGTGCGGGCGTTCATGGTGCAGTCTCCGCCGTCTGGGCTTCATAGGCGCCCCGCAGGCGCGCCATGACACGGTCGCGCAGCTCGTCGGGCTTCTCCACGAGCACATCGGCGCCGAAGGAGACGACTTCGTCGGCGAGTACGCCGGGGTCGGCGTACTCGATGTCGATGAGCTGCCACGTCTCGTCGATGACGCCGACGGTGCGGGCGCGCCGCACGAGCGAGAGTCCTCGCCCCGCGCGCACCCGCAGCACGGCGGGCGCCCAGTCGGGGGCGCGCTCGGTGCGTTCGATGAGTGCACTCGTGTCGTGATCGTCCGGCACCTCGTAGGCGCCCGGCTTGCCGACGAGTCGCACCGGGCCCTCGATGCGCGAGAGACGGAAGACGCGCGGCGCGTCACGGTCGGTGTCGAACCCGGCAACGTACCAATGACCCCGACGGTTCGTCACCGTCCACGGCTGAACGTGGCGCGCAGCGCTCTCCCGCCCGGCCGCGCGGTAGGTGAACGTGATGGCGCGCCGCGTCATCACCGCGTCCTTGACGGCGTCGAAGGCGGGTTCGCTGGTGCGGATACGAGGTTCGAGGCCGACGACCGATTCGACGTCGGGGCTGATGTCGAGCGCCTCGAGCTTGCGCATCGCCGCCGCCGCAGGGCCGGCGAGGCTGGCCTGCTGCCACGCACGCGAGGCGAGGCCGAGGACAGCGAGTTCGTCGGCGTCGAAGTGCAGGTCGGGCAGCTCGTACTCACGCTTGTCGATGCGGTAGCCGATCTCGTCCTCGAACAGGATGTCGATGGGTTCGGCGCGCAGCGGGATGCCGAGCTCACGCAACTCGTCCTTGTCCCGCTCGAACATCCGGTCGAAGGCTTCGTCGTTCGGTGCCTCGGTGTACGGGCGCACGGCCTGACGGATGGCGTCCTTCGTCAGCGGCCTGCGCGTGTAGAGCAGCGCGATGACGAGGTTGAGCAGGCGCTCGGTCTTCGCCTCCGGGGTGGGTCGTGCTGCCACGCTCGCTCCTTCGTCGCTGTCGGGTCTGACGCCGTGGTCCTGCTGCAGAGCCTACCCTCTCATTCGCACAGGTGTGCGATTGGCGGCACTCCTCCCCGCGTGATGGCCGCGGGCAAGCAGAACGGGGTGAGCACCAATGGCACTCACCCCGTCTTGTTGCTCAGGCCGAACCCACTCGCGGGACGACCAGAGTGGCGAAGGCGACCTCAGCGGAGGCCGAAGGAGCGTCCAGCGCCGGGCTTGTTCGTCGAGACGAGGTCGACGACGAAGATCAGCGTCTCGTTCGGGCCGATCGAGGCACCCGCGCCGCGCTCGCCGTAGCCGAGCGCCGGCGGGATGATGATCTTGCGGCGGCCGCCGACCTTCATGCCGAGCAGGCCCTCGTCCCAGCCCTGGATGACCTGGCCGACGCCGGCGGTGAACTCCAGCGGCTCGCCGCGGTTCCACGAGGCGTCGAACTCCTCGCCGGTCGACCAGGAGACGCCGACGTAGTGCGCCTTGATGATGTCGCCGGCCTCGACGGTGGCGCCGTCACCAACGGTGATGTCCTCGACGACGAGTTCCGCCGGCGGGGTGTCACCGGGGAAGTCGATCTCGGGCTTGGTCGTCTTGGGGTCGAAACCCATGGTTGCTCCTTCGAGAAAGTGTCGCTGACAGGCTCAGCGTGTCAGTTGGCGGCGAGGATGTCGACGACGAACACGAGGGTGTCGGTGCCCTTGATGCCCGCCTGCTGGTTGCCGTCCTTGCCATAGCCCTCGGACGGCGGCACGACGACGAGCACGCGGCTGCCGACCTTCTGGCCGACGAGCGCCTTGTCCCAGCCGGTGATGACCTGGCCCTTGCCGATGACGAACACCGACGGCTTGCCACCGTCGTTGTGCTTCGCGGTGGCGTCGAAGATCGTCGACGTGCCCCAGATCTGGCCGGTGTAGCTGACGGCGACCGAGTCGCCGGAGGCGACCTTCTTGCCGTTGCCCTCGATGAGGGTGGCCGTCTTGAGACTCGTCGGGGCCTTCGCGCCCTTGGCGACGGTGATGCTCGCCTGCTTGCCCTGGCCGGCGGGGACGCTGACCTTCGGCATGTCGGCGGGCGCGTCCTTGGTCGTGCCCTGGGCTTCCTTGAGCGGCGTGTCGGTGGCCTTGATCTCCATGTAGAGCACGAGGTTGTCGTTCGCGCCGACACCGATCTTCACGTTGCCCGCGGCACCGAAGCTGTCCTTCGGCGGCAGGGAGACGACGAGCTTCGTCCCGGCCTTCTGGCCCTTCAGGGTGCTGATGATGCCCGGCAGGTTGTTGTTGTCGCTCATGTTGAAGCTGGGCACGGTCTCACCGAACGTCGAACCGATCGTCTTGCCGGTCGTGCCGTTCACCATGACGAAGTTGGCCTTGACGATGTCGTTGTCGCCGACCGTCTTGCCGGAACCCTGCGTCAGGATCTTCGGCTTCGTGCTGCTCGTGCCGAACGGCAGCTTGTCCTTCGGGATCGAGACGGTGGGCTTCGCAGCGTCCTTCGTGTCGACCTTGACGTCGTCGAGGTTGCCCTTCGTCGCGGGTGCGGACAGCCCGCTCGACGACGACGGTGACGATGCGTTCGACGACGCGCTGGCGCCGGAGGAGCCGCTCGAGCTCTTGGAGGCCTTCGAGTCGTCGTTGCCGCATCCGGCCAGGAAGACGATGGGCAGAGCGGCCAGGGCAAGCAGACGCTTGGGGGAAGTCACAGCAGAGGATCCTCGCGCGATGGGTGACAGGTCGTCCGCCACGATAACCCGCGTGGGGTGTGCTTTGCCTGGCAAGGGCCTGTGCGTCCGAGCCCGCAGGCGTCTCAGACGGGCGTCGTCAGGCTCTCGACGAGACGATCGACGCGGGCATCGGTGGCGAGGAACGGATCCTTGCACATGAGCGTGCGGCCGGCTTGGTCGTTGAGCTTGAGGTGCACCCAGTCGACGGTGAAGTCACGCCCCGCCTCACGCGCGGCCCTGACGAAATCGCCGCGCAGCTTCGCGCGTGTTGTTTGTGGCGGCGTCGTCATGGCCTCGGTGACGCGGGCGTCGTCGACGATGCGTCGCACGCGTCCAGCCTTCTCGAGCAGGCCGAACACGCCGCGTCCGGCGCGGATGTCGTGGAACGTGAGGTCGAGTTGGGCGAGCTTCGGGTCGTCCAACTCGAGGCCCTGACGCGCCGCGTAGTCGGTGAGCAGCTTGCGCTTGATGACCCATTCGATCTCGGTCTCGATGCCGGTGAAGTTCTGCGATTCGACCGCCTCGAGGGTGCGCCCCCACAGGTCGAGGACGTCCGCGATCGCCGGGTCGGGGTCGCCCTCGCGCTCGACGAACGCCGTCGCGCGCGCGAGGAACATGTGCTGCATCGCGAGGGCCGTCATGCTCGTGCCGCCCTGCAGCTCGATGACGCACTGGCCGGTGGGGTCGGCGGAGACGTCGCGGATCGCCTGGATCTGGTTGGCGAGGTGCAGGCGCGGGAAGCTCTCCCCCGCCTCGATCATGCGCAGCACGAGGTGGGCGGAGCCGACCTTGAGCAGCGTCGTCGCCTCGCTCATCGTCGAGTCGCCGACGATGACGTGCAGGCGACGGTAGCGCGCCGAGTCGGCGTGCGGTTCGTCGCGGCTGTTGATGATGGGGCGTGAGCGCGTCGTCGCGCTCGAGTAGCCGTCCCAGATGTGCTCGGCGCGCTGCGTCAGGTTGAACACGGTGCGCCCGTCACGCACGAGCAGCTTGCCGGCGCCCGCGACGAGCTGGCGGGAGACGAGGAACGCGACGAAGATCTCCGCGATGCGGTTCATGTCGGCGCCGCGATCGAGCAGTAAGTTCTCGTGGCAGCCGTAGGAGTTGCCCGCCGAGTCGGTGTTGTTCTTGAAGACGTAGATTGTGCCGTCGACGCCGTCCTCCGCCAGGCGCGCCTGGGCGTCGCTCGTCATGTCGTCGAGGATGCGCTCGCCGGCGCGATCCTGGGCGACGAGATCAAGCAGCGAGTCGCACTCGGCCGTCGCGTACTCGGGGTGCGCGCCGACGTCGAGGTAGAGGCGCGAGCCGTTGTCGAGGAAGACGTTGCTCGAACGCCCCCACGCGACGACCTTGCGGAACAACGCGCGGCTCACCTCGTCAGGCGTCAGGCGACGCTGACCGTTCGTCGTCGCGGTGACGCCGAACTCCGTCTCGATGCCGTAGATGCGGCGTTCCATGGCTGCTCCTGCTCGTCTGACTGGCTGCTGAGGTCGTGACTGGACGCGGTGTCTGGGCCGCTCGCGGTGGTGTCGCGTTATGGCGTTATCGCGTCAACCCTGCGTCGGGCGCGTAGCCCGCGGCGTCACTCGCCGCCCTTCTGCACGAACCCGGAGACGAACTCGCTCGCGTTGGTCTCGAGCACGCCGTCGATCTCGTCGAGCATCGAGTCGATGTCGCTCGTCGACGACGCCGCCTGCACCTGGCCGGCGTCTGCGCCTGCCTCGAACTCGTCGTCGCCCTTGCCGCCGGCGTTCTTGAACTGCTGATCGCTCATCGTTGCTCCTCGAAATGACGTCGCTGGTTGCTGTTCGCCACCCTATCGCCGCCCGAACGCCGGAGTGCTCGTTGCACGAGTAATGCGCATCTGCAGGAGGAATGAGCGGCACAAACCCCGTGCACGTGCACAATTCTCGAGCAGCTGTGCCACCACGTCGCGCAGCCCGCCCCGATCGCTCACTCCACGACGAGGTCGGGCCCGACCTGAGCGATGAGGTGCGCGACGTCGGCGTCGAACCAACCGCGGGTCTGCTCGGCGCTGCCGGCGAGTGGCTCGGGCAGGCGGATGCGCGTGTAGCTCGAGGGCTGCCTGGTGCGGTAGACCATCCCGTCCCACGACGCGGAGGCGACGTCGCTGCCGAACGCCTCGATGCTCTTGCCGCGCAACCATGCTCGCGTGTCGCGCGGGGGCTCGACGACGGCGCGCGCGACGTCCTCGTCACTGACGACGCGGGTGAAGCGACCGGCGCGTTCGAACGTGTGGAACAGGCCCTTGTCGGCGCGCACGTCGGACCACTGGATGTCGAGCGCGCGCAGACGCGGGTCGTCCCACCCGACATCATGGCGTGTCATGAACGCCTCCATGACGCTCTTCTTCGCCACCCAGTCGAGGTCGGCCGCGAGGCTCATGGGGTCGCGACGCAGCCCGCCGAGGACGCGCCCCCAGTGCTCGAAGACCTCGCGCGTCTGCTCCTCGACCGGGTCGTCGCCGCGCCGCTGCCACCACGTGTGCGTGGCATCGCGGTACGCCTCGAGGATGTCGAGCGCGCTCATCGCGCGGCCGTCGACGAGGTCCAGCGGCTCGGCGAGCGTCAGGTCGTGACTGACGGCACGCATCGACGTGACCGGTCGCGCGAGGACGATCCGCGGCAGGGCCTCGTCCTCGAGGGCGCCGAGCACGAGGCTCGTCATGCCCATCTTGAGCAGGTTCGCGACGTCGGCGTGGTTGGCGTCGCCGACGATGACGTGCAGGCGGCGATACTTGCGGTGGTCGGCGTGCGGCTCGTCGCGCGTGTTGATGATGGGACGCTTCAACGTCGTCTCGAGACCGACCTCGGCCTCGAAGAAGTCGGCGCGCTGAGTGAGCTGGAAACCGGCCCGCTCGCTCTCGGTGCCGATGCCGACGCGGCCGCTGCCGGTGACGACCTGACGAGCGACGAAGAACGGCGTCATGCCCGCGACGACGCGCGCCCACGGCACGTCGCGGCGCAGCAGGTAGTTCTCGTGCGTGCCGTACGAGGCGCCCTGACCGTCGGTGTTGTTCTTGTACAGCTGCGTCGGGCCGTCCTCGTCGTCTGCGAGCAACGCCGCCGTGCGCCGCATGATGACCTCGCCCGCGCGGTCGTACGCGACGGCGTCGCGGGGCGTCGTCACTTCCGGCGAGCTGTACTCGGGGTGGGCGTGGTCGACGTACAGGCGCGCGCCGTTCTTGAGCACGACGTTGGCGAAGCTCGGGTCGATGTCGTCGGTCAGCTGGCTCTCGTGCGCGACCTCGCGAGCGATGTCGTAGCCGCGCTGATCGCGCAACGGCGACTCGTCGCTGTAGTCCCACCGACTCTGCGCCGCGTTGAGGCCGACGTCGTTCGCGTAGGCGCGCACGACGAGGCCCGACAGCACCATCGGCGTCGTCCGTTGATCGCCGGGGCGCAGCACGCCGTACTCGGTCTCGATGCCCATGATGCGCTGAACCGTCATGGCGCCACCCTAGTGATGTTGCCCGGGATTCCGAGTGCCCGCGCCCGAAATCGCGGGCAACATCGGCGGGTCAGAGGGTGATGTCGGCGCTCACCGGTTCGGTCAACACGGTGACGCTCGCGGCGGCTGTCGCGTCGTGCTCGGCATCGAGAGCGGCGACGACGTAGCGCCCGCCCGGCGGCAGCGGCATGACGTAGCGGCCCTCGCCGTCGGTGAGCGTGTCGGCGTGGTACTCGCCCGAGTGCTTGATGAGCGTCACCGGCACCTGCGCGGCCGGCGAACCGTCGCTGCGCCGCACGACGCCCGTGAGCTGCAGCGGGTCGACGAGGCTCAACTGCGGCAGACCGGGGCCCGTGACCTCGACGATCCGCGAGCGTGTGGCCCAGCCCTCGGCGGAGGCGACGAGTACGTAGCGTCCCGCGCCGGGCAGGGCGAGGCGGTAGCACCCGTCGTCGTCGACGCGCCCCCAGTCGAGGTGCGCGCCGTCGCTGGCGAGCGCCGTCACGACGCCGCGGCGTACGGGGTGGCCGTCGAGGCCGACGAGCGTTCCGGTCGCGACGATCTCGCGGCTGTCGCCACCACGCACGGCGTCCTTGTCGGCGCTCGCCGGGGCGGGATGCGTCGCGGGGGTGGCGCTCGGCGCGCTTGCGGACGCGGGCTGCGCCGTCGGCACGAACGCAGCGACGATGGCGGAGGCGAGCGCCGCGATGGCGGCCATGACGAAGACGGCCTTGAACGCGGCGAGCTTCGGCAGGTCGTGCCCGTCGACGTGCATCGCCATGTTCGTCAGGATCGCCGCGACGGCGGCGGACGACGTCGACGTGCCGATCGAGCGCAGCAGCGTGTTGAGGCCGTTCGCGGACGCGGTCTCTGTCAGCGGCACCGACCGCATGATGAGTGTCGGCATCGCGGCGTACGCGAACGCTGTCGCGGCGCTGCACAGCGTGGCGCCGAGCACGACCTGCCACACCGCGCCGGTGAGGAAGACGCGCAGCGTGTACGACGCGGCAAGGCCGAGCGCGCCGGCGAGCAGTGTCGTGCGGGCGCCGAAGCGCTTCGTGACGGCGGCGCTCGCGGGCGACAGCACGACCATCGCGAGGCCACCGGGCAGCATCGCGACGCCCGCGGCGATGACGGACATGCCGAAGCCGTACCCGGTGATCTCGGGCATCTGCAGCTGCTGCGTCGTCGTCATCATGTTGGCGTACATGGCGAAGCCGACGAGCAGGCTCGCGGCGTTCGTCACCAGCACGGGGCGTCGCGCCGAGGTGCGCAGATCGACCATCGGCGAGTTGTGACGCAGTTCGTGCGGCGCCCAGACGGCGAACAGCGCGATGCTCGCGGCGAACAGGAGCAGGACGCGCTCGCTCCCCCAACCCCACTGCCCGCCCTTGGTGATGGGCACGAGCAGGCACAGCAGCGCCGCCGACAGCAGCACAGCGCCGACGAGGTCGAAGCGTCCGCGCGAGGTGACCTTCGATTCGGGCACGACGAGCGCGACGGCCGCGAACATGAGGCTCGCGGAGAAGACCGACACCCAGAACACCATGTGCCAGGAGAAGTGTTCGACGAGGAAACCGGCGAGCGGCAACCCGATCGCGGAGCCGATGCCGAGGGTCGCGCTCATCGTCGCGACGGCGCCGCCCACCTTCTCGCGTGGCAGCTCGTCGCGCAGGATGCTGATGCCGATCGGGATCATCGACGCGCCCACGCCCTGGAACGTGCGCGCGACGACGAGCGCGCCGAGCCCCGAACCGATACCACCGATGACCGAGCCGACGATGACGAAAGCCAGCGACACGAGCATGATCTTCTTCTTGCCGACCATGTCCGCCAGGCGCGCCAGGATGGGCGTCGCGACGGCGCCCGCGAGCAGCGTCGCGGTGACGAGCCATGAGGTGTTGTCGGCGCTCGTGTGCAGCAGCGTCGGCCACTCGGGGATGAGCGGGATGACGAGCGTCTGCTGCAACGCGACGACGGTGCCGGCGATGCACAGGACGGCGGCGATCAGGCTCTGACGCGACGAGCCCGCACCGGAGCGGGCCGAGGGCTCGGCGTGGGCGGGCGAGTGACGGCTGGGCACGAAGCTCCTCGGGCGACGACTATTGAATTGACAATAAATATAGTCGATGTTGTCCGGGTTCCGCGGCGTCCGCGCTGCTAAACCCGGGCAAGATCGGCGGATACGGTGGGGTCATGCTTGCTCTCGCGCCGCTTCTCGACCTGCTCGTCGTCCTCGTCTTCGCCGCCGTCGGACGGCGCAACCACGGCGAGGCCGACGCCCTCACCGGCATCGTGACGACGGCGTGGCCGTTCGTCGTGGGAGCGATCGTCGGATGGATCGTCCTTGTCGTCATGAAGCGATTGCCGGGGCGCTCGCTGACGTCGGGAGTGATCGTGTGGCTGACGACGGTCTTCGTCGGAATGATCCTGCGTCAGGTTTCCGGGCACGGCACGGCCGTCGCGTTCGTCATCGTCGCGCTGGCGTTCAACGGCGCGTGCATGCTCGGCTGGCGTCTCGTCGCGCGCGGGCTGGAACGTCGCCGCGCTTGACTCCCCGTTCGGGAATCACCGCAGCGATACGGCACCTCGCGTCCTCGCCCGCATGGCGCCGGACGAAGCCGAGCTGGAACGCGGCGTCGCGCGGCTCGTCGAGGTGCTGCGGGACTGACCCGTGGCGACGCGTGAGTCAGTTCTTGTCCGCGAGCGTGCGGATGTTGACGATGCGCTCACCGCGGCGGCCGGACACGCGGGCCCAGTCGTCGGGGTTGCTCGTGCCGGGCAGATCCTCGTTCTCGCGGAACTCGTCACGGCACGCCTGACGCACGTGCTCCGCGCGAATACCGCGCTCGTCGGAGGTGATGAGGGCCTTGATCGCGGCCTTCTTCGCGCGGTCGACGATGTTCTGGATCATCGCGCCGCTCGCGAAGTCGGCGAAGTACAGCACCTCGCGCGAACCGTCCGCGTACGTCGCCTCGAGGTAGGCGTGCGCGTCGTCGCGGGCATACAACTCCCCCGCAGCGATGTCGATGAGCGACGCCGCAACCTTCGACGGATCGCCGTCGTGCGCGGCGATTTCGTCGGCGTGGAACGGCAGGGCCGGCGTCAGATACTTGCCGAAGATGTCGCGCCCGGCGACCTCGTCGGGGCGTTCGATGCGAATCTTGACGTCGAGGCGCCCCGGGCGCAGGACGGCCGGGTCGATCATGTCCTCGCGGTTGCTCGCGCCGATGACGATGACGTTCTCGAGGCTCTCGACGCCATCGATCTCGGCGAGCAGCTGCGGCACGATCGTCGTCTCGACGTCCGAGCTGACGCCGGCGCCACGGATGCGGAACAGTGACTCCATCTCGTCGAAGAACACGACGACGGGCGTGCCCGAACTCGCGACCTCGCGCGCTCGCTGGAACAGCACGCGGATGTGACGCTCCGTCTCGCCGACGTACTTGTTGAGCAGCTCCGGGCCCTTGATGTTGAGGAAGTAGCTCGTCGCGTCCGAGTTGCCCTGCTTCGCCGCGACCTGCTTCGCGAGCGACGCGGCAACCGCCTTGGCCACCAACGTCTTTCCGCACCCAGGCGGGCCATAGAGCAGCACGCCCTTCGGTGGACGCAGGTGGTGCTCGGCGTACAGATCGGCGTGCAGGAACGGCAACTCGACGGAGTCGCGGATCGTCTCGATCTGCCCGGCGAGGCCCCCGATGTCGGAGTAGTCGATGTCGGGCACCTCCTCGAGCCCGAGGTCGGAGACCTCGGCGCGCGTCAGCCGTTCGAGCACGAAACCGCTCTTGGCCTCCATGAGCAGCGTGTCGCCGGGACGCACAGTCACGTCCGCGAGCGGCCCGGCGGTACGGACGACACGTTCCTCGTCGTTGCCCGTCGCGACGAGCAGGCGGCCGTCCTCGAGCGTCTCCTTGAGCGTGACGGTCTCGCCTGCGCGCTCGAACCCGACGACCCTGACGATGTTCATGGCCTCGTTGACCATGACCTCCTGGCCGGGCACGAGCTCCTCGATCGTGATCGCGGGCGAGAACGACACGAGCATCTTTCGGCCCATGTAGAAGATGTCGGCGCTGCCGTCGTCATGCGCCGCGATGACGGTGGCGTAGTTGTTCGGCGGCTGCGCGAGACGTTCGATCTCACCCTTCATCGACGCGATCTGGTCGCGCGCATCCTTGAGCGTGCGCACGAGACGCTCGTTCTGCGACGACACCGTCGTCAACTGCGAACGCAGCCGCAGGACGTCGGCGGGCGACGTCGCGCCTGATGACGTGTCGTTCGAGGACGACGTCCGGTCCGTCGGGTCGAACTTCGGGCCGCTCATCACCGTTTCCTTCGCCTTCGGGGTGCTCGTCAGAGCCGTCTGGCTCCTCGTGCGCACCGAAGCGCGGCCCGAGCAGCCACTCGTTCCACCCTATCGACCTGCGCACACCCGCGACGACGAACGAGCACGACCCAAGTGGATCGTGCTCGTTCGACGAGGCTCTGATGGCTGGCTCGTGCCTCGATGACGACGTCTGAGACGACCCTCGCGTCAGTCCTGATCGGTTGCGACGGGCGCCTCGGCGTTCTCTGCGGCAGCATCCGGTTCAGCAGCGACGGACGTCTCCGCGTCGGCGGCCGAGCCGGCGCTCGCCTGCGCCACCGAAGCGGCGTCAGAGCCCGCCGGCCCGGCCGACTCAGGGGCGCGTGCGGTGTCATCGCCCGCGAGCGCCTGTGCCGTCGGGGTGTTCTCGAACGAGCGCACGAGCTTGCGCATCTTCTTGTCGGAGACGGGGCGTTCGCCGACGGCTTCGGGTGTCCACGCGTCGTCGGGCGTGGGCTCCGGGGCGCTGGCGGGAGCGCCGTCGTCACCGTAGGCACCCTTGGCAGGGCGGCGCTTGACGAGCGGCGCGGCGACGCCGTCGGCGAGGCGGCGCGTGGAGATGAGGAAGCCGGTGTGGGCGTGCATGCGGTGCTCGGGGCGCACGGCGAGGCCTTCGAGGTGCCAGCCGCGCACGAGGCTCTCCCACGCGTTCGGCTCGGTGAAGCCGCCGTGATCGCGCGCGGCCTCGGCGACGCGCGACAACTGCGTCGCGGTCGCGACGTAACAGATGAGCACGCCGCCGGGCGCGAGCGCCTCGTGAACGACGTCGAGGCACTCCCAGGGCGCGAGCATGTCGAGCACGACGCGGTCGATCGTGCCCGACTCGACGGTCTGCGGCAGCGCCTCGACCAGGTCGCCGACGGTGATGCTCCACGCCGGGTGGTCGACGCCGAAGAACTCGCGCGCGTTGCCCGCGGCGATGGCGGCGAAGTCCTCGCGACGCTCGAACGAGTACAGGCGCCCGTCCTCACCGACGGCGCGCAGCAGCGACATCGACAACGCGCCCGAACCGACGCCCGCTTCGACGACGCGTGCGCCGGGGAAGATGTCGGCCATCGTGACGATCTGCCCGGCATCCTTCGGATAGACGACGGCCGCGCCGCGCGGCATCGACATGACGTAGTCGCTCAGCAGCGGACGCACCGCGAGGTACTCGACGCCCGCCGTGTTCGTCACCGTCACCGCATCGGGCGAACCGATGAGGTCGTCGTGCTTGATGTGACCGCGGTGGGTGTGGAACTGCTTGCCGGGCGTCAGCGTGATCGTGTGCATGCGCCCCTTGGGGTCGGTGAGCTGGATGCGCTCGCCCTCCCGGAAGGGGCCGCGGCGGTAATCGGCGCCGGTCGACGGGGCGGGGGTCTGATCGCTCTCGCTCATGGGGAGCAAGTCTAGGCGCCCCGCGGCATGGTGCCGCTCTCGTTCGCGTGACGCTGCATCGCACGCTCAAGGTCGGCGAGCGTCGCGATGCCGACCAGTCGCAGCGCGACCGGGGAGTCGGCAGCTGCGGGCTGCCCTTCCACCGGCATGCTGACGGTGACGACACCCGGCGTCGGATCGCCCTCGAACGCGGGCAGGATCGCCATCACGTCGTCCTGCGGTGATGAGATGACGGCGCCCGCATGCGGCAGCAGGGCCTCTCCGAGGGCGCTCGCGGGCACGTGTGGGCGCTGATCCACGGGCACCCGCACGTGCGCACCGGGCGCGACGAGGGCGCTCGCGGCGCCGTCTGCGTCGATGAGGACGATCGTGTCGCCCGTCTCCGGCAGCGCCGCGACGGGCGTGCTCGCGGGGACGGCGACGGCGGGGCGGATGACGTCGGCGACTCGGATGCCGCCGAGGAACTCGCGGTTGATGCCGACGTTTACGGCGACGCTCGCGCCGCGCCAGAGGAACGAGGCGATGAACAGCAGCCACACGAGGCTCCACAACGAGCCGGGCGCGCGTACGAACCCGAGCACGGCCCACGCGGCCACGCCGATGGCGACGATGCGTCCGCACCAGCCGGCGGCCTTCATGCCCGTGGCGCGGTTGCCCGTCAGCTTCCACACGAGCGCGTCGACGAGGAACCCACCGTCGAGCGGCAGACCGGGCAACGCGTTGAACGCCGCGACGAACGCGTTGCTCCACGCGAACGCCCCGAGCAGCAGCGGCACGGCGCCGTCGCCGTCACTCGCGCGGTGGCCGAGGAAGCCGATCACCGCGAGCGCCGCGTTCGACAGCGGCCCGACGGCGGCGACGAGCGCGCTGCGTCCGGGCGTCGCGTCGGGGGTGTCGTAGCTCGTGTGGCCGCCCATGAGGTCGGCGACGATGTGCGTGACGCGGTAATGGCAAGCCTGTGCGACGAGGGCGTGCGCCGCCTCGTGGACGAGCACGCTGAGCAGCAGCAGCAACGCGTACCCGATGCCGACGACGTACGCGCCGAAACCCCATTCGGGGTGCAGCGAGGCGACCTGCGGGCCGAAGATCGCGACGATGATGACGGCGATGATCGGCCACGTGCGTCCGATGTAGACGGGCACGCCGCGCAGCGAGGCGATCTTGAGGCCGGGTGTGGGCTCGGGCATGCCCCAAGACTATGTGGGCCTCGTGCGCCGGGCCGATTAGACTTCTCGGATGCCCGCTTCGTTGTCTCCGTCGCGCGCCTCGGACTTCATGCAGTGCCCCCTGCTCTATCGCTTCCGCGTCATAGACAAGCTGCCGGAGTCGCCGAGTGCGGCAGCGTCGCGGGGGACGCTCGTCCATTCGGTGCTCGAGCGCATCTTCGACGTCGACGCCCCGAAGCGCACGCTCGAGCGGGCGCTCGACCTCGTCCCCCATGCCTGGGAGGACATGCTCACCGACGAACCGGAGCTGGCCGAACTCGCGGGCAGCACACCGCACGATCTCGCGGCGTGGCTGCGTGATGCGGAGAAGCTCGTCGAGAAGTGGTTCGCGATGGAGAACCCGCAGTTCCTCGAACCCGCCGAGCGCGAGCTCTACGTCGAGGCCGACCTCGACGGGCTGACGTTGCGCGGGTACATCGACCGCCTCGACGTCGCTTCCGGCGGGCAGATCCGCGTCGTCGACTACAAGACGGGACGGTCGCCGTCGGAGCTGTTCGAGGGCAAGGCGTTGTTCCAGATGAAGTTCTACGCGCTCGTCATCTGGCGCACGCGGGGCGTCATGCCGCTCATGCTGCAACTCGTCTACCTGGGCAACAGTCAGTTCCTGCGTTATCAACCCGACGAGGCCGACCTGCTCGCGCTCGAACGCAAGCTCAAGGCGCTGTGGCGCGCGATCGAGCGCTGTGCTCAGACGGGTGACTGGCGGCCCAAGAAGTCGCGCTTGTGCTCGTGGTGCGATCACAAGGCGCTCTGCCCGGAATGGGGCGGCACTCCCCCGCCGCTGCCCGAACACGCGGCGCGTCTCGCGCTCGATCCCCGCGCCACCGGCGACCTCGGAGACGTCGATGACGACTGAAGGATGACCGTTCGGGCCGGTCGTCGAAGCGGCAGCCACCGTCCGAGTTGCGCGTTGCGGGCATCTATCGCCTCCTGCACTGCGTCCGCCCCCGCGACGAGGCTGACGACAACCGCTCATTCACCAACGTCCATCGAATGTGGACGAAAATCGCAGATGGGTACGGGAGTCGCGGTTGGGCCGCGCAGGGCCAGGGTCACCGGGGGCGCAGCTGGAATAACCGGCCGCGCCGTCCCGTTCCGCAAGTAGTTGCATTTTCAACTACATGAATGCATGGATCAAGGGAGGCCCTCATGCAGTTCGGCATCTTCACCGTCGGTGACGTCACGACGAACCCGACGACAGGGCGCACCGTCAGCGAGCACGAGCGCATCGCGAACACCGTCGAGATGGCGAAGCTCGCCGACGAGGTGGGCCTCGACGTCTTCGCCACGGGCCAGCACCACAACCCGCCGTTCGTCGCACCGGCCAACCCGGCCGTGCTGATGGCGAACCTCGCGGTGGTGACGAAGAACATCATCCTGTCGACGTCGACGACGCTCATCACGACGACGGACCCGGTGCGCATCGCCGAGGACTACGCCTACGCGCAGCATCTCGCCGGCGGCCGCGTCGACCTCATGCTGGGGCGCGGCAACACCGGCCCGGTCTACCCGTGGTTCGGCAAGGACATCCGCGACGGCATCCCGCTCGCCATCGAGAACTACGCGCTGCTGCGCCGCCTGTGGAACGAGGAGAACGTGACGTGGGAGGGCAAGTTCCGCACACCGCTGCAGGGTTTCACCTCGACGCCGCGCCCGCTCGACGACATCGCGCCGTTCGTCTGGCACGGCTCGATCCGCAGCCCCGAGATCGCGGAGCAGGCCGCCTACTACGGTGACGGTTTCTTCCACAACCACATCTTCTGGCCGCCGCAGCACGCTGCGCAGATGGTGCAGTTCTACCGGGAGCGCTTCGAGCACTACGGTCACGGCCGGGCGCAGGACGCGATCGTCGGCCTCGGTGGGCAGGTGTTCATGGCCGAGTCGAAGGCGAAGGCGATGGAGACGTTCCGCCCCTACTTCGATCACGCGCCGGTCTACGGCGGGGCGGGTTCGTTGGAGGACTACACGCGTCAGACGCCGCTGACGGTCGGCACGCCGGACGAGGTCGTCGAGGCCACGCTCGGCTTCCGCGACTACGTCGGTGACTACCAGCGTCAGCTGTTCCTCATCGACCACGCCGGGTTGCCGCACGCCGAGGTCATGCACCAGATCGAGCTGCTCGGCACGAAGGTCGTGCCGCAGCTGCGCGCCGAGATGGACGTCCGACGCGCCGCCGGCGTGCCTGATGCCCCGACGCATGCCAGCCTGCTGGCTGCGCGCGCTGCCCAGACGACCGACACGCCCTCGGCTGACGCCGGGCAGATGGGCCGCGTCGAGGCAGGTGTGCCGCGCGCTCCGAAGACCGACGACGTGACGGGAACGCGCGCCGAAGACCGTTGAGCATCAGCCCGGTTCGCCGACAACTCGGCTGACCGGGCCGGCGGGCGACGCCGGCGGCGGCGTTCGGCCCAAACTCAGAACAACGAGACGAAGGAGACACGATGACGAACTGGACGGCACGCCTCGCCGTGATCAGCGGTGGGCTGAGTGAGGAATCGTCGACGCATCGTCTCGCCCAGCTGCTGAGCGACGCGGTTGTCGAGAGTGCGCGGAAGCAGGGCAGCGAGGTCGTCGTCGAGCGGATCGACCTGCGGGCGCTGGCGCACGACATCACGACGGCGTCGTTGACGGGGTTCGCTCCCCCGGCGCTCGCGGACGCCTACGAGGTACTGGGCGCGGCCGACGCCGTGGTCGCGGTGACGCCGACGTACAAGGCGAGCTTCACGGGCTTGTTCAAGTCGTTCTGGGACGCGACTGCAGGCGGCGTGCTGAGCGGCGTGCCCGTCATCGTCGGCGCGACGGGCGGTTCCGCCCGACACTCACTGGTGACGGACACCGCGTTGCGACCGCTGTTCGCGTACATGAAGGCGCTCGTCATGCCGACGGCCGTCTACGCCGCGCCCGACGACTGGGCCAGGCGAGGCCTGGAAGCGCGTGCGAGCGAGGCTGCGGATGAGTTGACGCAGCAGCTAGAGCGCATGCTCGGCGGAGCAGACGTGGTGGTGAACGGCGGTTCTGACGCGCGCGTGTCCAAGAATGGGGAAGCGCCGAGAACATCGTCGAACTCGGTTCGTACGCTTGCCGAGACGCGAAATCGGGCGCGCGATCCGTTCGTCGCGGTGCCGACGATGGAAGAGATGTTGCACGGCTGAGCACGACTCGTGACCGGAGGGGTGGGGGGGGGGGGGGGGGGGCCGGGCCGGGGCCCCCCCGCCGGGGGGGGGGGGGGGGGGGGGGGGGGGGGGGGAGGGGGGGGGGGGGGGGGGGGGGGCCGCCCCCCCCCCCCCCCCCCCCCGCCCCCCCCCCCCCCCCGCCCCCCCCCCCCCCCCCCCCCCCCCCCCCCCCCCCCCCCACCCCTCCGTCACGTTCGTCTGCCGGGATGTGCCATAGTCAGAAGCGTCCTTCGTGGGAGTCCTGAGAACAGGGCTGAGAGGGAGCTGATACTGCTCCGACCGCTACCCGACCTGACCCGGATCATGCCGGCGCAGGCAGCCAAGGAGACCCTATGGTCGCTCATCCTCCGTTCGGTGCCGACGTTCGTCGACGCCTGCTGCGTGGGGTCTTGCCGTGCCTTCGTCCGATCCGAAGGAGGCACCATCATGACGACGTTCAACTCCCGCGACCTCGCGGCCACCACCGACCGAGCAGCCACGTCGCCGGCGTCGGCCCCCGTTCAGACGCGCGCAACCACCCCCGCTGACGGATCGGACGCTCGCCGCAAGCAGTACCGCGACGCGGACGGCCTGCGCGTGCCCTACACCGAGGTCATCCTCGACAACTCCCCCGGCACCGGCGCGGCCAACGCTCCCGTCGAGCTGTACGACACCTCCGGCCCGGGCAGTGACCCCGAGGTCGGGTTGTCGCCCCTTCGCGCCGAGTGGATCGCCGCACGGGACGACGTCGAGACGTACGCCGGCCGAGAGCGCACCCTGCTCGACGACGGCCGTTCGGCCGTCCGACGCGGTGAGGCGAGCCACGAGTGGCGCGGTGAACGTCGCGCACCGCTGCGCTCCAAGGACGGTGCCGTCGTCACCCAGATGCATTACGCCCGCAAGGGATTGATCACCCCCGAGATGCGATTCGTCGCCGCGCGCGAGAACTGCGCCGTCGAACTAGTGCGCGACGAGGTCGCCGCCGGACGCGCGATCATCCCCGCCAACGTCAACCACCCGGAGAGCGAGCCGATGATCATCGGGCGTCGCTTCCTCGTCAAGGTCAACGCGAACATCGGAAACTCGGCCGTGACGTCGTCGATCGCCGAGGAGGTCGACAAGCTGACGTGGGCGACGACGTGGGGCGCCGACACCGTCATGGACCTGTCGACCGGTGACGACATCCACACGACGCGCGAGTGGATCATCCGCAACTCCCCCGTCCCGATCGGCACCGTGCCGATCTACCAGGCCCTCGAGAAGGTCAACGGTGAGGCCGACAAGCTGACGTGGGAGATCTTCCGCGACACCGTCATCGAGCAGTGCGAGCAGGGCGTCGACTACATGACGATCCACGCCGGCGTGCTGCTGCGCTACGTGCCGATGACGGCCGAGCGCATCACGGGCATCGTCAGCCGCGGCGGCTCGATCATGGCCGGCTGGTGTCTCGCGCACCACGAGGAGAACTTCCTCTACACCCACTTCGACGAGCTGTGCGAGATCTTCGCCCGCTACGACGTCGCCTTCTCCCTCGGTGATGGCCTGCGCCCCGGCTGCACCGCCGACGCCAACGACGAGGCGCAGCTTTCCGAGCTGCGCACCCTCGCCGAGCTGACGAAGCGGGCATGGCGGTTCGACGTCCAGGTCATGGTCGAGGGCCCCGGGCACGTGCCGCTCGACCTCGTCGAGGAGAACGTGCGCCTGCAGCAGGAGTGGTGTGACGGCGCGCCGTTCTACACGCTCGGCCCGCTCGTCACCGACGTCGCACCCGGCTACGACCACATCACTTCCGCAATCGGCGCGACGACGATCGCGATGGGTGGCACCGCGATGCTGTGCTACGTCACGCCGAAGGAGCACCTCGGGCTGCCGAACCGTGATGACGTCAAGACCGGCGTCATCACGTACAAGCTCGCGGCGCACGCCGCCGACGTCGCGAAGCGCCACCCCGGCGCGCGGGCGTGGGATGACGCGTTGAGCAAGGCGCGCTTCGAGTTCCGTTGGAACGACCAGTTCAACCTGTCGCTCGACCCCGACACCGCGCGCGAGTTCCACGACGAATCGCTGCCCGCCGAGGCGGCGAAGACGGCACACTTCTGCTCGATGTGCGGGCCGAAGTTCTGCTCGATGCGCATCAGCCAGGACGTGCGCGACCGCTTCGGTGACGCCGGCGCCCAGCAGCGCGTCGTCAGCGAGAGCGAGGCCCGTGAGGGCATGCAGCAGATGTCGAAGACGTTCGTCGAGCTCGGACGCAGCGTCTACGTCGAACCCGACACCGCCGACGCCTTGGCAACCCCCACGCCCCAGGACTGACGGGTTCGCAACGGTGGGGGGTGGAGCAACTCGACTCCGCCCCTCACCGACTCTTGTCTCCGCCCCATCTGCGATCTACGTCCACATTCGCGAACGGCGGTGGATGTCAACCTGTGGTGAGTCACTCAGGGCCGGGATGGTTGATTCCGGCCCACGCTTTCGGGGCGGGCACTGGCGCGCGGTGGCCGCGGAAACGTTCGGGGTGACGCGCCTGGTAGTAGGCGAGGCTGACTTGGCGGCGCGCGTGCAGCATCTTCCACGACCCGTCGTGCACCTGCGCGGGCGTGTACAGCGCGATCCCACTGTGGTGGTGGGCATGGTTGTACCAGTGCACGTGCTGCGCGACGTACGTGCTCGCCTCCACCAGCGACGCGAACACGCCCGGATACGACGCCCGAT